>NZ_JBNCKP010000002.1:0-511819 GCF_049841575.1 Micromonospora sp. DT201 | reverse complement strand
CCCTCGGTGCCCACCTCACGGGCCACCCGGGTCACCTCGTCAGCAAACGACGACAACTGGTCCACCATCGTGTTGACCGTGTTCTTCAGCTCCAGGATCTCACCCTGGGCGTCCACCGTGATCTTCTGCGACAGGTCACCCTTCGCCACCGCCGTGGAGACCTGGGAGATGTTGCGGACCTGGCTGGTCAGGTTGCCGGCCAACTGGTTGACGTTCTCGGTGAGGTCTCGCCAGGTGCCAGAGACCCCGCGCACCTGCGCCTGGCCGCCCAGCTTGCCCTCGATGCCCACCTCACGGGCCACCCGGGTCACCTCGTCGGCAAACGACGACAGCTGGTCCACCATCGTGTTGACGGTGTCCTTCAGCTCCAGAATCTCGCCCTGCGCCGCCACCGTGATCTTCTGCGACAGGTCACCACGCGCCACCGCCGTGGAGACCTGCGCGATGTTGCGGACCTGGGCGGTCAGGTTCGACGCCATCGAGTTGACGCTGTCGGTCAGGTCCTTCCAGGTGCCGGCCACGTTCGGCACCTCGGCCTGGCCGCCCAACTTGCCCTCGGTGCCCACCTCCCGGGCCACCCGGGTCACCTGCTCGGCGAAGAGCCGCAGCGTGTCGGTGAGGTAGTTCATCGTGGCGGCCAACTCGGCCACCTCACCGCGCGCGCCAACCGTGATCTTCTGCGACAGGTCACCCTTGGCCACCGCCGTCGCCACCTGCGAGATCGACCGCACCTGGCCGGTCAGGTTCGACGCCATGGTGTTCACCGAGTCGGTGAGGTCCTTCCAGGTGCCGGCGACGCCCCGCACGTCGGCCTGGCCACCGAGCTTGCCCTCGGTGCCCACCTCACGGGCCACCCGGGTCACCTCGTTCGAGAATGACGAGAGCTGGTCGACCATGGTGTTGACGGTGCGCCCGATGCGCAGGTACTCACCACGCAGCGGCCGGCCGTCGATCTCCAGCGCCATGTGCTGGGACAGGTCGCCGTCCGCGACCGCCACGATGACCCGGGCGATCTCGGTTGTCGGGCGGCCCAGGTCGTCGATCAGCGAGTTGATGGCCCGCTGCCCCTCCGCCCAGGAGCCGTCCAGCCCCTCGTCGTCGAGCCGCTCGGTGAGCCGGCCGTCACGACCGACGATCCGACTGATCCGCCGCAGGTCCAGGTACTGCCGCTCCTGGGACGAGACCACCTCGTTGAAGGCGTCCGCCACCTCACCAGCCGTGCCGGCGCGGCGGGGAAGCCGGACCTTCAGGTCGCCGCAACGGACCCGTCGCAGTGCCTCGGTCAACTCACCGAGGAGCGCCTCGTGGTCGGCTGCGGACGAATCCGCCACCGACTGCTTCGCCGTGGTCATCATTCCTCGCTCAACTCGGGGGCTGCCGGTCCGTGCGGACACACCGACACCCCATATTGTGCCCGCGCGCGCCGTAGTGCCAGGGCGTGCGACCCACCAGATGGCTGCGATCCCCGTCCGATTCGGCCGATGAACGCAGGGCTGGCACGGCGCGTCGCACACCTCGCAAGGGCCGCCAACCCGCCCGTCGGACGCATCGAGGGCGGTCGCCCCACCGGGTGCCCTTCCTCTCGTCTCGGGCGGAGGAGGGGCACGATTCATGATCGGCTTGGCACCTGGTGGGGGGACGGTGGAGGATACGGGGGTGTCAGCCGAGGCGGGGGCCGCGACGGCCGGGGCCCGGGACGGGGCGATCCGGCGCGTCCGCCTGCCCGCCGACCGTCGTACGCCGGCCGCCGCCCGCGCCGTGGTCCGCTCGGTGTTGACCGAGTCACACCTGGACGAGCTGGCCAACGAGGCCCTGCTGCTCACCACCGAGCTGACCACCAACGCCGTCGAGCACGCCCGCACCGAACTGGACATCGAGGTCGTCGCCGACGCGATCGGGCTGACCGTCACCGTCTCCGACTTCGCGCCCGGGTCGGGCGACGAGCTGACCGTCGGCACCCGCAACGACTCCATGGAGATCGACGAGGTCTCCGAGCGTGGCCGAGGTCTGCTGCTGGTCGACCACTTCGCCAGTCGCTGGGGCACCACGTACCTGCCCACCGGCAAGGGCGTCTGGTTCCGATTGGACCGCCCCGGTGCCGACCCGCCAACCGAGGGCACCGCCGGTGGCGACCTTCGGGTGAGCACCGACAGGTCCGCGCCGAGCGCCAACGCGATGAGCGAACTCATGCAAACCGCACCCGACCCGCACGCGGACGATCCGCTGCCCGACTTCGCCACCAACCTGCTCAGCAGGGTCGCCGAGATGGTGGGCGCGGCCGGTGGCACGATCCGCCTGGACCGGGGCGACGGACAGGGCCGTCAGGTGTTGGCACGCTTCGGTCGACCGCCCCACCCGGAGAGCGAACTGCTCCGGGTGCCGCTGACGGTGCAACGCCCGTACGCCGGGGAGCTGGAGTTGGACGCCGCGCCGTCGGCGTACGCCCGGCCGTTGGCGGTGCTCACCGCCGAGCGACTGTCGCTGCACCTGGAGAACGACCGGCTCCGCAGGGCCGACGTCCGCCGGCAGGTGTGGCTGACGTTCCTGGCTGAGGCGAGCGAGCTGCTCGCCCAGTCGCTGGACGTCGATCTGACCATGGCCCTGGTCCCGCAGTTGGTGGTGCCACGGCTCGGCCAGTGGTGCGCGGTGCACACCGCCGACGAGTGGGGCCGGCTCCGGCTCGCGGCCGCCAGCCACGCCGATGAGTCGATGCTTCCGCAACTGCACAAGGTGCTGGCCGAGACCGGGCCGGATTCGATCCAGGCCCGCCTACGTGAGGCGTCGCGCAGCGCGGCGCAGATCCCCCTGGGCGGGCCGATGGAAGGCTTCGCGGTCCCACTGATCGCGCGCGGGGAGCGGCTCGGCACCCTGGCGGTAGGGCGGCACCAACGGCACCGGCACGACCCGGACGAGGTGGCCGTTCTGGAGGACGTGGCCCGCCGGGCGGCGCTGGCCATCGAGAACGCCCGGATCCACGCCGAGCGCCGCCGCGTGGCGCAGACCCTTCAGCAGTCCCTGCTGCCGCCGGTGCTGCCGCTGGTGGACGGGATCGGCTTCGCCGCCGAGTACGTCCCGACCGGCGACGACGCGGAGGTGGGGGGCGACTTCTACGACGTGGTGCCGCTGCCCGACGGGCGTTGGCTGGTGGTGATCGGTGACGTCTCGGGCAAGGGTGTCCAGGCCGCCGCCGTGACCGGGCTGGTCCGGGACGTGATCCGGGTGTTGGTCGGCGACGGGAAACCGTTGCCGGAGGCGTTGGCGCGGCTCAACGAGACGCTTGTCGAGCGGGGTGGCGGGCGATACTGCACGTTGGCGCTGGCGGCGGTCGGGCCGGGCCAGGGCGACGAGTTGGACGTGTCACTGCATCTGGCCGGCCACGATCAGCCGGTGCTGCTCGCTGGTGCCGGCGGCGCGGGATTCGTCGGCACCGGCGGCACCGCGCTCGGCCTGCTCGACACGATCACCTCGCCGACGGCGAAGATCACGCTCGCGCCGGGCGACTCGCTGATCTTCTACACCGATGGCGTCACCGAGCGGCGGCGCGGCCGGGAGCTGTTCGGCACGGACCGCCTGCGGGACGCGGCCGCACCCCTGGCTGGATATTCGGCCGACGTGGTGGCCGCCAGGCTGCGCTCCGCCGCGATCAACTTCTCCGTCGAGCCGCCCCGGGACGACATCGCCATCCTGGTGCTCCGCAACGACGCGACCTGACCGGCACGCGGCCCCTGGGAAACGGGGCTGCTCGGTAGATTGACGGTCATGGCGAGTGTCGCGCAGCTCGCGACCGTCGGTGCGTTCCTCGCCGTGCGGGGCTCACAGGCCCCCGGGGAGGCGTCCAGGGGCGAGCCGATGCTCCGGATCGAGGTGCTCCTTGGCTGCTCGCAGCTGAGCCAGGCCGGCCAGTTCGCCCCAGAGGTCGACGGCCTGGCGGACCGCCGCGGGGGCGGAGACCACCACGCAGCGGCCCTGCCGAGCCAGCAACACCCCTCGGACGGCGGCCAGGATGGACGCCACCCGGCTGGGAGCCAGCGCTCCGGGCAGTGCCGCGTGCACCACGCCCAGCCCGGCGGACCCGCGCAGCGGCACCGGGGCGCCGGCGGCGTCGCGTAGCGCGTAGACGGCAGCGTGCAGGTCGCCGATCGGCACCTCCAGGCGCAGCGCGGTGTCGCCGGGCGCGAACGGGTAGCGGCGCCACCACGTCGGCGCGGAGTGGGCGATCGTCGCCTCCCCGTGTAGCAGGCCGACCAGGCGCTCGGCGCGTTCGGTGACATCGGCGGAGCCACCCTCCAACAGCACCACCAGGCTGCCCGCCCGAGACGGAGCGCCGGCCCGCCCGGACATCGACGGGTGGCGCTCCCGGGCGGTGGCGGCCGGATGGCCGGGCGGGTACGGCGTACGTGGCCGTGGGGTGCCCCCGGGGAGGTCCAGCTCGATGGCCGCCGGCTCCAGGCGGGCGGCCAGGATCGTCCGGACCAGGTCGTGCACTTCCAGCGGCGTCCACACCGGGCGGGACACCCAGAGCCGGCTCGCCGGCAGCGGCTGCACCCGCAGACTCGCCGAGACCAGCACGCCGAGCGCGCCCTGGGAGCCACAGAGCAGCCGCGCCACGTCGAGCCCGGGCGTGCCGCCCCCGGCGCTGACCAGCTCACCGTCGGCACCGAGGTAGCGGACACCGAGCAGTTGGTCGCAGGGGCTGCCGTGGCGGTGGCGCAGCGGGCCGGCCTCGCCGGCGGCGAGCACCCCGCCGAGGGTCGCGCCGGGTGACGGGGCGTCCAGCGCCAACCGCTGCCCGGTGCGCTCCAACGTGGCCTGCACCGCCCGCAGCGGGGTGCCGGCACCCACCTCGGCCACCGGCGCGCCGGCCGGCTCGTGACCGATGCCGGCCAGCCGGCCGGTGTCGAGCAGGATGTCGACCTGGACAGGCGTGGCACCCCAGTCGATCTTCGTGCCGGCACCCCGGGGCACCACCGCCAGGTCGTGCGCGGCAGCCAGCCGCAGCACCTCGGCCGCGGCGTGCGGGCTGCCCGGCACCGCCACCCAGCGCGTCGGCCGCCCCGCCACCTCGTCGGCCGGCCCGCCCAGCCGGGAGAACGGTGGGCCGCAGATCGCCGCCAATCGTCTGGTGATCTCGAGGGCTCCGGATCGGCCGAGGGAACTCGCTGCTGCCGCCATGGCGGTCATCGTACAGGTGTTCTAAACGCACGGTGTCGACTATCGGGATGCCGCTGGTCCGGCGTACAGCAGCTGCCGGCCGGTAACGTGGCCGCCGTGACCACCGAGACTGCCCCGCCCGCGGCGAAGCGGGTGCCCAGCGAGCGCACCCACCACGGCGACACCGTCGTCGACGAGTACGCCTGGCTTGCCGCCAAGGACGACCCGGAGACGATCGCCTACCTGACCGCCGAGAACGAATACACCGACGCGCGTACGGCGCACCTGGCCACGCTGCGCGAGGAACTGTTCGAGGAGACCCGCCGACGGACCAGGGAGACCGACCTGTCCGTGCCGACCCGCAAGGGTGGGCACTGGTACTACACCCGGACGGTCGAGGGGCAGCAGTACGGGGTGCAGTGCCGGCGCGCCGTCCGCGACGGTGAGACCGACCCGCCGGTCAGCGAGGACGGCGCCCCGCTCGACGGCGAGGAGGTGCTGCTCGACGGCAACCTGCTGGCCGAGGGGCACGACTTCTTCTCGCTGGGCGCGTTCGACGTCAGCCCAGACGGTCGCTGGCTGGCCTACTCCACCGACTTCTCCGGGGACGAGCGGTTCACCCTGCGGGTGAAGGATCTGACCACCGGCGAGTTGCTGCCGGACGAAGTACCAGACACGTTCTACGGCACCGCCTGGTCGACCGACGCCTCGGTGCTGTTCTACGTGACGGTGGACGACGCCTGGCGACCGAACCAGGTATGGCGGCACACCATCGGTTCGGCCGCCACCGACGACGTGGTGGTCCACCAGGAGGACGACGAGCGGTTCTGGGTGGGCGTCGAGCTGACCCGGTCGGAGAAGTTCATCCTGATCGACGTCCACAGCAAGGTGACCAGCGAGGTGCTGGTGATCCCCGCCGGCAACCCGGCCGGCGCGCCGGCCGTGATCGCGCCGCGCCGGCAAGGCATCGAATACACGGTGGAGCACCATGGCCACCGGTTCCTGATCCTGCACAACGACGGCGCGGAGGACTTCGCGCTGGCGTTCACCTCGGCGGACGTGCCGGGCGACTGGGTGCCGCTGATCGAGCACACCCCGGGCACCCGGCTGGAGGCCGTGGACGCCTTCGCGAACCACCTGGTGGTGTCACTGCGCACCGACGGGCTGACCGGGCTGCGGGTGATGCCGGTGGGCAGCGACGACGCCCACGACATCGATTTCCCCGAGCCGTTGTACAGCGTCGGGCTGGACGCCAACCCGGAGTACCGCACCGGGCAGGTCCGCCTGCGTTACTCGTCGCTGATCACTCCGGACTCGGTGTACGACTACGACCTGGTCACCCGACAGATGGTGCTGCGCAAGCAGAAGCCCGTGCTGCCCGGGCCGGACGGGCGACCCTACGACCCGGCCGAGTACGAGCAGCACCGCGACTGGGCACTCGCCGACGACGGCACCCGGGTGCCGATCTCACTGGTCTGCCGGGTCGGCACACCCCGGGACGGCTCGGCGCCGTGCGAGCTGTACGGCTACGGCTCGTACGAGGCCAGCATGGACCCGTGGTTCTCGGTAGCCCGACTGTCGCTGCTGGACCGGGGCGTGGTCTTCGCCGTGGCGCACACCCGGGGCGGCGGTGAGCTGGGTCGGCGCTGGTACGACCAGGGCAAGCTGCTGGCCAAGAAGAACACCTTCACCGACTTCGTCGCCTGCGCCCGGCACCTGGTCAAGGCTGGCTGGACGGCCAGCGACCGACTGGTCGCCCGGGGGGCCTCGGCCGGCGGCCTGCTGATGGGCGCCGTGGCCAACCTCGCACCGGACGCGTTCACCGGCATCGTCGCGCAGGTGCCGTTCGTGGACGCGCTCACGTCGATCCTCGACCCGTCGCTGCCGCTGACCGTCACCGAGTGGGAGGAGTGGGGCAACCCACTTGAGGACCCCGAGGTGTACGCGTACATGAAGTCCTACACGCCGTACGAGAACGTGGCTGCGGTGGACTACCCGGCGATCCTCGCGGTGACCAGCCTCAACGACACGCGGGTGCTCTATTCGGAGCCGGCGAAGTGGATCGCCCGGCTGCGGGCGACCGCCCCGGAGGGCGACTACCTGCTCAAGACCGAGATGGGTGCCGGGCACGGCGGGCCGAGCGGTCGCTACGACGCCTGGCGCGAGGAGGCGTTCATCAACGCCTGGATCCTGGACCGCATCGACCGCGCCTGACCCGCCGGGTCGACATGATCGCGCTCGATCCTGGAGGTGGTGGCCTCGACCGTCCGTCAAGGCCACCACTTCCGGGAAACTGCTCGATCAGCTCGCCTAGACTTCCGGCGTGAACGACGAGGCCGGCTCGGGGACCGACGCACCGCCGAGTGCGGCCCGGCGCATGTCCGCCTGGACGATCCTCGCCGTGGTGGCCGCAGCCCTGGTCGTCTGCTGCTGCTCCGCCGCCGTCGGCCTGCTGATCTCCTGGTCCGCGGGCCTCTTCCACAGCCCGACCTGACCAGCCACCCGGGCTCAGGTCGTGCGCAGCTCGTCCAGCGCCGTGCTCGCGCGCAGGAACAGCAGGCCGACGCCGACCGTCACCAGCACCGCGACCAACGCGCCCACACCGAGCAAGGCCAACTGCTCCAGGGGTACGGCAACGGCTCGCTCGATCGCGGGGGTGTACTCGATCCGGGTGTACTGCTCGCGAGTGGCAGGGTCGTCACACAGCGCCGCCGCTGCCTCGCAGATCTCCATCGACGAGCCGCCCGCCGACACCTCCGCACCGAATCCCCTGCCGAGCATGGTGCCCACGGTGAGCGCGAGCAGGATCGCCGGTACCGCCGGGGCCAGCGCCTGCCAGGCCACCGAACGGCTCAGCGTCGCTCGGGGCACCCCGGTGGCGACCAACGCCGCGTACGCGCGTCGACGGGCGACGATCCCCTCGACCAGCGCGACGATCAGCCCACCCGTCGCGATCAGGATGGCCACCGCGACTGCGGCATCGACCAGATCCATGGTGGACAGATAGAAGGAGTCACCGCCACCGTCCGCCCCGACGAGTTGGCTCTGCTCCCGATCGAGCTGGTCCATGGTGGCGAAGTGGGCGCGCTGGGCGGCCGCACCCCCACCAAAGATCAGGGCGGCGAGCAGCGCCGCGAACGTGCGACTGCCCGCCCACGGGTCGGCCATCAGCCGGCCCGCCGCGAGCAGGGCCGCCGGGCGGCGGGCATACCGACGCAACAACCGACCGCAGGTGTACGAGATCCACCCGGTGCCGATCACCACCCCGATCATCGCCGCGAACCCACCCGCCACGAACAGCAACGGCACCAGCCAGGCCAGCACCTGCTCGTTGCCGCCGAACTGATACGTGATTGGACGGACGGCAAGGAACGAGGCCAGGCCCAGCCCGATCAGGAACCCCGCCCACGGGCGCGGACCGCGCTCGCGGCGGGCCTTACGGCTCACCCCGAGCGGGCTCGTGGTGACCGTACGCAGCATCAGAGCGGTAACCAGCGCTGCGACGACCGGCAGACCGAGCACCACTGCGGCCAGAGCCCCGGTCGACGGCAGCACGTCGGTGGGCAGAGCCAGTTGACCTCGCTCGTCGGGGCGGTGCAGCTGCACACGGCCGACCAGGTAGACGCCCAGCCCCACGAGCGTGCCGAGCAGGGCGGCCACGCCGGTCTCCAGCACGGCCAGCCTGGTGACCTGGCCGGGAGTCGCGCCGGCCAGCCGGAGCGCGGCCAGCCGCCGATCCCGCGCTGGCGCGCCGAGCCGGGCGCACTGGCCAGCCAGCGCAAGCACCGGAATCATCAACATCAGCAACGCGAACGCCGTCCCACCCCGCAACCCGGGCTCGACCAGCAGCGCATTGTGGTATTGCTCCGACCATCTGTTGGGATTTTCGTCCGTTGCCGCTGGCGTCGGGATGGCCAGCACGGTGAGTGCCGCGAGCCCGGCCAGGGTCGCCAGCAGGGCACTCAGCGCGGTGAGCACCACCCGGGCGGTGTCGGTGCGGGTGCCGGCGAGCGCGAGGCGGACCAGCGTCGCCGGTCTCACCGGGCGCCGCCGACCACCGGCACGTCGACCCCCAGGCCGGTGTGGTCCACCAGGCCGTCGCGCAGCACGATCTCCCGATCGGCGTACGCGGCAATCCGCGGTTCGTGGGTGACCAGCACGACGGCGGTGCGCTGCTCTCGGGCGAGCCGGACCAGATGAGTGAGCACCTGCTCACCGGCGAGCGTGTCCAGTGCGCCGGTCGGCTCGTCGGCGAAGAGCACCCGGGGCTCCGTGACCAGCGCCCGTGCCGTGGCGCAACGCTGCTGCTGGCCACCGGACATCTCACCCGGCCGAAGGTCGGCCAACTCGGCCACACCGAACCGATCCAGCCAGGTGAGCGCCGCCGTCCGCGCCTCTCGCCGCCCCGTGCCGGCGAGAAGCAGGGGCAGGGCGACGTTCTCCGCGGCCGTCAACTCGGCCACCAGTTGGCCGAACTGGAACAGCACCCCGAACTCGGTGCGCCGCAGCCGGGAACGCGCCGCCTCGGACCAGGTGTCGATGCGGTGCCCGCGCCAGGTGACCTCGCCGGCGTCCGGCCGGAGGATCCCGGCCAAGCAGTGCAGCAAGGTCGACTTGCCGCAGCCACTCGGACCGGTGACGGCGACGATCTCACCCTCGGCCACGTCGAGTGTCACGCCGCGCAGCGCGGGCGTCGGGCCGTACGCCCGAACCACGCCGCGAGCCTGGAGTTGCGTCACGGATGCACCTCCCGGTGCCAGTCGGCGACCCGGCCCAGGGTGGCGTGCAACCACCCCAGATCCGCATCGAGGTGGGCGATCGCGAAGTCGGCCGCGACCACATCGCTGAGGGTGGCGGTGGGGTCTCCCTTGACCGCGGTCAGCTCACGCAGCCGTGCGGTGTGCGCGGCGCGCTGGGAGATCAGGTAGGACCGTGCCCGGTCGACATCGGCGACCAGGAGCGCCACCATGACCTTGGCGAAGAGCGTGCTGGCCACGTACGGCATCGGTGGCTCGACGGTGGACAGCCACTGGTCCAGCGTGGCCCGCCCCTGGTCGGTCAGCGCGTACGCCGTGCGATCCGGCCCCGCCGCGCGATCCTGCCCGGCGGTGGCCACCAGACCGTCGCGTTCGAGGCGGCCAAGGGTGGCGTAGACCTGCCCGAAGGCCAACGGCCGGGCCCGGGGCAGCCGCTCGTCATGTGCACGCTTGAGGTCATAGCCGTGCCGGCTGCCCTCAGCAAGCAGCCCAAGCAACACATGCGGCGTAGACACGCCCGCCACTATTCACCGAGCGAATACCCAAAGTCAACAACCCACCCACCCCACCCCCCACACCCCCACCCCCACCCGGGTGATCAAGAAGTTTGCGTCACCAGCGCCCCGAAACCTGACGCAAACCTCTTGATCACCGAGACGGGGTGGGGGGTGGGGGGTGGTTAGGGGGTTGGGGTGGGCCAGGTGGGGGTGCGGCCCGTTTGGGACAGTAGGTGGGCCAGGTCGGGAGTGGAGGTTGGGGTGGTGGCGGTCGGGAGCGGCTCGGCGAAGACGCCCATCTTGCGGGCGGTGGGGCCCAACTGCTCGACCAGGCCGTGCAGTTCGGCCACAGCCTCCGGGGCGGGCTGGTACGGCTGGCCAGTGGCGACGGCAAGATCCCAGCCGTGCACGGTCAGATCCAGCAGAGCCATACCGCCGATGACGGTCTGCGGCATGCCCATGCCCGGCGACACCCCCTCCAGGGTGGAAGGATCGGCCCAGGCGGCCACCAAACGGCCGGTCTCCGCCTCGAACCGGTCCTGCCAGCCGCCGACCAGGTGGTCCGGCTTCTCGGCCCATTCCACCTGCCGCTTCAAGGCCAGATCCTGGAAGTTGACCACCACCTCGAACAGGTGGTTGAGCAGATCACGAACGACGTAGTCACGGCACGGCGTGGGCAGGTCGAGTTGGTGGTCGGCGATACCGCGCACCACATCGACGGTTCGCGGCGCGGCAGCCGCCAGCAGATCGCTAGTCTGAGTGGTCATACGGCCAGCGTATGAGGGTGGTCTTGAATAAATGCGACATCGACCGCGTGGCGACAGCCGGGGAATTCTCGACCCGGAGCGGATGCTGCGCGAGGTGCGCTTCCGTCGGCACCTGCCGGTGGAGTCGCTACGCCCTTGGGTCGAGCACTACTGGCTGATCGACTGGACGTTGAGCACACCGTTCGAGCAGCGGATCGTGCCGCACCCGGCGGTAAACGTGGTGTTCCGGCGTGACGGCGACGGCCCCGAGTTCGGCGAGGTGGCCGGGGTGGGCCGCGACCTGTTCCGGATCACGCTCACCGGCACCGGCCGGGTCTGCGGGGTGCAGTTCCGTCCCGGCGGCTTCCACTCGTTCTGGCGTCGACCGGTCACCGAGCTGACCGGCCGCCGGGTGCCGTTGCCCGCTGGCCGACTGGCACTCCCCGACACCCCGGTGTGCGTGGCGACCGACGACGAGCGCTGCCACGCGTTGGACACCATGCTCACCGCCTGGGAACCGGAGCCGGACCCGATGACCGAGGAGGCCGTCCGGCTGGCCGAGGCGATCCGCACCGACCGGACGGTGCTACGCGTCGACGACTTCGCCGCGCGGCACGACATTCCGGTCCGCCGGTTGCAGCGGCTCTTCATGGAGTACGTGGGGGTCGGGCCAAAGTGGGTGATCCGCCGCTACCGGCTCCAGGAGGCCGTCGAACAGGCCGCTGGTGGCCCACTGAGCTGGGCGGATCTCGCCGCCGACCTTGGTTACAGCGATCAGGCCCACCTGGTCCGCGACTTCACCGCCGTGGCCGGGATGTCACCCGCCGCGTACGCCCGCTCGGTGCACTGAGCCCGGCAACGCACCAAGGCCGGCAGCACACCGAGGCCGGGCTCAGCGTCGGCGCAGGACGACGACGGCGACGTCGTCCTGGATCTCCGGTGGCGCCAGCTCCACCAGCAGTCGGGCGCAGAAGCGCTCCAGGTCGTCGTCGACCGTGGCGCAGACCGCGGCGAGTGCGGCCAGCCCCTCGTCGATGGTGGCGTCCCGTCGCTCGATCAGCCCGTCGGTGTAGAACACCAGCGTCGCCCCGGCCGGAAGCACGAACTCCAGGTCGGCCGGGCGAGGCGCGCGGATGCCGAGCAGCGGCGCCGAGTGCTGCACGAACTCGACCTTGCCCTCCTTGCTGAGCACCGGCGGAAGATGCCCGGCGCTGGCCAGCCGCACCCGCCCGGTCGGCGGGTGCAGCAGCAGCACGCAGAGCGTGGCGATCTCGTTCGGCAGCAGTGTCCGCATCAGCTCGTTGACCCGGTGCAGGATCTCGCCGGGCTGGTGCCCCTCGACGGCGTACGCCCGCACCGCGTGCCGCAGCTCGGCCATGACGGTCGCCGCGTGCAGCGAGTGGCCGGCTACGTCGCCGATAGCCAGCAGCAGGTGCCCGTCGAGCATCACCAGCTCGTAGAAGTCGCCGCCCACCTCGGTCTGCGCGCTGGCCGGCTCGTAGCGCACCGCGAGGTCCAGGCCGGCAACCGTGGGCAGCCCGCGCGGGAGCAGGCTGCGCTGGAGGGTGACCGCGATCCGGTGCTCCTCGTCGAACGAGCGCTGCGCCTCCACGGCGGCGGCCACCGCCTGGGCGAGCTGCTTCAGCACCGGGGTCCGAGCGGTCTGGGTGGCGGTCGGGACGACCACGTACAGCGGGGCCCGGTCCTCCCGCAGTTTGGCGGCGGCAACCGTCACCGAGTCGTCGGCCGGCCAGTCGAGCAGCGCCCACTGTGCCGGGGTCTCCACCCGGACCGTCGCGCCGGTCGGCACCCCGGTGTCGTCGACGACCCACGGCACCACGGCGGCTACTGCGCCCGGACCGGCGCAGATCCCGGCAAGACAGTCACCGTCGAACGTTTCGGCGATCACTGCCGCTGGGCTCTTGAAGATCTCTGCGGCCCCCGCCGCGGCGGCCTCCAGCAGGCGTACGAAGGTCGGGGCGGCGTGCACCGCCACGGTCGTGTCGGCCAGCCCGAGCAGCCGCTCGGCGAGCAGTTCGGCGCGCTGCCGGGCCTGGTAGTAGCGCAGCACCGCCCGCGTGGTGGCGATCAGCTCTTCCGGCTCGATCGGCTCGGTCAGGTACGCGTCCGCGCCCCGGGTCAGCCCCTGGGCACGGTCGGCCACGTCCACGGCGTGCGCCGACACGTGGATCACCGGCTTTGCCGGGTGCCGCGCCTTGATCTGTTCGCAGACCTCGTAGCCGCTGAGGTCGGGCAGCCGGACGTCGAGGACCACCAGGTCGATCCGGTCGACCTCGATCCGGGCCAACGCCTCGGCGCCGTTCTCGGCCTCAAGCACGGTGAACCCGGCCCGGGTCAGCCAACTGACCAGCAGGTAGCGCTTGGTACGACTGTCATCGACCACCAGGATGGTTGCCGGCATGCCGTCCACGCCGTCACATCCCGCCGGCGGGCAGGGAGACGGTGAACGTGCTGCCCTGGCCGGGTGCGCTGGTCAGCTCCAGTGTCCCGCCGAGCAGCGTCACCAACCGCCGGGCGTACGGCAGGCCGAGGCCGGTGCCGCCGACCCGGGTGGCACCCGGCACCTGGTAGAACTCCTCGAATATCCGGTCGTGCAGCTCGGGCGCGATGCCCGCCCCGGTGTCACTGACCTCGAAGTTCCACCGGGCGCCGTGTTGGCGGGCCCGCAGTCGCACCTCGCCGCGCTCGGTGAACTTCAACCCGTTGTGCAGCAGGTTGCGCAGCACCTGGCCGAGCAGCACCTCGTCGGTGCGGAGCACGGCCGGCGCAGCCGGCTCCTCCACCACCAGCTCCACCTCTGGGCGGGTGGCCAGCGCGCGCAGGGTGCCGCGCAGTTGACCGAAGACCGGGCGCAGGTCGACGTCCGCCAGGTCCGGTTCGATCCGGCCGGACTCCGCCTTGGCCAGATCGAGGAGTTCGTTGACCAGCCCGAGCAGGTCCGCTGCGGAGGAGCGGATCAGGTCGACCTGGCGGGCCTGCTCGGCGGTGAGCGGGTCGGAGGCGGAGTCGGTGAGCAGCCGCCCCAGCCCGATGATCGCGGTGACCGGGGCGCGCAGCTCATGGCTGACGTTTGCCAGGAAACGGCTCTTCGACTCGCTCGCGGCACGCAGTTGCGCCGATTTCTCGTCCAGTTCGGCGTAGAGGGCGACGACGCCCCGGTTGGTTTCCTCCAACTCTTCGGTGAGCTGGTTGTAGAGCGCCAGCACACCGCGGTTGGTTTCGGCTAGTTCCTCGTTCAGTACGGCCAGTTCGTCGCGCTGACTGCGCACCTCGTCGAGTGCGGCGATGAGCTGCCCGTTCTGCACGGTCAGCTCGTCCAGCGCACTGGACGGCGCGGTACGGCCGAGTTCGGTACGGAACTCGGCGAGCCGCGCCGGGGTCGGCATGGGCGCGTTGGCCGGGACTCGTCGGGACATCCTCACGACCGTAACCCCCTCGACGGTCGACACGCTCAGTGTGTCGACCAGTCGGGACACCGCGCCGGACTGCGGCTCGTAGCGGCCGCCGGGCAGCGGGGCCACCGGGGCCAGGTCTGCGCGCAGGTGGAAGCGGCCGTCGACACCCGCGTCGATGTGGAAGGAGACGTCCGCACCGCCTGTCGTTCGCAGCAGGTCCCGGGCGACCTCGCTGAGCGCGGTGGCGATGCGGACCTGGTCCTGGTGTTCGAGACCGACCACGGCGGCCACCTCGCGGCCGCGCTGGCGGATCACGAAGATGTCCTGCTCAACCCGCAGCGCCATCTGCAGCAGCGGCAGCGCGGCCGGTTCGCCGGTCATGCCCAGGACCTCGCGACCAGTACGCAGGCGTCGTCGCGTCGCACACCGGCGTCGCGTAGCAGTGTCGCCGCCATCACCAGCGGGGACCGCTCCGCGAGGCCCGGGTAGTCGGTCAACCGCCAGCGGTCGACAACTCCGTCGCTGTGCATGACCAGTCGGGCACCCGGACCGAACGGGTAGTCGTACTCCCGGATTGTCGGCCGCTGGTGCCCGGAGATGCCGGGCAGCGACACCAGCCCTCGGCGTTGTCCGTCGCCCTCGACGACCACGCCGGAGATGTTGCCCAGGCCGGCGTAGTGCAGCACACCGGCCTCCGGCCGCAGCTCGGCGACGGCGAGCGCGGCACCACGGGTGTGCGACATGCTCCGGTGCAGGTGACCGACCACCGCAGCCGGTGGGCCGGCCGGGGCGTTGCGGAAGGCAGCGAGTGCCGCGTCGGTGGCGGCACCGGCCAGTGGGCCGTGCCCCAACCCGTCGCTGACCAGCACCTGGTGCCGGCCGTCGGCGACCCGGACGGCGTACCCGTCACCGCTGACCGTTTCGCCGGTGAGCGGCCGGGTGAGGGCGCCGGCCCAGGACGGCCGGGCCGGCTCCGCCGGCCAGACCTGCACGGCGAGGACGGTGCCCCGGCCGGGCAGGGAGTATCCGTCGAACCAGCTGGCCTGCCGGACGATGGCACCCAGACCGATGCCGAGCGTGCCGGCGGTGGAGTGCCCGTCCTGCGACGAGACGGTCAGGTCGGCCATGCCGGGCCCGGAGTCGGTGGCCACCAGCTCCACGCCGGCCTCCCCGGCGCGGCGCACCGGCCGGAGCAGCAGGACGCCCTCGTCGGCGTGCTTGACCAGGTTGCTGGTCAGCTCGGCTGCGACGATGGCCAGGTCGGCGATTCGTGCCGCACCCATCTCCACCTGAGCACCGAGGCGTTCGGCGGCGCGCCGGACGGTGCTCGCCGCGCTACTGGCCTCCACCCGAAACCAGATGCCACTGTCAGTAACCGCGTCGGCGTTCACCGGGACCACTTGGTGACCGTAATGCGCGTGCCGGTCTCCGGAGAAGTCTCGATCTCGAATTCGTCGACGAGTCGGCGGGACCCGCTGAGGCCGAGGCCGAGGCCGCCGCCTGTGGTGTAGCCGTCGGTCAAGGCCAGATCGAGGTCGGCGATGCCCGGCCCGGAGTCGGCGAAGACGATCCGGACGCCCTTACGTCGGCCGTTGTCCACGGTTGTCACCTCGACCGAGCCGCCGCCCCCGTACACCAGGGTGTTGCGGGCCAACTCGCTCGCCGCGGTGACCACCTTTGTCTGGTCGACGAGGGAGAGCTTGACGGCCACGGCCACGGCGCGGACCAACTGCCGGACGCGCACCACGTCCTCGTCGCTGCGGACCGACTGCGCCTGTGGGTGGCCCAGGTCGATGCCCGCGGTCACGGCGTGGCCGTCTCGGCGTCCGGATCGTCGTCGAGCTGGTAATCGAGCTCGTCGGCGTGGGCCGCCGCGATCAGCTCCATGCCGCGCTCGACGTTCAGCGCGGTACGGATGCCGTTCAGCGACAGCCCCAGTTCGACAAGGGTGATGGCGACTGCGGGGCGCATCCCGACCACGACCGTCTCCGCGTCGAGCACCTTGGAGATCGACGCGATGGTGGAGAGCATCCGCCCGACGAAGGAGTCGACGATGTCCAGCGCGGTGATGTCGATGATGACGCCGTGGCAGCCGGTGTCCACGATCCGCTCGGCGAGGTCTTCCTGGAGCTGGACCGCGGTCTGGTCGGACATGTCCAGTTGGATGGAGACGAGCAGGATGTCGCCGATCTTGAGGATCGGCACGCGTTCCATCAGAAGCCCCGGCGCGGTTGGCGGCGGGCGGTCTCCACCCCGCTGAGCCGCAGCACGTGGCGCAGCGCGTCGGCGAGGCTCGCCTTGGTGGCGATGTCGCCGAACTCGATGCCGAGCGCGACGATGGTCTGCGCGATCTGCGGGCGGATGCCGGAGATGATGCAGTCGGCACCCATCAGTCGGGCGGCCACCACGGTCTTCAGGATGTGCTGGGCGACCTGGGTGTCCACCGCGGGGACGCCGGTGATGTCGATGATCGCGTACGGGGAGCCGGTATCGACCAGGGTCTGCAGCAGCCGCTCCATCACGACCTGCGCCCGGGCCGAGTCCAGGGTGCCGACCAGCGGGACGGCGACCACGCCCTCCCAGAGCTTGACCACCGGCGTGGAGAGCTCGAGCAGCTGCTCGGCCTGGTCGGCGATCAGGCTCTCCCGGGTGCGTACGAAGCTTTCGAAGGTGAACAGGCCCATCTCGTCGACCAGCTTGGAGAAGGCGACGTAGTCGGGCAGCGCATTGGTGCCACCGGCCTCCTGGACCAGCTCGGCCAGCACGTCCTTGAGCGCGAAGATGCTGACCGTGGTCTCGGTGGCGGAGAAGCCCTGCCGGGCCCGGCCACGGGACAGGTCGGCGAGCGCCGCGCGCAACTCGGCGGCGTGGTCGGCGGACAGGTCGATGTCGCCCTGCTCGCCGGTGGTGACGATGGCGCTGTGCAGGTCCTGAACCTGCCGGCGCAGCTCGGCCTGGCTCAGCCGGCCCCGCAACGAACTGGTGACGATCTCGGTCCACCGAGACGTGACCCGCTCGGCCTGCCCGCTGAGCAGTGCGGCGAGTCGACCACTTTCTTCGGTGCTCAACGCCATTTGGAACCCCCTTGACCTGGACCGGGCGGACTGTATCACCGGAGGCTCACCAACTACTTGCCCCGTAGCAACAAAATGATGATGGCCACCGGATCACGCCTCCCGTTCTGCGTACGACCCCGGTCGTGGGATACCGTTCCCCCGATAACAGGAGGTCTGGCGGATGTCGTTGACGGTGCATACGGAACAGCGCGGCGACGTGGTCGTCGTGTCGGTCGCGGGCGAGTTGGACATGGCCACCGCACCGCAGTTGCAGGACCAGATCACCGACCTGCTCGACAAGGGTCGCAACCGGCTGGTGTTCGACCTGGCGGACGTCTCGTTCTGCGACTCGACCGGCCTGTCGGTCTTCGTCCGCGCCAAGAACAGCTGCGACGAGGCCGGCGGCGTGGTCCGGCTGGCCGCCCCGCAGCGGGGTGTGCTGCGCATCCTTGAGGTGAGCGGGCTGGTCGAGGTGCTGCACACCTACCCGACGGTGGATGAGGCAGTCGCCGGCAAACCGACGCCGGCCTCCTCCTGACCGTTGCCGTTGCTCACTCGTCCTCGACGTAGCGGGGACGGGCGATCGCCATGCCCGCCGCCGTCTGCACGGCGAGTGCACCCAGCAGGAACCCGATCGGCGCGGTCCAGCCGCCGGTGACCTCGTAGAGGATGCCGACCATCAGCGGGCCGAGGGCTGCGATCACGTACCCGGTGCTCTGCGTGAACGCGGAGAGCGCGACGGTGCCCTCGGCCGTGCGGGCGCGCAGGCCGATGGCGGTCAGGATCATCGGGAACGCGCCCTGGCCGATCGCCAGCAGGATCACCCAGAGCAGCGCGGCGCCGTGCGGGGCGAGCGCCAGCCCCAGGTAGGCCAGTGTCGACGCGGCGGTCATCCCGAGCACCAGCGGGCGCAGGCTGGCCATCCGGCCGGCCACGGTGGGCATCAGCAGCGCGATCGGCACGCCGAGCGCGGTCACCCCGGCGAGCAGCAGCCCGGCCGACTCCGGCTGGTAGCCGGCATCGCGGAACAGTTGGGCCAGCCAACCCATGATCGCGTACCCGCTGAGCGACTGTGCCCCGAAGTAGACGGCCATCGCCCAGCCGAGCCGGGTCCGCGCCGGCCGGACCCGAAGCGGCGCGGCACTGGCCGCCGTCGAGGTCGCGCGCCGTGCGGCGGCGCGGGTCCGCATTGCCAGCGGCACCCACGGGAGTACGGCCACCGCGGCCATCGCAGCCCAGATGCCGAGGCCGGCCCGCCACGACCCGAAGGCGTGCGCGATCGGCACCGCGGAGGCTGCGGCCACCGTCGTGCCCAGGGTCAACGCCATCGTGTACGCCCCGGTGACCAGGCCGGTGCGCTGCGGGAAGTGCTGCTTGACCAGCATCGGTAGCAGGATGTTGGCGACCGCGATGCCGGACAACGCCAGCGCGCTGGTGAGCACGAAGATCAAGGCCGAGTCGGTGGTGGCCCGAAGCACCTGGCCGACGGCGAGGGCGAACATGGCGACCACCAGCACCCGGGCCGGCGCCACCCGGCGGACCAGCCACGGGGTGAGCGCGCCGAGGCCGGCGAACGCGATGGTCGGCAGGGTGGTGACCAGGCCAGCGGTGGTGCCGGAGAGGCCGAGCCCGTCGCGGACCTCGTCGAGCAGTGCGCCGAGGCTCGTCACCACGGCGCGCAGGTTGAGCGCGACCAGCAGCATCCCGACCAGCACGAGCGCGCCACCGGTCGCCGGGTGCGTCCGTCGGCCCGTACCGGGGTCGCGCGTTGAGCGCGGGTCGACGGCGACGGGAGCAGGCGGCGCCGGAGCGGCGATAGGTGGCGGGGTCATGGCATCCAACCTACAATCATGGGATGAATTTGAGCCCGGTGATGTAACCAGTGCCACCGTCGGTCGATTTCCCCTCCGCGCCGCCGGTGCCGCCCAGCGGCCAGCCAGCAGTGCCGCCCCGGGGCCACCGGGTCCGGCAGACCATCGAGCAGCTCCGCGCCCGGATCCTCGCCGGCGAATGGCCGGTCGGCGGGCGCATCCCCACCGAGCCGCAACTGGTCGCCGCGCTGGGCGTGGGCCGCAACACGGTCCGCGAGGCAGTCCGCGCCCTGGTGCACGCCGGGGTGCTGGAGTGCCGGCAGGGCTCCGGCACGTACGTGGTGTCCACCGACGAACTGGCCCCGGTGGTCGCCCGCCGGCTCGGCGACGACCGGATGACCGAGGTCGTCGAGGTGCGTCGCGCCTTCGAGGTGGAGGCCGCCCGGCTCGCCGCGCTGCGGCGTACACCGGAGGACCTCGCGGCGCTCGACGGCGCGCTCGCCGCGCGCGAGGCCGCCTGGCACGGCGGCCGGGTCGACGCGTTCGTCGAGGCCGACGCGGCACTGCACACCGCGGTGGTCGCCGCCGCGCACAACGCCATGCTCGCCGAGCTGTACGCCTCGTTCGGCGCCGCCCTGCGCAGCACGGTCGCCCAGGCGATGGGGGAAGCGCTCACACCTGAGCGCTACGTCGACCACACGCGGCTGGTCGAAGCGATCCGGGCCCGTGATCCAGGCCGGGCGGCGATCGAAGCTGGCGCTTTCCTGGAGCCCGCTCCCGGGGCATAGGTTGTCCCGGACAGAAAAGCGGACACCTCGGGAGTACGGATGCTCAAGGGCTTCAAAGACTTCATCATGCGCGGCAACGTCGTCGACCTGGCGGTCGGTGTCGTCATCGGCGCCGCGTTCACGGGCGTGGTCACCCAACTCACCAAGTCGTTCCTGGATCCGCTGATTCGGGTCTTCGTGTTGCTCATCACGGGCAGCGACAAGGGCCTCGCCGGCACGGCGCCCGAGTTCCGCGGCATCGCATTCGACTGGATCGCCTTCGTCAACGCGGTGATCACCTTCCTGCTGACCGCGCTGGCGCTCTACTTCCTGGTCGTCTACCCCATGAACAAGCTGGCCGAGCGGCGCAAGCGGGGCGAGGAGCCGCCGCCGGCTGCGCCGAGCGAGGAGGTCAAGCTGCTCACCGAGATCCGGGACGCGCTGGTCTCCGCCGGCCACACCACCCCGGGCCAGCAGCGTGGGGCGCTGGACGACGTGCTGGCGCGTCGCACCGAGCCGCCGACGCAGCGCTGACCCGAGCGGATACACATCGGCCCCTGCGGGATTCCCGCAGGGGCCGCACCTTCTCGTACGTGTGTTCGATAGAGTCCCGCCATGGAGCAGCGCAAGCACTGGTGGAACGGGAAATGGGGGCGACTCGCCCGGCGGGACGTCTTCCTGCGGGTGGACGCCGACCGGTGGCACGTCGAGCAGCGGGCCGGCGGCGCCGAGGGCATCTCCCGGTTCTACGAGTACGGCAGTGCGGACGAGGCCGAGGACACGGTCCGGGCGCTGCTCGACGGCCCGGACACCTGGCGTGAGTTGTCCCCCCGCCCGCCGGGCAGCTGGACCCTTCCGAACAGCTAAGCGATCGCCGTCGCCCACCGCCATTCCGGACTTGGAGGCGGTAGTGCTCTCGTCGGTTATGACTCAGTGGCATAAATATGCCGCAGAGTCATAACGCTCTCCGGGCCCATCGCATCCGAGCCCATCGCATCCGAGCCCTGCCGCCCCGCCGAGCCCTGCCTCCGCCGGGCTGCCGGGTCAGCGGCCTGCCGGCGGGCCGGCGGGCCGGCCTCCGGGCGGAGCGTTGGGCGGGTCGGCGGTGGCGTTTAGCGGCGTACCGCCCCGGGAACCGCAATGGGATGGACCAGCAGGACGAGCAGCAGGCGACCATCTCGCGGATCACCACCGGAATGCCGGTGATCGACTCAGCCGGCACCGAGGTCGGCACGGTGGACCTCGTCCAGCGGGCCGACCCGAACGCGGTCACCGTCCAGGCACCGACCGCCGACCCCGGCAGCAGCCTGAACGAGTTGATCGAGGCCACAGCGGTCGAGGAGCCGGATGTTCCGGCCGATCTGGCGGCGCGGTTGCTGCACAGCGGCTACCTGAAGGTCTCGACGGATCTGACCCGCACCGGGGCGGTCTACGTATCGGCCGACCGGATCGGCTCGGTCGCCGACGGCCGGGTCCTCCTCGCCGTGGACGTGGCCGACCTACCGCCGGAGGAGTGATCGACTCCATATCGGCGACGTGGCGGCATCCCCGGGCGGCGCTGGAAGAGCAGCAGCATCAGGCAGCCGGCGACCAGACCCCAGAACGCACCGCCCACCCCGATCAGCGTTACCCCGGAGGCGGTCACCACGAAGGTGACCACGGCGGCCTCGCGGGTCGCCGGGTCGGTCACCGCCGAGGCGAGCGCGGTGGCGAGGGCGCCCAATAGGGCCAGCCCGGCGACCGCCTCGATGAGGATCGGCGGGGCGACCGCGACCAGCGCGGTGGCCACGCCGGCGCCCAGACCGAGCAGGGCCAGCCCGACGCCGGCGGTGACCGAGGCGACCCATCGGCGCTCCGGGTCCGGGTGCGCGTCGGGGCCGGCGGCCAGCGCTGCGGTGATCGCCGCGAGGTTCACCGCGTGCCCTCCGGCCGGGGCTGCGAGCAGGCTCGCCAGGCCGGTGGCCCGAAGCGCGGCACCGAACGGTGGCCGGTAGCCGTAGCCGACCAGCACCGCCATACCGGGTACGTTCTGCGCGGCCATGGTGACCAGGAACAGCGGCAGGGCGAGCCCGATCAGCGCCGACGCATTCCAGGCCGGCGCGGTCAGGGTGACCGACGGGGCCAACACGGCACCGGTCAGGCCGGCCGGCGGCGCGGTCAGCGCGATCGCGACCACCGCTACCAGCAACGCGCCGGGCACCGCCCAGCGGCGGGCGAACCGGTGCAGCAGCAGCCAGCCGACCACCACCGGGGCAGCCACCGCAGGCAACTCGACAAGCGCGCGGACCGGGGCGGTGCACAGCGGCAGCAGCACCCCGGCGAGCATCGCGCCGGCCACCGGTTTGGGGATGGCGGCCACCGCACGACCGAGTGGCGGGAACAGCCCGGCCGCCACGATCAGCACACCGGAGACGAGGAAGGCACCCACCGCCACGGGCCACCCGCCCGGCGGTGGCCCGGTCGCCACCAGCAGCGCCGCACCCGGCGTCGACCAGGCCACGCTCATCGGTATCCGGTGCCGCCAGCCCAACCAGGCGGCGGTGAGCCCGCACGCCACGCAAAGAGCGAGCAGGCCGGAGGCGGCTTGCGCGTCCGATGCGCCGGCCGCCCGGAGCCCGGCCAGCACGACAGTGAACGAGCTGGCGAAGCCGACCAGGGCGGTCACCGCGCCGGCCAGCACCGGTTGGACGCGTCCGGCCACCCCACCCTCCCGAGTGTTCCGTTTACGGAACGACAGTGTGTAGCACGATAGCCGGGTGCCGCACCCACCACCAGCCCGCCGTCCGGCCCTCGACGTGGATCCCGCCGTCGTCGGCCGCCGGGTCCGTGCCCTGCGCGAGGAGCGGGGGATCTCGCTGTCCACACTGGCCCGGCTCGCCGGTGTGGGGAAGGCCACCCTCTCCGGCCTGGAGCACGGCACCCGCAACCCGACCCTGGAGACGCTCTGGGCGGTCACCGCACAGCTCGGCGTACCGTTCACCGCTCTGCTGGCGGAGCCGACCGCCGGGCCCACCGCGCACGGCACCGCGGTCACCGCCACCCTGCTGGAGGTGTTCACCGACACCGACGCGACCTACGAGTTGTATCGGATGCAGGTCACGCCCGGCCCAGGTCAGCTCTCCCCCGCCCACCAGCCAGGAGTCACCGAGCACGTCACCGTCTTCGCCGGGGTGCTGCGCGCCGGCCCGGCCGACGCACCACTGACCGCACCGGCCGGCGGTCACCTCCGCTGGGTCTCCGACGTGCCGCACACGTACGTGGCGGTGGGTGACGAGGAAGTCACCGCCAGCTTGCTACTGCGCTATCCACGCCGCTGAAAAACCGGCCGATCGGCCCTGGTTCGCCAGCTGCGACGACGAAGATCGCAATCATTTCTCGACCCTACGCAGTAGGCGTAGAGACGAATGCGGGTTGTTCTTGGCAAGCTTGACCCCATGACGCTGATCCTCCGCTCGGTCATCCTCAACGACATCGGCTTGGTCCGCACCAACAACGAGGACTCCGCCCTCGCCGGTGACCGCCTGATCGCCGTCGCCGACGGCATGGGCGGACTGCCCGCGGGCGAGGTGGCGAGCGAGATCGTGATCCGGATTCTGGACGAGCTGGCTCCGCCCACCGAGCCCGATGGTGCCGCCGACGCCCTGCGTGCCGTAGTCAGCGCCGCCAACCAACGGATCCACGCCGCCATCACCGTCGACCCGAGCCGCGACGGGATGGGCACCACGCTCACCGCGGCGCTACTGGCCGGGGAGACGCTGGTGCTGGCCCAGGTCGGCGACTCCCGCTGCTATCTGCTGCGCGACGGGGAGCTGACCCAGCTCACCCGGGACGACACCTTCGTTCAGGCACTTGTCGACCAGGGCACCCTCTCCCCCGAGCAGGCCCGCCACCACCCGCAGCGGTCCCTCGTGACCAGGGCCGTACAGGGGGCCGACACCCCACCGGCGATCGGTGTGCTCACTGTGGTCCCCGGCGACCGACTGCTGCTGTGCAGCGACGGGCTCTCCGACTACGTCGAGGACGACGCCATCGCGGCGGCGCTGGGCATGTACGCCGACCGCCAGCAGTGTGGGGAGCAGTTGGTGAAGCTCGCCCACCACGCCGGTGCACCGGACAACGTGACAGTCGTGGTCTCCGACGTCGTCACCCGCTGACCAGTGCACTGGCTGGCGCCGGCGCCACGGATACCGCGAATCCGGTTGCTGCGATCCGTACGGCAGGTTGAGATGGGCGGATGACCATCCGCCGGGTGACCGCCGACGACCGTCTCACCACCAGTTTCCCGCTGGCCGCGTACGCCTTCGAGTCGTCGCCGCTCGGTGCCGCCCGGACCGAGGAGTTCCGCGACTACCTGCCCTACAACCAGGGCAACCGGACGCTGGTCGTCGAGGAGGCCGGCACCACGCTGGCCGCTGTCTCGGCCATTCCGATGCGGCAGAATCTGCGCGGGGTGGTGCTGCCGATGGCCGGGGTCGCCGGGGTGGCGACCCATCCGCTGGCCCGTCGGCAGGGGCACGTCCGGACGCTGCTGCACCAGCTCCTCGACGAGATGCGCGACGAGGGGCATGCGCTCAGCGCGCTCTACCCGTTCCGGCCGAGCTTCTACGCCCGGTTCGGCTACGTCGGGCTGCCCAAGCCGCGCAAGGTCACCTTCGCCCCGGGCAACCTGGGGTCGCTGCTGCGCGCGGACCTGCCCGGCGAGGTGGGCTGGGAACGCATCGCCGCCGGCTATCCGGTGTGGCGCGCGTTCACCGAGCAGAACCTTCAGGAGCGGCACGGCTTCTCCCTTTTCCCGGATTACCGGGCGGTCGGGATGCGTGACCGCGACGAGCATTGGCTGCTCACCGCCCGCGTCGACGGCGAGGTCACCGGCGCGGTGACCTACCGGATCGACGAGCACGGCGGCACGCTGCACGGCAACGAACTGCTGGTCACCGACCCGCTTGCGCGGGCGCTGCTGTTGCAGTTCTTCGCTCGGCACGTCGACCAGATATCGCGGATCACCCTCCAGGTCCCACCCGACGAGTTGCCGGAGCTGTGGTTGACCGACCTGGACGTGCACGTCGAGGCGCGGACGGCGGTGCCGGGCTCGTCTGCCCCGATGGCCCGGCTGTTGTCGCTGGACGCCTTGAGCGGGCTACCCGCTGGCCCCGGCCGGGTCCGAATCGAGCTGACCGGGGACCGGTGGCTGGCCGGCACCCACCTGCTGGACGGCACGACCGGCGCGCTGGAGATGGTCGACGACACCGTCGGGCGCGCGCCGACCGCCACGCTCACGGCCGCTGGGCTTTCCGCCCTGGCGTACGGGGTGCTGGACCCGGCCGAGCTGCCGTTGCGTGGGCTGGGCGAGGTGCCGCCGGACGCCGCCGCCGAGCTGCGCAGCATCTTCCCCCGGCGGGTGCCGTACCTCTTCGCCGACTTCTGAGCCTTCCTCAGGGCCAGGTTTGCCGGCCCGGCGACCGTGGGTACCGTCCCGCGAATGCCGGAGTGGTTGCAGGCGGGTGGGTGGGGGCTGCTGGCCGGGTCGGCTCTGCTGGTCGGGGCGGCAGTCGGTTGGTTCGCCCGGGTGCCGCAGCGCGTCATCGCGTCGATCATGGCTTTCGGGGCTGGGGTGCTGCTCTCCGCCGTGTCGTTCGAGATGATCGCCGAGGCGCACGCCCAGGGCGGCATGGTGCCCACCGTGCTCGGCGCGGGCGGCGGCGCGGTCGTCTACACCCTGGCCAACCTGGCACTCGCCCGGCACGGCGCGCGGAACCGGAAACGTTCGGGCGCCCAACCCTCCGAGGGTGAGCAACCCGGCTCCGGGTCGGCGATCGCGGTCGGCGCGCTCCTGGACGGCGTACCGGAATCGGTGGTGATCGGCGCGAGCCTGCTCGGCGGCGGCGCGGTCAGCCTGGTCACGGTGGCGGCGGTCTTCCTCAGCAACGTTCCGGAGGGCCTGTCCAGCGCGGCCGGTATGCGCCAGGCCGGTCGGTCCCGGCGGTTCGTCTTCCTGCTCTGGATCGGGATCGCGCTGATCAGCGGGGCGGCGGCGCTGCTCGGCAACTCGTTGCTGGGCGGTGCCCCGCCGGAGGTGCTGGCCGGAATCACGGCGCTGGCCGCTGGCGCGATCCTCGCGATGATCACCGACACCATGGTTCCCGAGGCGTTCGAGAACGCGCACCTGCTGGTCGGTCTCATCACGGTCGCCGGCTTCCTGACCGCCTTCGCCCTGTCCCACGCCTGAGACCCGCCCAGCCTTAACCATGGATTAAGCCCGCACGGCGGATTCGTCGTGACGCCGTCAGGGCTCCTAGCATCACGGGGTGCGCATGACGTCGCTTGCCGCTCTGCTCGTCCTCGGTGTCGCCACGGCGGCCCTGCCCGCCTGCGCGCCCAACGATCCGGCTCCCGCCTTCCAACCCGGCTCGTCCGCCACGCCGGAGGCCCTGCCGACGAGCAACCAGGGCGCAGCGCCGACGAGCCGCGACGGTCTCGGTGGCCCGGGGGTCAGCAAGAGCCCGAAGCCCGCCGACAAGGTGCTCGCGGCCGGCAACCCGAACGGCAAGGCCGCCGTGCCGGCCGAGGCACGGGCGGTGGACACCTCGAAGCCGACCCGGACCATCGGCACCGGCACCCCGGCGAGCTGCACCTCCGCAGCGGTCGTGAAGGCCGTCGCGGCCGGCGGTGTCATCACGTTCAACTGTGGACCGGCCCCGGTGACGATCAAGATGACCGCCACCGCGAAGGTCCGCAACGCCAACGGGCCGAAGGTCGTGCTGGACGGCGGCGGCAAGGTCACGCTGAGCGGCCAGGGGCAGCGCCGCATCCTCTACATGAACACCTGCGACGAGGCCCAGGGCTGGACCACCTCGCACTGCCAGAACCAGGACCATCCGCAGCTCACCGTGCAGAACCTGACCTTCGCCGACGGCAACTCCACAGGCGACGAGGCCGAGGGCGGCGGCGGTGGGGCGATCTTCGTCCGCGGCGGCCGGTTCAAGGTGGTCAACTCGCGCTTCGTCCGCAACCGCTGCGACCGCACCGGCCCCGACCTGGGCGGCGCGGCCATCCGGGTGCTGAGCCAGCACGACAACAAGCCGGTGTACGTGGTGGGCAGCACCTTCGGCGGCGCGTCCGGCCAGGGCGGCTCCTGCTCCAACGGGGGCGCACTGAGCAGCATCGGCGTCTCCTGGGTGGTGCTGAACAGCGTGCTCAGCCACAACGAGGCGATCGGCAACGGCGCCAACCCGGCCAAGTCCGGCACGCCCGGCGGCGGCAGCGGCGGTGCGATCTACTGCGACGGCAACGAGTTCACCGTACGGCTCGCCGGCACGATCATCGAGAACAACAAGGCCAACGAGGGCGGCGGAGCGGTCTTCTTCGTGAGCAACAACCGCACCGGCACGATGAAGATCGAAAACTCGACTCTGCGCCGCAACCCCAGCGGCAAATTCGAGACCGGCGGCTTCCCCGGCATCTTCTTCCTGGGTGCCCGCAACCCCACAGTCACCAATTCCAAGCTGAGCTGACGGCACTGCCCGCCCCGGCGCTGCACCCCGGCACTGCACCCCGGTGCTGCACCCCCGTGCTGCACCCCCGTGCTGCACCCCCGTGCTGCACCCCCGTGCTGCGCCCCGGTGATCAAGAGGTTTGAGTCACCGGAGCGGCGTTTCCTGACCGAAACCTCTTGATCACCGAGCCGGGCGTACCTCAGTAGGGGTTTCCTTGGCCTGGTGGGCGGGCCTGCAGGAGGGCCGCTGGGCGGCCTGGTCGGTCGCGTGCGCCGGACAGCGGCGGGCTTGCCGCGTGGTCGCCGCCGGCCATTCCGACGAAGAGCTCCTTGAGCGCGGTGAGCGCGGTGATCTTGGGCTGCCAACCCAGCTCGGTCTCCGCACGCTCGCTGGACATCAGCGGGGCGTTCAGACCCAACTCCACCCAGCCCGCGTCGACCGGCTGCAGCCGCGCCCGCCAGGTCAGTGCCGCCGCCACCCGCAGCACCGGCGCGGCGACCGGCACCGTCCAACCGTGGAAGTGCCGAGCCACCAGCTCCGGGGTGAGCACCGGGTCCGCAGCGACGTTGAAGGCACCGCGCACATCACTCAACACCGCCCGGGCGTACGCATCGGCCACGTCGTCGGCGTGCACCGCCTGCATCCGCAATCGGCGGTTCGTGGGCACCAGCGGAATCCGGCCGAAGCGGAGCAGCCGCACCGGTGCCAGCGGGCCGAGGAAGTAGCGGGTGATCTCCACACCGGCAGCCCGCTGAAAAATCAACCCGGGTCGCATCCGCACCACCCGCAGCGTCGGGTGATCGCGCTCGACCTCGTCCAGCAGCGCCTCCACCTCCGCCTTGTGCTCGCTGTACGACGAACCGGACACACCGGTCGCCGGCCACCGCTCACTGACCGGATGGTCCTTCGGGCCGGGAGCGTAGGTGCCGACCGACGAGGCGTACACCAGCGCCGGCACACCGGCCCGGATCACCGCGTCGAACACCGCCCGACTGCCCTCGACGTTGGTCCGACGCAACACCCGCTGATCGTGGCTGGGCTGGATCTGCCAGGCTAGGTGCACCACCGCGTCCGCACCCGCGAACATTTCGACGAGCTGCCCCGCCGCGCCCGGCGCGCCAATGTCGCAGGAGTGCCACTCCACCTGGTCGTACGGCTCACCGGCATCCGGGCCGGGCAACCGCCGAACCACCCCGGCCAACTCAACGCCCCGCTCCCGGCGCAGCCGCCGCAGCACCGCCGTACCGACATTGCCGCTCGCCCCCACCACCACGATCCGCATGCTCGACCCCGTACCCGCCCAGCAGCACCTCAACCACCCACCCCGACCCGCGCCGCACCCGTGACCCCCACGGCGCGCGGCCCTCGGGCGACGGGCCCCGCAGCGACGCGGCCCTCCCGGCTTGATCCACTCCATATCGCCGACATGGGGCTATCCAGCGCTCCGGACACCGCCAGCTCGCCGATATGGTGATGATCAGGTGCACTGAGGGCCGCCAGTCGCAGGCATTGACGACCGACCGGAAGCCGCGAGTCGTCGCCGCTCACCGTCGGGTAACCTGAGCGCGCGGGCCGCTAGCTCAATGGCAGAGCTGTGGACTTTTAATCCATAGGTTCAGGGTTCGAGTCCCTGGCGGCCCACTCTTACGCAGGTCAGCGGCCTCTTGCAGGGCTGCTTGAGCTGCGCTCTCGGCTCGTACAGCAGCGAAGTACGACAGTAGCCGCCTCCACCGGTCCAGCGCCTCAGCTCGCCGGTGGCGAACTTCATCTTGATCATGGGCAGGCCGAAGCCGAGCAGGACGGCGACCTCAGCGGGCGAGTACCAGCGACGAATGAGGTCTCTGCTCATGCGGCGGCTCCGACGAGCCAGGCTTCGTGTGCCAGCTCTTCGTGACATTGGCGTGGCGGTTGAGGTAGCTGCGGATTTCCCACACGTCGACGGCGGCGCGATCGACCTGGCGGGCGAAGCCGACCAGAGCTTGCGGCTCGACGGACAGCGTCATTTGTGCCGCCTAGTTTGTGATGAAGATGCCGGCCACGCCCACGACGGCCAACACAACGGCGGCGGCGAGAACGTAGAGCCTTGGACGCGGCTCTCGTACGAAGTAGGTTGACAGGCCGAACGCGCCACTGAGGATCGAGACTGCGTACCACGGGAAGGTCGTCGGCGTGGGCTGGTCTATGAAGATCATCCAGGTGGCCGTGACCGCGACGAAGATCGTGGCGTAGGCGACGGCCTGCCGCATGTTCCGGTAGGCGGTGTGCTGCAAGCGGGACACCGACTCGCGGTAAGCCTCCACCGCCGCAGCGCGTTCATCCTCGCTGACCTGTCGTCGCCGGTTGCGGCTGCCTGACCTCCGGCCCCCACTCATGCCGCCGAAGATACCAACGAGAGTGACGCTGTCACTGCCCTGCGTAAGGCCATGCCTGAACTTAGGTAGACTGGTCCGAAGTAAGATTCGATCTAGCTTCGGAGAGTCGATGTTCATCGGTCGGCGCGCGGAACTCGACCTGCTCACCAAACAGCTTGATCATGTGACGCGCACCGGCGAGGGGCGCGCTGTCGCTATCCGAGGACGGCGGCAGGTAGGAAAGTCGCGGCTGGTGCAGGAGCTGTGCGACCGCGTCGATCTGCCGTACTGCTTCTACACAGCGGTCAAGGGCACGTCGAGCATCGAAGCGGTCAGCTACTTTCTCGGTGCCTTGCGCGACTCGTCGCTGCTCACTTCTGGCGGTCGCGACCTTCTGCCGTCCCAGCCGCCGGCCGGTGGCTGGGGCGACATGCTGCGGGTCCTGGCGGGTGTCTTACCCGATACGCCGAGCGTGGTCGTCCTCGACGAACTGCCTTGGATCTCCGAGCAGGACGCGACGTTCGACGGGCACCTGCAGGTCGCCTGGGACCGGCTCATCTCCAGCAAACCAGTGCTACTACTGCTGCTCGGCAGTGATCTGCACATGATGCAACGGTTCACCGAATACGACCGGCCGTTCTATGGCAGGGCCACGAACATGGTCCTCGGCCCGTTCAATCTCGCCGAAACCGCCGCCGTCACCGGGCTGAGTGGCGCGGACGCGATCGATGCGCACGTGATCACCGGCGGGTTGCCCGGCATCGCCCTGGAGTGGTCCCCGGGAACTCCCCCCGCCGATTTCCTGAGTCAAGAGATCTCCAACAAAACGTCAGCGTTGTTCACCGTCCCCGAGCAGTCCCTGGCGTCGGAGTTTCCCGCCCCGGACACTGCCCGGCGCATTCTGGAAGCGGTCGGCGGGGCAGGCAGTCGCACGTTCAGCAACATCGCCGCTGCCGCCGGTGACCGCGGCGGCCCGGTCAGCTCCGGCACCCTGTCCCCGCTGCTTCACCGACTCGTCGAGGAGAAACAGATCCTCGCTGTCGACAAGCCGTTGTCCACCAAGCCCAGCAAACTGGCCCAGTACCGGATCGCCGACAGCAACCTGCGCCTGTACCTGGCCATCCTGCGCGATGTGCATCATCTGGTTCTGCGCGACCGGACAGCGGCCGCCCGCGCCATCCTCGAAAGTCGGTGGTCCACCTGGCGGGGCAACGCCGTCGAGCCGATCATCCGCAATGCGCTCGCCATCGCCGCCGGCGCTGGAGCCTTGCCCTGGACCGACACGGGGGAGGTCGGCGGCTGGTGGAACCGGCAATCCAACCCAGAGGTCGATCTTGTCGGAGCCGACCGCGCCCCGATCGCCTCCCACATCGCGTTCGCCGGCTCCATCAAGTGGCAGGACGGCCCGTACGACCGGCACCATCTTGACGAGTTGCGGCGCAACGCCCCGGTGATCCCGGGTTTTCAGCCCGGGATCAGCGGCCTGGTCGTCGTCAGCCGCTCCGGAGCCGACCTCCCGGACGGGGCCGCAGATCTCATCTGGGGACCTGACGACATCGTCCACGCCTGGTCAATCTGATGCTGTCCAACGTGCCGACGGACGCGGTGTTCTCCGCCGGTAATGGTCACGGAACGCGCCGCCGAAGGACGAGACATGAGCACACAGCGCAGCTACTACGAACCAGCTCCGGCGACCCACTACACGGCCACAGCCGCACTCGCAGCGGGCGATCTCGACACCCTCACCGACTCGATGGTCGGGCTCGCTCTGCACGACGCGGACTGGCGCTGGTGCCAGGACTTCTACCTGCGCGTGCTAGATCATCCGGAGGAAGACGTCCGGGCCACGGCAGCGATCTGCCTTGGCCACCTTGCTCGCATCCACCACCAACTCGACACCGACAAAGTTCTGCCCGCCCTGCGCGCCCGGCTGCGCGACCCGGAGGTCGGCGGCACGGTGAAGGACGCCATCGCCGACATCGAACAGTTCCTCGCTCTTCCGCCCGACGCCGCGCGGGGATAGACACCCAAGCGAGGTTTCGCAGCTGCGGTGGAGGTAACGCCGCTCGGGGTCTGCGGAAAGGTTGATGCACTTTGTCCCATTCTAGCCATCTTTAATCCACAGGTTCGGGGTTCGAGTCCCTGGCGGCCCACCTCTTATGCAGGTCAGCGGCTCTTTGCGGGCCGCTTGCGCCGTGCTCTCGACTCGTACAGCGGCGAAGTACAGCAGTAGCCGGCGACGCACATGCATGTCGTCGCAGGCCCACCCGAGGTACAGTTTTCTGTACTTGCCATGGAGGTGGTCATGCGGACCGTGAACTTCACCCAACTACGACAGAACCTGGCCGCCGAACTCGACAGCGTCATCAACGACGCGGAGGAAGTGGTGGTGACTCGATCCGGCCACGAGCCCGTGGTGATCGTGCCCCTTGCGGAGTACGAGTCGATGAAGGAGACCGAGTACCTCCTCCGCAACCCGAGCAACGCCGCCGCGCTGCGCAGGTCGATGGCGGAGCTCGAGAAGGGCGATGCGGCCGAGCGGGACCTGATCGACCCGGCCACCGTCCGGGACGTCGCATGAGGCTGGTCTTCACCGCGACGGCGTGGAGCCAGTACCTCAGCCACACGGATCGGAAGCTGGTCAAGCGCATCAACGACCTCGTCGCGGACGTGATGCGCAACGGATACGAGGGCATCGGAAAGCCGGAGCCCCTTCGGGGAGAGCTGTCCGGCTTCTGGTCCCGCCGGATCGATCGCGAACACCGGCTGGTGTATCGGATCACCAAGGACGACGTCGAAATCATCGCCTGCCGGTACCACTACGTCGACCGGTAGCGGACTGGACTGGACCCAGGTGCGCCGGCCGTCCCGACTGAATCGGTACCGTCCTACCGATCCAGCGCGCTGTCGAGCCGCTTGAGGGCGTCGCGGGTGGCCGCCGAGGACACCACCGTGTAGATCTCCATGGTGATGGCGAACTGCGCGGGCTGGGCGGTGGGACGACCCGACTGGCGCGTCGGTGATGCCGAAGGTGGTCCAGCACCCGGCCGGTCCGGCTTACCGGACAGGCCGGGTGGCTCCGCTGGCTCGCCCGGTACGGAGGTGGGCTTGCCGGTCGGGTGGCCGGGCTTGCCGTTGGACGAACCGGGCGGGTCGGCAGAGGGTTTGGACTGCTGGCTGTCGTCCGCGGGCCCGAGGAGCCCGTCGCAGTACCTGGGAACCTCGTTCCGACCACCGGCGGCTTCGATCAGGGTTCGGAACTGCGGATCGTCCAACGTGCCGGCCGCACCTTCGCTCGTCCGGACCCGGTAGGACCGGCACAAGTCGTGCGGAGACTTCGGAGACGATCCGATCGGGGCGGTGCCGGCGGGCACCGACGGCTTCGGTGTGCTGTGTTGGCGTGACGACGGGGTCCACCTGTCCCCGCCCAGCGCGTCGGGTAGCGCACCGCTCGTGGCAGCGAATGCCACCCCGCCGGTGGCCGCGACCGCGAGAGCCGTGGCGAGGGCGACCTTCACGGTGACGAACTTCGCCACCGTCGCCGGAACCGATCTGCGCCCCGCCCCCTGACGAACCTGACTGGCGTGGTGCGACAAGAAGGCGCTCATCACCGCCTCCTCACCGGCCAATTCGTCCGGGTGAGCGGGCGCGGACAGCACGGCGAGCAATCGGGAAAGTTCATCCTGAGCGTCCGCGCCGGCACCGCCGGGCCGGCGCTCGGCTGCGTCACCGTCGGAACTCACACGGGGAGATCTGCTCATCTCATGTCCTCCAGCGTCAACCGTCCTGCCGCCGTCACTGAGCCGTCCTCGGCGGCAACCAGGTCCGGCCGCTGGACATGCTTGGCGAGCCGGCGCAAACCACGGTAGGCGGCGGTACGCACCGCGCCGGGCCGCTTACCCAGCACCTGCGCTGTGGTCGTCACATCCAGCCCGAGCAGCACCCGCAGCAACACCGCCTCGGCTTGGTCCGGCGGCAGCGTCGCGATGAGCTCGACCGCGGCCCGGGTGGACATCGCCTCGACCGTCAGGTCGGCGGCGTCCGCCCCGTCAGCCAGTTCGCCCATCTCCTCCATCGGCACCGGCACGCTCGGCCGGCGACGCGCGTACCGGACATGGTCCAGCGCTCGGTGCCGGGCGATCGTCGCCGCCCAACCTCGGAACCCGTCGTAGTCGCCACGGAAGGAATCCAGGTCGCGGACGATTTGCAACCAGGTCTCCGACGCCACGTCCTCGGCGGAGTCACCGACCAACACACGCAGGTAACGCAGCAGGAGCGGCTGGACTGCTCGGTAGATCGTCCGGAACGCCTCGTCGTCGCCGTTCTGGGCTGCGGCAACGGCGGTCGAGAGGTCCACTGCACCTGCGATCTCCCGGCCTGCCCGACGATTCATCGGGCCCGTAGCCGGGCGTGCACCTGCGGCATCAGCACCTCCCTCAGGTGGCGGAGTTACTCCGCCCAGAGGGGTCAGCGTCGCCTACCGTCGTCTCGTCACACCTGAGACCAGTGGCCGAGGTAACAGATGGCACAGATCCAACGGCCCCGGCGACGGTGTGTCGCCGGGGCCGGTTCATCTGTTACGGGTCGGGACTACGCGGTCGGAGCGAGGCCAATGTCGACGACGGTCTCTCCGGCGTCGGTCACTTCGACCACGGCGCTCCAGCCCCGGTTGTAGTAGCCGCCGGTGCTGCCGACGATGTCCGAATCGGTGACATCGTCGCCGACATCCGGGGTGGTGAAGCTGTACGGCACCCCGTCCTGCAGGTAGACGTTCGCCACGTAACGGCCGGGCTTGAGCCGGGTGAGGTACGTGCCGTCGCGGTCGTTGATGTAACCCCTCGGCACGTCCCAGCCTGGCTCGGTGCCCTCGAGCACGAACTCGATCTTGCCGATCTTCCCGTACGCGTTCGGTTCGCCCGCGTCGCGCTGACCGTCGCGGTCTGTGTCGATCCAGGCGTGACCGGTAATGACCCCCTCGGCGACGTAGGTGACGCTGCCGGTGGCGGTGTTGTTCTCCAGCGACGACTCGGGTGTGGACGCGGACGCGGTAGCGGTGAAGGTCAGCGGGCCGTCGGGGGTTCCCGCGTTCGCCTTCAGCTTGAGCAGCAACTCGCCGTTGGACGTGCCGATGTCCCAGGAGGGGCGGGTGCACTCGACGAAGCGGTCGTCGGCCGCGTCGTTGAGTCGGCAGGTCCAGTTGGCGTCACCAGGGTCGAGGGAGGTTGGCTCGACCGTCGCCGGGAGCGGCACCCGCACGGCGGTGTTCTCCGACGGGGTGCCGCCCAGGAGGCTGACGGCGACGAACAGTTCGAACTCCTCGTTCGCCCGCAGCTCTTCGCGGCCGACCACGTCGACCCCATACAGCTCCAGATCGCCGGGGGGCGGCACGACGTAGGTGAACGTGGTGGAGCCGCTGTTGTTGGCCAGTGACCGCTCGGGGGCCGAGGTCGACACGGAGGCGGTCACGGTCCTGGTGTCGCCCACCGTCCCGGCCGGGAAGTAGGGGTAGAGGTTCAGGTAGGCCACCCCGCCCGGCTCGATCTCCCTGTCGTTTCCACAGACCCAGGTGGAGGTGGAGAAGTCGCAGTTCCAATCCGGGTCCGGCGTCCAGCCGCCGGCGAAGGCGTCCGGCGGCATGTGGAAGGTGAAGCGGGCGCCGGGGGCCGGGACGGTGCCGATGTTGGTTGCCCGGGCCTGCACAGAGCCGCGTGCCCCGTTGCCGCCCAGGTAGGAGATGTCGCCGATGGCGAACTCGAACGAGAAGGCAAGGTCTGGCTTGGCAACGTACTCGATGGTTGCCGAGGCGGTGTTGTTCGTGGTGGACGACTCGCGGCTTCGCGTGGCGGCCGTCGCCGTCACGACCTTTTTCTGGCCGTCCGTGCCGGTCGGCAGAGTGACGCCCACGACGAGGGCGGCGTCGGTGCCGGCCGCGAGGGTGCCGTACTTGCACTTGGCGGCCACGGCGTCGCAGGTCCAGCCGCCGGAGGATTCACCGAGGTCGAGGGTGGCGCCGGACGGCAGGTTCAGCTTCAGAGTGGTGTCGGTGGCCGCAGCGCCCCCCACGTTGCGCACCGAAACGGAGAGGCGGACCGCGCCGCCAGCCGGTCCCACCTCTCCCGGATCGGAGGTCAGGCCGACGACGACGTCAGCGGAGTCCGGAGCGGCGGAGGCCGTACCGGGGAGAGCTGCAAGCAGTGACGCGACGACAGCGGTCGCGAGGGAGCCCACCTGCAGCGTGCGGAATGCCTTGGTGACCAGGTTCTTGTTGACCATAAATTCCCCGTCTGGTCGGGTTCGGACAACGGCCGCAGACGCGCCGGAGGGCGTCTGCGGCCATTCCGGGATCTTGGCCCCGTTGATCGATTAAGCGTTTCGGAGTCGGAGAGCGTCACACACCCCTGGGCCGGGTCGGCAGCGTCCTGGGCGGCTCGACGGCGATCGAGCGTCGCAGTGCGGATGCCTGACGGCGGCAGGGTCGCGTCCAAGATGACCGTCTTTGTCTCCCGGTGCAGCGTCGGCCTGCCGGACGAGTACGGCCGTCGACGAAAGAGAGAAGAGACACCCACCAGGGCCCGTTGACATGCATTTCAGTCCGGTGACAGCGTTGTCATCGACTCATTTCCTGCATATGAGACGAGGAGCGCATCTTGCTCTATCGGAGTTCACGCCGCCGCGGCGCTACAGCAGCCGCCACAGCCGGCATTCTCATCACGGGGCTGGCACTCGCTCCGTCTGCGCCAGCTCAGGCCAGCCACAAGCAGGCGCAGGACGAGGCCGTTCGGTCGGGCGACGCACGTTTCGAAGTGCTGTCCCCGACCCTGATCCGCACCGAGTACCAGAAGGACGGCAAGTTCACCAACGCCGCCACGTTCAACGCCATCGGGCGCGATGACTTCTCCCGTACGCGTTTCACGAAGCACGTCGATCACGGCTGGCTCACCATCGACACCGGCGAGATGACGCTGCGTTACAAGGTCGGCTCGGGCACGTTCACCGCCGACAACCTCACCGTGCAGCTCAAGACCGGCAAGCAGGTCGTGCAGGGCCAACCCTGGGCCGGCCACAGCGCTCCGGACTGCGCGTTCGGCGCGCTCTGCGAGGCCGAATTGCTGCAGCTGAACGGTCCCGGCGTGGCTACCGACCACCAGGGATATACCGGCCGTGGCTTCGCGGCCGGCTTCGCCTCGTCCGGCGACTCGGCCAAGTTCGCGCTCGATGCTCCAGCAGACGGTACGAAGCAGCTCACCGTCCGTTACGCCAACAGCGCCGGCGGCGACGGCCAGACCGTGGACCGCACCCTGACGGTTCAGGTCGACGGCGACGCCGGCCACACGTTGACGCTGCCGGCCACCGCGAACTGGGACACCTGGGGCCTGGCCAGCGTGCCGGTCGACCTCGCTGCGGGCCGGCACGAGATCAGCGTCGTGCGGGGTCCCAACGACTCCGGCAATGTGAACATCGACAGCCTCGCGGTGGTCAACCAGGGTGATTCGTTCCCGGCACCAGCCGCGCCCCAGCCGCAGCCCCTGCGGTTCGGCACGCTGGGAGAGGCCGAGACCGGCGCGCTGACCGGCGGTGCGAAGCCCGGAAACGACCACAACGGCGCTTCCGGTACGGGGTTCCTGGCCGGCCTGGAAAGCACCACCTCCAGTGACGCACTCACCGTGACGGATGTTCCGTCCGCGGGTCGCTACCAGCTGCAGATCCGCTACGCCAACGGCCAGGCCGGCTCCCAGCCGAGCCAGGCGCGCACCATGTCGGTCACGGCGGGAACGGCGGCGCCGGTCACGGCGACCCTTCCGCCGACCAGCGGGTGGGACTACTGGAACACCGTTTCCGTCCCGGTCCACCTCAACCGCGGCACCAACACCGTGACGCTGGGCTGCCCCACGGATGCCAGCTGCAACGTCAATGTGGACACGGTCGCCGTCACGAACACGGCCTCTCCGCTGCTCGCCCCGCACGCGCCGCTCGGCGGCTACCGCCGGGGCCTCGACGGCGTGAGCGGTGCCGCACTCACCGCTCCGGGCCTGCTCTACCAGGACGGCTGGTACCTGCTCGACGACTCGGCCTCGGCCCTGAGCAACACCAAGCCGCGGCCCGCCGCCGAGCAGGACGGCTACGTCTTCGCGTACGGGCAGGACTTCAACCGTGGCCTGAAGGACCTGTCGACCCTGACCGGGCCCACGAAGCTGCTGCCGAAGTGGGCGTACGGGGTGTGGTACTCCGAGTACTACGACCGCACCGCAGCCGAGTTCCAGGACCTGGTGGCCCGGGCCAAGGCCGAGGGTGTGCCGATGGATGCGCTCGTCGTCGACACCGACGTCAAGGCGCCGGACAAGTGGAACGGCTGGAGCATCGACCCCACCCGGATCCCCGACCCGAAGGCGTTCTTCGACTGGGCCAAGAAGCAGGGCCTGCACACCGGCATCAACATCCACCCGAGCATCCTTGGCTCGGACCCGAAGTTCGCGCAGGCGCAGGCCACCGCGAAGGGCAAGCTGCAGCGCGTCGGCTGCAACGGCGGTGCCGACTGCTACGCGTTCGACTTCGGCGACCCGGACCAGCTCAAGGCGTACATGCAGCTCCACGACGAGATGCTCCCGAAGGGCAGCAAGGGCCCGGACCTCTGGTGGTTGGACTGGTGCTGCGACAACACGAAGTCCTCCCTTGCCGGGGTTACTGCGGACGCATGGATCAACCAGCAGTACGCCGACAAGACCGGCTTCGCGTTCTCCCGTGCGTACGGCTCATTGCAGGCCGGCGGCTACAGCAGCCCGACCCCGGTGTCGACCGGACCGTGGGCTGACAAGCGCACCACGCTGCATTTCACCGGCGACACCACCTCCGACTGGCAGACCCTGCAGATGGAGGTCGGCTACACGCCGGGCGAGTCGGCCGCGACCGGGCTGGCTGCGATCAGCCACGACATCGGCGGGCACACGAACGGGCTGCAGGAGCCGGGCAGCGAGCCGGGCAGCACGAAACTGCCCGACGACCTCTACGCCCGGTGGGTCCAGTTCGGTACGTTCCAGCCGATCGACCGGCTGCACTCCAACCACAGTGACCGGCTGCCCTGGCAGTACGGCCCGGTGGCGAACGCGTCGGCCAAGAAGTTTCTGAACCTGCGCGAGGAGCTGCTGCCGTACACCTACGCCGCTGCCAAGGAAGCCACTCGCACGGGTACGCCAATTGTCCGCTCGATGTACCTGGCCTACCCGAATGAGCAGGCCGCGTACGCCACCGCCGGTTCCGAGTACCTCTACGGCCCGGACTACCTGGTGGCACCGGTGACGACGCCCGGCAACACCGCCACGACGTCGGTGTGGTTCCCGCCGGGCAACAGCTGGACCGACATCTTCACCGGAAAGACGTATCGGGGCGGCACCACGCAGAACATCACCACCACGCTGGACACCATGCCGGTGTTCAAGAAGCACTAACAGGGCATTCCAGCACTGCCAGCCTTCCGGGGCCGGCTTGGAGAACGGATCCGGACACCGGCCGGGTGGGGCAACCCACCCGGCCGGTGTGTGTAAGTCCGCAGGGTGAATCCCGGTCAGCGTGCAGGGCGCGTCAGGAATAACGGAACCAGGCTCGGGCAGGGGCGGGAACCAGCACGAGCAGCGCGGCGATGAGCACCGGCGCGGGTGGCCGGGACGCGGCCCGAGCGCTCCCGTCCGGAGAGCTGCCGGCCACGGCCCGACGGCGACCGCGCTGATCGCGCGGTCGCCGAAGGTCGAGCTTGCCGTCAGCAGCGCACGCCGGTCTCCTTCGACGCCACGTCGGAGATTCCGCCGAGGGCCCGGGTGCACTCCGACAGCGTGTTGGCACCGGACGACCAGACCTCCGGACCGCTCGAGCACTGCAGGTCGCGCAGCGTGTTCCCGGTCACGATCGAGGTGCAGACCTGGTACGAGCCGTGGCTTGCCCGGTACTGCTGCCACACGAACGTGTATGCGTAGTTCTTGCCGCATCCCTTGTACTGCTTGACGGATGCGGCGGTCTGGCCGCCGACGGTCACGTACGCGGTCGCGCCGATCTGCACCGAGCCCGCGCAGCGCGGGTTGGTCTCGGCGTAGGCAGGGCCGGAAAATGCCAGCACCGCGGGCATAGCCAGCCCGGCGGCCGCGAGGATGCGCACGCTACGTCGGGTAAGGCTCTTCATCGGTGACCTCCTTCGATGCACCGGATCTGTCGCGCCCGGTGTCTTCATCCATCACGATGATCGTCACCGACGTTCGTTCGGTACCCTCTTACAAGCCCTGACAACGCCTGACGACGATGTCTGACAAGGGGGACGGATGGAAGACCAGCGTGCTGCCACCGAGTTGATTCAGGACCGTGTGGCCGCCGAGAGATTCGCCGAACAGTTGCGGACACTACGGGCCAGCGTGGGCAGCCCATCGTTCCGCAAGATGGCTGGTCGGTCGGGCCGCATCTCGCACACAACGCTCCACGAAGCTGCCACCGGGAGCAGGTTTCCCTCATGGGAGACCACGCGCGAGTTCGTCCGGGCCTGCGAGGCAGACGAGGTCCAGTGGCGGCGCGAGTGGGAGGCCGCTCAGCGTCGGGTGACGGTCCGCGCCGTCCCGGATGGCGAACCGGCGCCCACCAGCAGCGATCTCGCGACCGAGGTCGATGCTCGAAGCACTGTAGACACGTACGTGGCAGACACAGCGGCCGCCGTTACGTCTGCCGCCGTGGGCACTCCGAAAGCCGGCGGGCCCGTCATGTCCGACCTCACCGCAAATTCGGACCACGTACCGGAGGGCCAGCGTGCGCTGCGGGTCGCGGATGACTCGCAGACCGCCGAGGTTGAGGCCAGGCGTGCGCGTCAGCTCCGATCGCCGTGGCTCGCCGCTGCTGCGGTGATGGTGGTGGTGGCGATCGCCGCCGTGGGCGTCATGGTGCGCGGCCGGTCGTCCCCTGCTGGCCCCGCAGCCGCGACACCGTTCTCGGATGCGTTGATTCCTGGGGATTCGAGCAAGTTCGTCGTCGATGCCACCTACCCCGACGGTACGCAGGTGCCGGTGAACTCCACCTTCGTGAAGGTGTGGACGCTCGCAAACGTGGGAAAGGTCGACTGGCACAACCGTTTCCTGGCGAGGATGAACCCCGCCGCCGACGCAGACGGCTGCCAGATGCCGGATCGGGTGCCGATCGGCGACACGCCACCAGGCGACAAGGTGAACATCAGCGTCGAGGTCACCGCTCCCAACCACCCCGGGAAGTGCTGGGTCAGCTGGAAGATGGTGGACGAGCACGGGCAGGAATACTTCCCCACCCGCCGGCCGGTCTACTTCTTGGTCAACGTCACCGCCTGAGCGCCACGACGGGTGCCAAGGCACGAAGCTCGATGTCAGTCCCGGGCTCCAGCCAATCTGACAACACGACATCCATCGAGGTCCGCGACGGCCTGACGAATCTGACAGGACAACGGGGTACCGAACAACAGGTCGCTTCTCGCAGGGTGAGTCCGTTCCCAACGCGACTCACCACCTACGAGGAGGATCGTCTATGCGCCGACCCTGGATAGCTGTCGGGCTCGCCGTGCTCTGCGGGGCCGTCAGCGTCCCGGCCCAAGCATCGGCCGCGAAGTCCGGCGCCACAGCGCAGCCGAGCGTCACCACGGCCGCGCTGCCTGTCGTGTCCATGGAGGCCACCGTTCTGGCGGCCCAGATCGACCCCCGCCGTGCCGACAACACGCTGACCCCGGGCGCGAAGAGTTCCGTGCTCTCCGTGGAGCAGGCGCTCCAGGCGAAGGGCCTGTTGGACGCGCAGTGGGTCGACGGCTACTTCGGCACCGTGACCATCTCGGCGTACGCGGCCTACCAGCGCTCGCTCGGCTACACCGGCCTCGCCGCGAACGGGCTGCCCGGCACGACTTCCCTCACGAAGCTCGGGCAGAACCGTTACACCGTCAACAAAACGATCGGCCCAGGCGCGAAGGTCCAGCGTGACGGGTACGTCGTCGACGCCCGTACCGAGGCGATGCTGGCCGAGGCTCAGCGTCTGCTCGGTTACACCCTGGTGCTCGATCAGGGCTCGTACAACCCTGGGGGCGACCCGACCTCGGCCGGTACGCACGACGGTGGGGGTGTGGTGGACATCGCGGTCACCGGCATGACCGCCGCCAAGCGCACCGCCGTCGCCCGGGCTCTACGCCAGGTCGGCTTCGCCGCCTGGGTCCGTAACCCGAGTCAGGGTGACTGGCCGTGGCACATCCACGCCACGGCGATCAGCGACACGGACCTGTCCAGCCAGGCGCAGCACCAGGTCGGCGACTACTACCTCGGCATGAACGGCCTGGCCAACCAGGGCCCGGATGACGGTCCTCAGATGCCGTTCACAACCTGGGAGCAGTACCAGCGCGGGCAGTGACCCGCACCGAACCCATCCGCCAACCAACGCTAACCGTCCGCGAAAGGACACCATGAACATCCGCAAGAGCCTCGCCGTCGTCGGCGCCGCGCTCGCCATGACCACCTCCATCCTGACCGTCGGCTCCCCCGCGCAGGCGGCGGCCCGGGACGGGGTCTGTGACAGCGGTGAGTTCTGCTACTACTACAACAGCGACAACGCTGGCTCGATCTCGGACTTCACCGGGTCGCTCGCCGACTACGGCACCGAGCAGCCCTCGTGCTACGACTTCAAGGGCGCTGGCGCCGGCAAGGGCCTGTGCATCAAGAACGAGGCCGCCTCGGTCTGGAACCGCAGCACCAAGACCGTGCGGGTCTACTTCAACAGCGACTACGCCGGTTCTTACCAGGACTTCGCTGCCGGGGCGAAGGGCAACCTCAGCGCCACGCTGAAGAACAACAACGCATCGCACCAGTTCTCGCCGTCGACGCGCACGAACATGTCGTACGCCCTGTACCAGGCCAGCGGCGGCTCGGTCACGTGCGGCTTCGACGGATACACCACCACGCCCGGCCGGCACGAGGGCATCGACATCGCCCGCAGCGTCGGCTCGGACGTGCACGCCCTGGTCTCCGGAACGGTCACCTACGTCGCGCAGGGCAGCACCGGCAGCGGCGGCCTGTCCACGATCGCCGTCTACAACTCCTCGCTCAACAAGACGGTGGTCTACCTGCACACCGCGCCGAGGTCCGGCGTGAGCGCGGGCGACGCCATCAGCAAGGGCGAGATCATCGCCGATGAGTCGTGGCACGGGGTGTCCTCCAGCTCGGGCGCGCACACCCACGTCGAGGTTCGGGCCGGCCGGCAGACCCGCGCGGCCGTCAGCGTCGGTGACCCCACCCTGGACAACGCCGACCCGACCTCGTTCTGGAACTCCCAGGGCTACAACGAGAAGTAGGACACCGTGAATATTCGCAAGGGCCTCGCCGTCGTCGGCGCCGTCCTCGCCATGGCCACCTCCATCCTGACCGTCGCCTCGCCAGCGCAGGCGGCGGCTCGGGACGGGGTCTGCGACAGCGGCGAGTTCTGCTACTACTACAACAGCAACCAGGCCGGCTCGGTCTCCGACTTCACCGACTCCCAGGACGACTACGGCACGACTCAGCCGTCGTGCTACGAGTTCAAGGGTGCGGGCAGCGGCAAGGGCCTGTGCGTGAAGAACAACGCCGCGTCCGTGTGGAACCGCACCTCCAAGACCGTGCGGGTCTACTTCAACAGCAACTTCGCCGGTGCGACCCAGGACTTCGCTGCCGGGGCGAAGGGCAACCTCAACGCCACGCTGAAGAACAACAACGCATCGCACGAGCTGCTGACGGGCGGGGTGACGGGCTGCAGCACCGACGGCACCAACAGCAAGCTGCCAACCACCATCCTCGTCTACCGGGTCAGCCTCGGGCGAGTCGACCGGGTTGACTTCAAGACGTACGTCAAGAACGTCCTCCCGAACGAGTGGATAACGAGTTGGCCGGCCGCTTCGCTGGACGCCGGTGCGATGGCCGTCAAGAGCTACGCCTGGTACTGGGCGTTGCACTCGACCCGGAAGACGCCCTCCGGGCAGTGCTACGACGTCGCTGACAACACCAACGACCAGGTGTACCGGCCGTCGTCTGCGGTGGCCTCCACGTCAGCCGCGGTGGACCGCACCTGGTCGACCAGGATGACCCGGAGCGGCAACATCCTGCGGGCGCACTACTGCGCGACCACCACCGCGTGCGGTGGCTGGGTGGACGGGAACTGGATGTCGCAGTACGGCTCGCGTGATCAAGCGAACGCGGGCAAGAACTACCAGGCGATTCTGCACTACTACTACAGCGACGTGGCCATTTCCTGACGTCACGCGCCAACCGCGCCGCCCGCCGCATGTCTGCGACGGGCGGCGCGTTCGTTGTCGAGCAGGCCTGAGTGAGCCTTACGGCTGCCGCGCCTCGGGCTCCTGGGCGTAGGCCCGCAGCGCCGCCAGGCCCGGCGCTTCCTGCGCGGCCACGTCCGGCACGAAACCGGCCTTCGCGTGCTCCGGCTTGCCGGCCCATTGCCGCAGCACCTGTAGCGGGCGCACCTGGTTGGCCTTCGCCCAGCGGATGCGCTGCACCCACCCGATGCCCGCGTTGAGCCCAACGTGGCCGGCATCGGGGCGTACGACGAAACCGGCCGCGTCGTCGGTCACGGCTGCCCAGAGGTAACCGATGGTCCGTCCGCCGAGCTGCACCGGCAGAACCCGCACCGGCGACGTCGTAGTGTCCGGGTAGTTGTCGGGCATGGAAACGGTCTGGAACTCCGGATCCTCCGACATCGGGCCGCGGATCATGGCACCTCTCAGTTACTCGTGCCGGGGACGATGCGGCCACGGACGTGCAGGCGGCCGGCAGCGTCGTAGTCGGCGGAGTCGATCACGTACGTCTGCCCCCGACCGAGCAACAACTCCCGTTCGGCGGGGAAATCGGAGACGCCGTCAACGTACATTGCGGGAGTGCCGGCGGGCACCTCCAGGTGCAGGACGACCGGCTTGTGCGGGGCGAAGTTGGCGTCCGGGCCGAGTGCCGTCGACAGGTACGCCGGCTCGTGCTGGGTGCTGCCGACCAGCTGCGCGGGGTCGCAGTTGAAGGCGTTCAGGCCGGTTTCCCGGGTGACCATCACGTTGTCCGGCACCGGTCGGAGGTTCATCGACTCGTCGATCCGGGTGATGACCTCGGACAGCTCAGGACTGGTCGGCGAGTGTCCGCGCAGCGCCCCGTTGATGTCCTTGTAGTCCGGCGGCCACGGATCTGCCCCGGGAGGCTTCTCACCGGTGTACCAGCGGAGCGCGTCGGCCTGGTCGGGGGTCAGGTCAGCCTGCGCCTCTGCCCAGGTGGCCCGCCCCCAAGCGGCACCGTCGTCGTTGGTGGCGAACGTCTGCGGTTCCGGCTGATCGGGCGGCCGGCCCGGCCCGTCTGCCGGGTCGAAGCCCGGGTCGGTCCCGTCCGGGGAGGTCCCGTCCGGGTCGGTCCCGTCCGGGTCGGTCCCGTCCGGGGTTGAGCCGTCCGGGGTTGAGCCGTCCGGGGACGAACCGCCCGACGAGGAACCGTCCGGCGAGGAACCGTCCGGGGAGGCACCAGTCGGCGCGCCACCGCCGGGGCTGTCCACCGCCCAGGGCGGTGCCGCCGTCGCCCCGCCGTGCCCATTGCCGCCCCCAGTTGGCGGCGGCCCGTCAACCCTGGGACCGGTGGTCGGCAGGTCCGGGGCCGCAGGGCCCCCGCTCGGGGAGCGCCGGAGGCTCTTCAGAACCGCCTCCAACGTGTCGACGAGTTCGCCGAGGCGGGAGAAGATTGGACGGAGCCGGTTGACGGTGGACGCGAGAGCGGCGAGGACCTTGGCCACCTTCGCGACCCACTTCGCGACCAGAGCGGACACCTGCGCGGCAACCCACGGGGTGGCGAGGCCCAGGGTGAGGCCGGCTTCGGCGAGCCATTCCCAGAGCCGGACCGCGAGCACCGAGACGAAGTCGGCGATCAGGTCCCGGACCAGCTCGCGGACCAGCGCCACCAGCAGGCCAGCACCCTCGACCAGCATGCCGATCAGGTCGGCGGCGGACGCGATGTCCTGCAGGCTGCCCACGTGCTTCGCCGCGTACGCCCGATAGGCGTCGGACGCCGCACCCGCCCAGTCGGCGAGATCGCTGCCCACCGCCGCGCCGAAGGCCGTGGCCTGCGTGCCGACGTGACGGGCGACGTTGTGCCAGGTCTGTGCGTAGGCGGTGATCTGGTCCGGGTCGCCGGCCAACCAGTCGAGCGCGTCGGAGAGAGGCTGCACGTGCTCGATCAGCCACGCCACGCCCCACGAGACCAGCGACCCGACGGGGTCGGTGCAGAACGCCAATGCCTCCATCGACGCGCCGACGCCGCCGATCGTGGCGTCCACCCAGGAGCCTGACTCGATGCCGGCGCGCAGGCCGGCGATGCCCTCGGCCACTCCGACGCCGCTGTACCAGCCGGTGGTGTCCTCTCGCGTCGCAACCAGCGAGATGGCCGCGTCGGCGCTCACCGGTACATTCCATTGAAGCTGGCGGAGATGCCGGAGTCGGCCTCATCGTAGGCGCGGGCGTTGGACTCCAGCCCACCCACGGCGCTGCGTAGGGACTCCTCGGCGGCGGCCAGCGCAGCCACCGCCCGATCCTGCAGCAGGTCCAGGAACAGCGGGATCACCTGGCAGACGGGCAGCTTCCCGTACGCCTCGGAACCCATCACCACGTGCTCCGCCGCCGCGTGGGCCTGGTCCACCTCCCCGGCGATCCGGTCCACCGAGCGTGCGTGCTGGACCAGTGCCGAGCTGGTGACCTCGAAACCCTTATCGGCGGTCACGGCGGCCTCCCGCCTCCGGCCCCGGGTCGCTCCTGTCGTCCTCGGGCTGCTCCGGGAAGCGGCGTTCGTAGCTGGAGAGGACCGCCCGGGCGGTTTCCGAGTCGGAGCCGACGGTCTCCGCCGCAACCTCGGCCACCTGGGCGGAGAGCCGTCCCTGTGCGCGCCGCATCACGGTCAGCACCTCGGCGGCGATCTCAGCGGGCCGCCACCGCAGCACCCGGTCATCGAGGCGCAGGTCGGTCAGCACGCCGGACGCCGCCACCGTGACCTGGACGGCGCCATCGGCACCATCGGCGGTGGCCGACATGGCCGCCACTCGTGCGGAGAGCGCCTGCGTCTGTGCTGCCCGCTCCGAGACACCTGCCGTCCAGGAAGCCACGAATCGTTCGGTCGCCTCGCCGTAGTCGCCCATCGGCATCTGGGTCATGTCATCCTCCCCGTCGCCGGACACGCCCTGCCTGGTCGCGCGCCCAGCCCGCGCCGCCGGCCGTCCAGCAACCGACGGCCACGGCGCACACACCGTACGACACAGCGGGTTGCGATGACGTCCCCTGTCAGTCCGGTGAAGGCCGATCTGATGCACCGGTAAGAGCGACGTACCGCAGCCGTGCCAACCGACCGGAGACCGGAGCGTCGGGTCAGCGGTCGACTTCGGCCGTCTAGAGATCTGTCGCGATCATCGAGAAGACGGCCAGGTCGTGGCCCTTTTCGCCATCCCAATCGGCCATCCGCAAAGTGCCTTCCCGCTGGTATCCGGCGTTTTCAGCGACCCGCACGGAAGCGACGTTGTCGACGCGGGCGCGCAACTGGATTCGCCGCATCCCGCCCTCGGTGAGCGCCCATCGGCCGACCGCGCGGGCCGCCTCACTCGCATGACCTCGACCGCGCTGGCTGGCCAGCACCCCGTAGCCGATTTCGCTGCGTCCGGCCCTCCAGTCGGTGTCTCGCAACCCGATGCTGCCGACGATCTCGCCGCTGGCCGCCTCCACCATCGCCAAGAGCACGCCGGCACCGTCCAGCCGCCGTTGTTGCGTCTCAGCCAGCCATCCGTCCACATCGGCGACGGCCTGCGGGGGGCCCGGTGGCAGCGCCGTCAGGTCCCTGGCCCTCACGAACGCCGCCACCTGGGGCGCGTCCCGCGGCCCGAACTCACGAAGCTCTAATCCACCGGAGGTGATCTGCACAGGAGCGAACATGGTCGGGAGCGTAAAGGCACACCAAAGTCGTCGCGCGGGATTATCCCCGCGGGCGGCTCACTGCCAGGCCATGTTGATGGCACGCTCGAAGTTGACATAGCCAGCGCGGGCAAACGCGTTTGCCATGGGGACGTTGCCCAGGTCGGTGGCGGCACGGATGCGAGGAACGTCTTCGGCGGCCAGGATTCGGGTGCCTTCAGCGAGGAGGCCGTCGACGTAGCCGTGGCCCCGGTGTTCTGGCACGACGCCAAGATAGGCGATCACCGGGTGGTAGGAATTGCGCGCCGGGACGACGAACCCGACCGGCTCGCCGTCCTCGCCCAACGTGCCGATGCGCCACCACTGACGAGGGCTGGAGTACGTGGCGAACTCCTGCTCGTAGTGCTTGACGGCGGCCTCGTGTGGGGACATCTGTGCCAGGTCCTCGCGGCTGTGCGCGTCCAGGGTCCCGTCCAGGGTGCGGGTCATCAGCGCGACCAGCTCGTCGGTGTCGAGGGCCGGGCGGAAGGCCAGGCGCCCATCGGGCGCGGGCAGATCGGCCCCGGGTCGCCACTCCAGGCGCAGCCGCTCGACCGTCAGGTGTGCGCCGGTGTTTTCGAGGACGCCCATCCTCCGTCGCACCGCCTGGTACGTGTCCGGGTCCTCGCGCCAGTCCGCCGGGAGGAAGCGACCGTACTCGGGTGGGGTGGCGCCGGACGGCACAACCTGCTTCGCGGCCGTCTCATACAGCGCCTGCGCCACCTCGGTCAGGTCCTCGGCGCCGTCTTCGATGTCGAGGATGTCCAGCAGCAGCGGGGTGCTGTCGCCGGCCCGGCCCCACCAGGCGACCCTCGCCAACACGCGGTCGCCGTGCAGGGCCACCCACATCCACTCGGGTCGGCGGCGTCGAACGACCAGGTCGTCGGCGAGTTCGTGGTTGATCGTGTATGGCAGGCGGTTGAACAGGGCGATCTCGTCCGCACCGGTGATGGGACGGATCGTGACGCCGCCGGGGATCGTGTTGCTGCTGGTCATGTGGGCTCGTTCTCGTTCGTCGTGCGGGAGTAGGTCAGGAAGAGCGCACCACTGTCCAGGACGGTGTGGTCGATCATGCGCCAGGTGCGTGGGGTGAAGACGGCGTCGCGGCCGAACAGCGGAATGCCGGCGCCGATGGTCAACGGAGCGAGCTTGACGATCAGCTGATCGATCTCGGGGTAGAGGGCACCGGCCAGGGTGCCGCCGCCAATCACCCAGATGTCCTTGCCGTCGTGCCGCTTGAGCTCACGCACGGTGGCAATCGGGTCCGTGGACATGACCTCGACGGCTGGGTCCGGGCTCTGACCGAGCGTGCGCGAGAACACCAGGTGGCGCAGGTGCGGGTAGGCGTCGGTCACGCCGGCCTTCAGACCCACCTCGTAGGAGTTGCGGCCTTCGAGGACGGTGTCGAACCGGCCGCCGTGGTCGGTGATGCCGAACGCCTGCCTGGCCGGCCCGGGGAGGGTTTCCGGATACTCGGTGACGAGGTGGTGCAGGTAGTCGTCCGGGATGGGCCAGAACCCGCCGGGGCCGGTGGGGTCAGCGCCGTCGGGAGCGGCGATGAAGCCGTCCAGGGTGACTGCGATGTAATACACGAGCTTGCGCACGGACATCTCCTTCCTTTCCGTGTCGGTTGCTGTTTCCTCGTTGTGATGATCACCAGCGTGCGTGGGAACGTGCCCGGCTACAAGGTCACGCCTGGTAACGTGCCATAACCCCTCGCTAATGCACGGATCGGACCCAGTGGTGGAACTTCGGGACATTGAAATCTTTCTCGTCCTGGCGGAGGAGCTGCATTTCACCCGCACCGCTGAGCGGCTGCACGTGACCCAGGCCCGGGTCAGCCAGGCGATCAAGAAGCAGGAACGCCGGATCGGTGCCGCCCTGTTCGAGCGCAACAACCGGAACGTGACGCTGACGCCGATCGGTCAACAGCTCTTCGACGACATCGAGCCCATGTACCGAGGCCTGCACGAGGGCATGGATCGGGCCAGGCTCGCGGCCCGCGGCAAGACCGGCGTGTTGAGGATCGGGTCCATCGCCGTCAATCTTCACGACTTCCGCCCGTTGTTCGACACGTTCGCGCACGATCACCCCACGTGCGAGGTGCAGCTACGACACGTCGACTTTGGCGACCCCTTCGGGCAGCTGCGCGCCGGGGAGATCGACATGCAGATCGTCTGGCTCCCCGTCCGGGAACCGGACCTCACCGTCGGCCCGGTCATCTACACCGAATCCATCGTGCTGGCCGTTGGGGCAACCCACCCGCTGGCAAGTCGCGATTCGGTCTCCTACGAGGATCTGGCGGACGAGACGGTGATGGGTGGGGCCCGGCCCGACTACTGGCGAGAAGTCTTGGTGCCCCTACGCACGCCCAGCGGACGTCTGATCCGCATCGGCCCGTCCGTCTCCAATTTTCAGGAGATGATCCCGATCCTCGCGACGGGCGAAGCTGTCTCGCCCGTGCACGCCCAGGCCGCCCGCTACTACGCGCGGCCAGACATCGCCTACGTGCCGATCCGCGACGCCCCGCCTGCTCAGTGGGGCCTGATCTGGCGAACCGGCACCGAGACGGAACTCATCCGATCGTTCGCCGACACCGCGCACCACCTCAACTCCGTCGAATAGCGCCACCGGAAAGGGTCAGCGTCGCAGCTGTTTCTCGAACCAGTGGTGGGCGTAGTGCTCGGTGTTGTACGCCTCGATCTCCCGATAACCGGCCGCGCGGTACGTGGCGATCGCCTCGGTGAGGTTGCGGTTGGTGTCCAGCCGCACGGCGGTCACGTCACGCTCGGCTGCGTACCTTTCCAGCTCACCGAGCAGCCGCCGCCCGATCAGGAACACGCCGGCCGGCGGGACGAGTGCCTGGTCGTGGACCGGGCTGCTCAGTGCTGGGTTTGGTCAGGTAGGTCGAGGGTGGCGGTAGGACATGATGCCGGCGTGGTCCAGGACGACCACCACGAACACCACTGCGGTGGCGACCGCACTGACCGCCAGCAGCGGCAGTCGCAGGACGGCCGCGGCGCCGGCCAGCAGCAACAGGGCGACCACCCGTGGCCAGGACAGCCGTTGGTGGATCGCCACCGAGAGGAGGATCCGCCCGAGGAGGAACAGCATCGGACCACCCAGGATGACCACGACAGCGGTCGTGTCACCGACCCTGGTGGGGTGGGCGATGCTCAACTCCGCGCCGACGGCGGTGACCACCAGCCCGGCGACCATCACCAGGTGCAGGTATCCGGTGATGACGCCGAGCCGGGATGGGTCGGCGTGCTCGATGGCCGTGCCCAGCCGCAGGCCGGCGGGCGTCACGTAGAGCAGACCGATCAGCACCGAGGTGGCGAAGACCAGCAGGAAGGCGGCGGTCTCCGCGAGGTCGAGGCGGGTTCCGCCGTACGTCAGGCCGGCGACCAGGACCAGTTCGCCGAGGGCGATGATCATGATTTGCTGGTACCGCTCGGCGACGTGCTCGCCGGCGAGGTGCAACTCCTGCCGCCTCGTCCGGCCCAGCCGTGGAGTGGGCCAGCCGAGTCGCGGGCCGGTGAAGTCGATGGCGAGGCCGAGCAGCCAGAGCGGCACCCGCCACTCCGGCAGGAACCCGCCGGCCAGCCACGGCACGGCGGAGACGCTGAACCAGCAGAGGATTCGCAGCGCCCGGGTCTGCCGCGGGTGACCGCGCAGCGTGAAAGCGGTGACCGCACCCCGGACGATGTGTACCGCGACGTACGCGCAAGCGAAGAGCTGGCCCCGCCCGTCCAGCGCCTGCGGGACCGCCACCCCGGCCAGCAGACTGCCCAGCGTGGCGGCGATCAGCACCGCTCGGATGGTCGGGGTTTCCGGATCGAACCAGTCGGCGAACCAGGTGGTGGGCACCCAGATCCACCAGACAGCCGCTAGCAGCAGCGCGGTACGCAGCGCGCCGACCAGGGTGAGGTCGTGGAGCAGATGCTGGGCCAACTGACTGAGGGCGAGCACGAACGCCAGATCGAAGAAGAGCTCCAGGAACGAGGCGCTGAGCGGTGTGACGCTTCCCCGCAGCAGCCGTTCAGGCCTGCTCGCCATCGGCGCTCCTCCCGGTGGCACGCACGCCTCGCGTCCGTCGTACCACCCGAGGAGGGCCGCCGGAGGCGAAAGCGGGTCAGCGGCGGACGCCGACCCCCGCGTACCCGTGCGAATCCACAGCCTCCGGCTCGCCGTCCGGCCGCCACAGGGTGGTCGCGACCAGGCCGGGCTCCACCAGGTCGTAACCGCTGAAGAAGCGCGAGGCCTCGGCGTGCGTGCGGGGCACCAGTGGGGCGCTGCTGTTGCGGTAGACGGCCTGGCCGCGCTCGGCCAGCTCCGGCGGAATGCCGTCCAAGGTCAGGTGGGACAGCACCAGGTGACTGCCGGGCACGGTGGCGTCACGCAGCTTGGCGATCGCCGCCCACGGGTCGTCGTCGTCCGGCACGAAGTGCAGCACCGCGAGGAGCAGCACCGCCACCGGGCGGTCCAGGTCGAGGGTGGCCCGTACGTCCGGGTGAGCCAGTAACTCGTCCGGTCGTCGCAGGTCACCCTGGACGACCGCGGTGCCGGGTACGCCGGTCAGCAACTGCCGGGCGTACGCGACGGCCACCTCGTCGTAGTCGACGTAGACCACCCGCGCGTCGGGCACCACAGCCTGCACCACCTCGTGCACAGCGTCCTGGGTGGGCAGCCCGGCACCAATGTCCAGGAACTGGCGGACGCCCTGCTCAGCGGCGTACCGGACGGCTCGGCGCAGGAAATGCCGGTTGGTCTGGGCGGCGACTCCGGTCTCCGGGAAGATTTCCAGCACCCGGTCGGCGGCGGCCCGGTCAGCGGCGAAGTTGTGGTTGCCGCCGAGGAAGTAGTCGTACATCCGGGCGACGTTGGGTTTGGTGGTGGCGTCGGGTGCCGGCTGTTCGGTCATGACGGAGCCCTTCGACGGCGGGGGGTTGATCTCGATGTCTAGCACCCGTGGCGACGACCCGCTGACCCCCCGTGTCGTTGATCCGGCTGCGCCCATGGTCGTCGCTGACCACGGTGGGGGCAGCGACTCAACGAGGAGGGACGCCGATGACCACTCAGCGGGAAACCGTGCAGGTCGACCACGACCTGTTCCGCGCCGTGTACGAATCGCCCGCAGCACTGCCCGGCCGACACCGCTGGACCACCCCGGAGTCGGACGTCCGACGGCTGGAGAAGCTGCTCGGCATGCCGGCCCGCAGCATCGGTGCCCCACTCTGGGTCAGCGGCGACGAACCCGACTGCCCGAAGTGCAGTCGGCGGGTCACCTGGTTCGACATCGTCTCGTCGGCGCTCTCCGGCCTGCATGACAAGGCCATGATCGCCACGGTCATCCTCGGCGAGCGCAAGTACGTCAACACCGAGATCCCGGATGCCATCGCCGGGGTGCGCTGCGCCGACTGCCACACCGCGATCGACGGCCTGCGCAGCTTCAAGTGCCACAACTGGGCGTACGCCTTCGAGGCGCTGGAGGCCGTCCGCGAACGGATGGCTGGCGGTCCCGCGCCGACCTCGGCGGACTGAGCGATCGTGTGCCTACTGAGCAGACGAAGGTCGTGGAGCCCGCCCGACCTTCGACATCCGTGCTGCCCTCTGCCGTGTTCCCAGGGTGTCGCCGAGGTGAACGAGGTATGAACATGGTGTGAGGTGATGCATGGCCAACAACGGCAGCATGGACGTTCCGGAGATCAGTGTTGAGTGGTACAACGACGTCGTCGACGCCGCCGCCAGCAGCCCCGAGCCGGTGCAGTGGTTCGTCGGGCACGCCACCGAGGGGGTGCTCCTGCTGCTCGGTGCGCTGCTGCTGATGGCCGCGCTGAGCCGCCGGTCCGGCGGTCCGCACGACCGGGCACTCGCCCTGATCGCGCCGGTGCCAGCCCTCCTGGCGTACGCGGGCAGCGAATGGCTCAAGACCGTGGTGGACGAGGAACGCCCATGCCGGACGGTCGGTCGGGCGATCATCGCGGGTGCCTGCCCACCCCCGGGTGACTGGTCGTTCCCCAGCAACCACGCCACCCTGGCCGGCGCGCTGGCGGTGACGACGCTGCTGCTCTCCCGCCGACTCGGCCTGGTCGCGCTGCCATTGGCCGCGCTGGCCGCCTTCTCCCGGGTGTTCGTGGGGGTGCACTACCCGCACGACGTGATCGTGGGCGTGCTGTTTGGTGCGCTGGTCGCCGTGGTGGCAACCCCGCTGCTGGCCCGCCCGACCGCCGAGGCGCTACGCCGTCGAACCAACCGCGCCGACCGCGCGGCCCCCAAACTGGCAAGCCGCTCCCGCCCCTGACCCCGGCTGCGGGCGTCGGCCTCAACCGGCCAGCAGGAGCGCGCTCACCGTGCCGAGCAGCAGAAACGGGCCGAACGGCAGGTGCGTGCTCCAGCGGGCCCGACGCGCGGCCAGCAGGCCCACACTCACCAGGGCGGACAGCCCGAAAGCAACAAACAGGCCGGAGACCAGCACCGGCCAGCCGTACCAGCCGAGCAGCGCGCCCACGCTGAGCGCCAACTTGGCGTCGCCCAGCCCGAAGCCACGGCGACCCAGCAGCAACGTGCTGCTGGCGAAGAACAGCGCCAGCCCCGCGCCGCCGATCGCGGCCCGCAGCCAGTGCCCCGGGTCGGCATCGAGCGCGGCCACGCCGAGCAGGAGCCAGGTCCCGGCCGCCGCTGGCAGGGTGAGCCGATCCGGCAACCGGTGCACGGCCAGGTCGACGAAGACCGCCGGGATCGTCCAGCCGAGCCACCAGGCCAGCGCCGGCAGCGCCCCACCCGACGGGCCGACAAGTGCCAGCAGCACCACTGCGGTGAGCCCGGCCAACTCGACAGTGCCCGGCGGTGGCCCGACCCGTGCCCGGCAGCGCCCGCACCGGGCCGCCGGCCCCAGCGCCGGCCAGGGCCGGGTCAGGCCGATCGGCGCGCCGCAGGCGTCGCAGCCGGTCCGGCTTGGCATCCCCGAGGGTACGGCGTAGCGCAGCGCAGCCATCCGCATCAGCGGGCTGACCGCGAGGATCGCAAACACGGTCGAGACCCGGGCGCGAGCCACAGCCGAGACGAGCGCCGCCGAACGTTTACGACGTCCAGGCGCCACCGGCTGGTGGGCGGGCTCCGTCGGGCCACCGGACGGCGGGGGTGCCGGGCCCCGATCGGGTGGGTTTTCCCGACCTGGGACGGCCGCAGGGGGGCCGGTCAGCGCCACGTCGCCTCCATCACGCCTCGGCAGCCTGCCCCGATGGTGAACACGGAGTGTGACTGGGCGATCGCCGCGGTGTGGCGGATGGCGCAGAAAGCGACCTGCCCACCCGACGGCAAGAGGGTGGCCTCGGCCGGCCCCGGGTCGGGCACCCCGTCGGACGAGGCAGTTCGTCGATCGATCGACACCTCCGCCCGGATGCCGGGATGAGGCCGCGATGTCCCACTCCCGGGACCGGTGACGAGGCCCAGGCGAGCCCATTCGGCCGTGCGACGCCCGATCATTGACGACTCCTCGCTGAGCCATTGCGCGAGACGCGGCGCGGACACCCGCCACCACCACCTGTCATCACGGAGAGTGTTCACTTGAATTGCCTCTGTCGCATTGTCGAGCGTCAGCCTATGCTCGCCCCTTGGGTGTGACGCAAGCCTCACCTTCACAACCGGACGACACAGGACCTTGCATTTGCAGAAGATCCGTAACGGTGAATGCAGAAGCGCAATGAACGGCTCCGGATGTGCTGATCCGAGCGCGCTTCCGCAGGCCCGCGGCGGTGATCCGTCACCGCGTCGGGCGACCAGGAGGAGGCTCGACAGTGCGCGGACGGCAGCTCAGACGAGCGGCAATCTGCCTGCTGGCGGTCGTGGCGGCAGTGCCGGTCACCGCCTGCGCCAGCGGGCAGGAGGCCGTCGAACGGCCAACGACAAGCCAGGACGACGGACAACGGGCAGATCCCGACGTCGAACGGCGAGCTGCCGAAAAAGCAGCACTTGACGCGTACTCGGGCTATCTCGCCGCCTCGCGGACGGCGAGTGGGCGCAGTGATCCGCGCGCGCCGGAACTGTCCCGATTCCTCGCTGATCCACTTCTCACGCGGGTTCGATTGTCCATTCGGGAGGCTAAGGAGCACGGCGCTATGCGTACCGGGACGTTGAAGTCCGACCCGACCGTGACCGTCGTCAGCCTGGACGCGAAGCCGGCCACCGTCGAGATCCAGGACTGTCTGGACACGACCGGCTACCAGCTGGTCTACGCCAAGGACAAGCGCGTGGTCCCGGGCAGCAGGGGCGGCAGGCACCTCTCCACCGCCACCGCGACCCGATATCCCGACGGCCGCTGGCTGATCAACTCCGGCACGGCGCATCGGGACCAGCCGTGCTGACCTGGGGAACAAGCGGCACTCCGACCCAGACCCCCCGGGTCACGGCGTCTCGGCGGGCACTCGTCGGGATCGGCCTCGCGCTCCTGCTGGTGGTCAGCGCGACCCTGCCGGCTGCCGCCGCCCTGCGCGCCGGCCCGGGGGCCGGCTGCCCGCCCGACCAGCCCGACTGCAGCGTCTGGGACGACGAACCCGGCAAACCGGGGGAACCCGGCGGCGGCGGAGACAACGGTGGCGGGGACTCCGGCGGCGGTGGGGGCGGCGGCGGCGGCTGCCAGTGGAACGGGCGGACCATCCCCTGCTACGACGAGTACAAGGGCTGGTTCAACAGCAACGACGGCTGCTACTACAAGCTGGCCGAGCCGCAGGGCGAGGCACCCGAGGGCAAGCAGTGGTACGTAAAGACCTGCAACGGCGGCGCAGACATCGGCAATGAAGACCCGGTGCTGCTGGACGAGCCGCCGCCCGGCTTCGGCGCGCCGCCCGACCCGGAGGAGTTGGCCCGTCGTGCTTTCGCGTCGATCACGCTGCTACCGGCGCCCCTGGCGGTCGCACCACGGAAGAGAAACGGCCCCGGCCTGGTCGGCCTGCCGGTGTGGATGTGGTCCGAGCAGAAACGCGACTACTTCGGCCCGATATTCGCCGACGAGACCGACCGGGACGTGACCGTCGTAATCACGGCGGAGGTCAAGCGGATCGTCTGGGACATGGGCAACGGAGAGCAGGTCCCCTGCGACGACGCCGGCACCAAGTACGAAGCGACGGGCGAACACGCCGGCGGGACCTCCCCGGACTGCGGCTACGACGACGGCTACCAGAAGGCCGGCACCTACGACGTCACCGCCACCACGTACTGGACGGTGACCTGGCGCGGAGGTGGCCGGACCGGAGAAATCCCCGGGGTGACCCGGAAGAGCGGCATCGTGCAGATCCAGATCAACGAACTCCAGGTGGTGACCCGATGAGCCTCGCGACACACAACGGGACCGGGTCGGTCGACGCACCCGTCAGCCCGCCCAAGGTGGTCCGGCAGCGTCGGGTCCGCCCCGGGTTGCTCGGCCTCGCCGTGCTCCTGATCGCCCTCGGTGGGCTGGGCGCGGCGTTCGCGGTCACCTCGGTCCGGGCCACCGGCAGTTACCTCGCGGTGGCCCGAGATGTGGAGGTGGGCCGGGAGATCAGCGCCAGCGACCTGGTCACCGTGCAGGTCGCCGGCGGCCAGGGACTGCGCCCGGTGCCCGCCGGCCGGCTCGACGAGGTGGTCGGCAAACGGGCCGCGGTGGCGCTCGTCCCCGGCACACTGCTCACCCTGGGGCAGATCACCGACGACCCGCTGCTCGGCCCGGGCCAGCAGCAGATCGCGCTCGGCTTGAAGACCGCCCAGGTGCCCGCTCGCCAACTGCACCCGGGGGACAAGGTCCTGCTGGTGAGCACCCCGGACCGCAGCAACACCGGGCAAGCTGACACCGCCGGCACCAGATTCCCCGCCACCGTGATCGACATGGTCAGCCCGGCCAGCGACGACAAGGTGCTGTACCTGGCGCTCAGCACCCGGGACGTGCCCGCCGTCGTGGCGCTCGCCGCGCAGGAGCGCCTCGCCGTCGTGCTCACCGAGGCGGCCTGAGCATGGCGATCATCGCCCTGGTGTCCGCGAAGGGTTCGCCCGGCGTCACGACCTCCGCGCTGGCCTGCACGCTGGCCTGGCACCGGCGGCTGGTGCTCGCCGAATGCGACCCGGCCGGCGGCTCGATCCTCGCCGGCTACCTCGGCGGCCAGTTGGACGGCCCACGCGGCATCGGCGAGCTGGCCGTCGGGGAGCTGCGCGACGGCAACCTGGAGACCGCGTTCTGGTCACAGCTCGTCGACCTGGACGCACCCCGACGGGAACGACTGCTGCTGCCCGGGCTCGTCGACCCCACCCAGGGCGGCAGTGTCACCCCGCTGTGGCAACGGTTCGCCGACTACTTCAACGCCCTGGACCGCGGCACCCCCGGCTACGACGTGCTGGTCGACTGCGGCCGGCTGCACGTGACCGGGCCACCGTGGCCCGTGCTGCGGGCCGCCTCGGTGGTGCTGCTGGTGACCCGGGCACAACTGCCGGACCTCTCCGGCACCCGTGCGGTGGTCACCTCGATCGAACGGGACTTCGCCGAGCACCGGGTGCCACCGGGCACCCTGCGGCTGCTGTTGATCGGCGGCGGGCACGGGCGAGCCGAGATCAGCCGCGCCCTGAAACTGCCGGTGATCGCACGGCTGCCGGACGACCCGCGTACCGCCGGGGTGCTCGCTCTGGGCGGCACCGTGCGGACCGGAAGGCCGCTGATGCGCGCGGCCGCCGCGCTGGAGGTGCCGATCGGGGCACTGCTGGAGCGGCGGCAGGCCCGGCTGGCGTGGCCCGTGCAGCAGGGGGTGCCAGATGCGGTTTGAGCCGGTCTCCGCCGACCCGCGCCAACAGCCCCCCGGTGTCACCTCCACCGCGCCGCCACTGGCCGCGCCGAACGGCCGGTACCACGAGTCCGTGCCGATGCCACAGCCGACGTCCGCGGCCACACCGCCAACGGAGTCGACGCCCCGCCCCCGGATGGACTTCCAGGTGGTCCGGGAGCTGCGTCGGGAACTCACCGAACGGCTCACCCTGTGGCAGCGCGGCCGGGAGTTCTCAGTCGACGAGGAGGACACCGAGCGGGCCCGGCTGGCCGTCATGGTGGTCGCCCAGTACGCGGATTCGGTACGCCGGGCCGGCACGCCGATGGCCGCCGGTGAGGAACGCCTGCTGCTCGACCAGGTGACCGCCGAGCTGGTCGGGCTCGGCCGGCTCCAGACGCTGCTGGTCGACGACACCATCGAAGAGGTGCACATCCTCGGCTGCGACCAGGTACGCATCACCCGCCACGGCGGTGGGGTGGACTGGGCCGAGCCGATCGCCGACAGCGACGCCGAGCTGGTGGAGATCCTCCAGGCGGCGGCCCGCCGGGCGGGCGCGACCGAGCGGTCCCTGTCGACAGTGAAGCCCACCCTCGACCTGCAACTGCCCGACGGCAGCCGGCTGGCCGCGGTGTTCCTGGTCAGCCACCGCCCGTACGCGGTGATCCGTAAACACAACACCCTGGACGTGAGCCTCGACGACGTCGCGGGCGCCCGGGGTGACCTGGACGAGATGATCGACCCACTGCTGCGCGACTTCCTGCGCGCGGCGATGCGCGCCGGGCTGAACATCATGGTCGCCGGGCTGGCCGGTGCCGGAAAGACCACGATCATCCGGGCGCTGATGAACGAGATCCCGCCCGACGAGCCGTACGTGCTGCTGGAGGAGAGCCGGGAGCTGCTGCCGGCCCGCCGCCGCGAGCGGCACCGGGCGGTGATGAGCTTCGAGGCACGGGAGGGGCACGGCGAACGCGGCTTCGACGGCCGTCCAGCCGGCGAGGTGACCATCGCCGACCTGATCCCGCTGTCGCTACGGATGGGCGTGTTGCGGATCATCGTGGGTGAGGTGCGGTCCCGGGAGATCGTGCCGATGCTCCAGGCGATGACCACCAGCCGGGGCTCGATGTGCACCATCCACGCCCGCACGGCTGCCGGAGTGGGTGAACGGATCGTCGAGCTGGCGCTGGCGCACGGCCGCGAGATGACCGTCGACCAGGCCCGCCGCATGGCCGGCAACGCCCTCGACCTGATCGTCTACGTCACCGTCGAGGACGAGACAGCCATCGGTGGGCGTAAACACCGGTTCGTGTCGCATGTGGAGGAGGTGATCGGGGCCGGCGAAGCCGGTCGCATCACCACCACCACGGTCTTCGGGCCCGGCCCCGACGGTCGTGCGGTCCCCCGACACCTGCCCGAGCGGGTCCGCGACCAGTTGATGCGGGTGGGTTACGACGCGCGGCTGCTGACCCGGTGGATCGAGGCCGGCGCAGGCGCCTGGCGGCGACCCCGACAGACCCGACTGGCCCGGCGGTGACCTGATGATGGGCAGCCTGGAGTTGATCGCGGTGGTCTCCGGGGCCGCCTGTGTGGCCGGGCTGCTGTTGGCCGTGGTCGCGCTGATCGGCACCCGACGGCCCCCCGGGCCGCGCCCAGGCGGCGGGCCGGGCCTTGGTCGACTGTGGCGCGGACCTGGCACCACGCCGGCGGAGCAGCGGGCCTACCAGGCGCTGCTGGTCGCCGCTCTGGTCGCCGGCGCGTTGGCTTTCCTGCTGACCGGGCTGCCGGTGGTGGGCCTGCTGGTGGCGGTGGCGGTGCCCGGCACCCCGTGGCTGTTCGGTGTGGGCAAGGCCGAGCAGCGGGCCATCGCCCGGATCGAGGCGGTCGGCGAGTGGACCCGCCGGCTCAAGGACGTCTCCGGCACCGGGCAGGGCCTCCAACAGTCGATCATCGGCACGATCGGCAGCGTGCCACCCGGCGTCGAGGACGAGGTACGGCTGCTCGCCGCCCGTCTGCAGGCCGGCTGGATGGCCCGCTCCGCGCTGCTGGCGTTCGCCGACGAGATCGGTGACCCGGTCTGCGACCAGGTGGTCGCGGCGCTGATCCTGCACCTCTCCGACCGGGGTGAGCGGCTCGGCGACGTGCTCGGCTCGATCGCCGGGGCAGCTGCGGCTGAGGTGGCCACCCGCCGGGAGATCGAGGCCAAGCGCACCCAGCCCCGGTTCGCGGTCCGCTTCCTCACCGGGATGACCCTCGCCACCCTGGCGTACGGGCTGCTCAACACCGAGTACATCAAGCCGTACGACACGTCGACCGGTCAGGTGGTGATGGCCGCCCTCGGTGCCGCCTTCATCGGCCTGCTGGCCTGGGTGCGGTCGATGAGCCAGCCGCAGCGGCCGGCCCGGTTCCTGCCGGCGCCCGACCCATCCGAGGTGATCGCGTGAGCGCGAGGAGTGCAGCGCAGCGGAGCCCCGCAGTCGCGAACGAAAGGCGGCTCCCGTGAGCGCGAGGAGTGCAGCGCAGCGGAGCCCCGCAGTCGCGAACGAAAGGCGGCTCCCGTGATCGTGAACTGGCCATTGGCCATCGCGGTCTGCGGTGGTGCCGGGATCGGGTTCGGCGTGTTTCTGGTGGTCCGGGAGTTGGTGCCGGCAAGCCCGGCGCTCGGGCCGGCGCTGCGCCGACTGCATCAGCCGCCGGGCACCGGCCGGGTCGCCTCCCCCGCATCCCGACGGCTGGACTGGCTGAGCGGGATGTCCCGCTGGCTACGCCCGCCGCACCGGCAGCTCGCCCTGATCGGTCAGACCCCCGAGCAGTACGCGCTGTCGGTGCTGCTCTCCGCGCTGATCGGGCTGGCCACGCCGACCCTGCTCGGGGTGGCGCTGGTAGTGCTCGGCATCTCGATCCCGCTGGTCGTACCGGTGCTCGGCAGCCTCGGTCTGGCGCTGATGGGCGGCCTGCTGGCGCATCGGGCCGTCCTGACCAAGGCCGAGGCAGCCCGGGACGAGTTCCGCCAGGCCGTCTGCACGTACCTGGACCTGGTGGCGTTGCAACTCTCCGCCGCGCACGGGCCGGTGCAGTCGCTGGAACGTGCCGCGGCGGTCTGTGACGGCTGGGTGTTCGACCGAATCCAGGAGTCGCTGCGGATCGCCCAGATGCAGATGCACGCACCGTGGGACGAGCTGCGCGACCTCGCCGACAAGATCGGCATTCCGGAGTTGGGCGACGTCGGCGCGATCATGCGCTCCTCCGGCAGCGAGGGGGCGCAGGTGCACGAGACCCTGCGCAGCCGGGCCGACTCGCTACGCGACCAGATCCGCACCGACAACCTCGCCCGTGCCGAGGGGGTCACCAGCAAGCTCGACATTCCGGGCGCACTGCTCGTTTTCGTGCTGCTCGGCTTCGTCCTCTACCCGTTCATGGCCCGCATCTGACCCCGTCCACTGAAGGAGTACGCCATGTCCATCCTCAGCTACCTGCACGTCGTGCTGACGACGCGCTTGGCCGAACTGCGCCGCGACGGTGAACGCGGCGACAGCCCGGTGCCCACCGCAGTGATCATCGCCGGTCTGGTTTTCGTTGCGGCCGCCGTCACCGCAGCGGCCCTGACCAAGGCCAACAACTGGATGACCGGCATCCCGAACCACACGAACCCGGGCCCGTAGTAGCCGGCATGGGCCGAGCCGCTTACCCGACGTGGCACCGGGCGGTCAGCGCCGCCCGGCGTCGCCTCGCGGCCAGCGATCGGGAGCGAGGCGCCAACCCGGTCGAGCTGGCCGTGATGATGCCGCTGATCCTGGTGCTGCTCTTCGCCTCCATCCAGGTCGCGGCCGTCTTCCTCGCCCGCTCGACCGCGTTGAACGCCGCGCAGAGCGGCGTCAATGCCCAGCGGCCGTACCAGGCGGGAGGCGGTGCCGGGGTGGACAGCGCCACCCGCTTCCTGAAGGCCTCCGGCGGCTGGCTGGTGGGCTGGGACAAGACCGGCCCGACCTGCGTGACCACCGAAACTGACGTGACCTGCACGGTGAGTGGGCGATCCGTGTCGGTGGTGCCGGGTGTGGACTTCGCGGTGCAGCAGACCGCCCACGGGACGGTGGAAAGGTTGACCCAGCCATGACCCGTACCACCGAGCGGGGCTCGGTCTCCATCGAGGTGGCGGTGCTCGCGCCCGCGTTCATCGCGCTGATGGTGCTGGCCGGCGTGGTCGGGCGCTCTGCGGTGGCGGCGGAGGCGATCGATGCCGCAGCGCACGACGCTGCCCGCGCGGCCTCGATCTCCCGGGAGTCGGGCGCTGCCCGGAGAGAGGCGTTGGAGGCCGCCCAGAATCAGTTGGACTGGCGTGGGTTGGCCTGCACCAACGACCTGGCCCCGGTGTTCAGCGGCTCGGTGGTCGGCGAGACTGACACCAGCTTCGACAACGCGTTCAAGAGCAAGGTCGGCGAGGACGCCACCGTGACGGTGGAGATCACCTGCCTGGTGTCGTTCAGGGACATCACGCTCGACATCCTGCCCGGGATGCCGAGCGAGAGGCAGATCAGCGCAAAATTCACCTCACCGCTGGACCGCTACCGGGGCCGGCAATGACCGCCACCACTCCGACTGCCCGGCACCCCGCCACCGGCGATCACGGCCGGGTGAGCATCTTCCTGGCGGTGGCGATGATCGGCGTACTGGCCATCGTTGGCCTCACCTTCGACGGCGCCGGGCAGCTACGCACCCTGCAACGCGCCGAAAATCTGGCCGCCGAGGCTGCCCGCGCCGGTGGTCAGGCCATCAACCGGGCCACCGCGATCGAGGGCGGACCAACGCGGATCGACCAGCCTCAGGCCCGCGTCGCGGTCGACAAATACCTGGACGTCGCCGCTGGCACTACCGGCCACAGCGTGAGTTTCCCCGAGGTCGCCGGGGAAACCCTGATCCGGGTCACCGTCACGATCACCTACAACCGCTCGATGCTCGGGCTGTTCTTCAGGGACAACACGGTCACCGTCACCGGCGAGGCGACCGCGCGAGCCATCATCGCCGTAGCACCAGCAGCACCGTAGGAGGGAAGGCAGCCATGCCCGTATCGGGTGGGTCCGTCGTACGGCGGATCGGACGGATCCTCACCGGCTTCGGCGCGCTGGCCGTGCTGTGCGCGCTGCTGGTCGGCGCGCCGATCGCGCTGCTGGCCTTCGCTGGCAATCCGCTGCCTGATCACCTGCCCACGATCAGCGAGGTGGGCACCACGCTGACCAGCCGGGACGACGGCCAACTCTTCCTGCGGGCACTGGCTGTGGCCGGCTGGTTCGGCTGGGCCACGTTCGCCTTCTCAGTCCTCGTCGAGTTGGGGGCACAGGGCCTGCGCCGGCCGGCGCCGAAGCTGCCCGGGATGAGCCGCCAACAGAAGGCCGCCGCCGCGCTGGTCGGCTCGGTCGCGCTGATCCTCGTCGCCAGCCCGGCCGCCGCCAGCGCCGCGGCGGTCTACGGCGCTCCGGCGTACGCGAATCCGAACGCACCGGTCGTCGCCACCCTGGCCGCGCCGACCCGCGTGAGCACGGCACCCGACACGGCGGCCCCGCTCGCCCGCAGCGGGCCAGTCGGCTTGGCCGGGACAGGGTTGGCCGAGACAGGGTTGGCCGCACCCGGTGGCTCAGCGGTGAACGACGAGGCCGCGCCGGTGTACCGGGTCGCGCGGGGTGACTATCTCGGCGAGGTGGCCGAGCGCTATCTCGACGAGTTCGGCGACTACCGTCAGCTCGCCAAGCTGAACCAGCTCGACGACCCGGACCGGATCCGCCCCGGGCAACTGCTCCGACTGCCCACGGAGGCTGCCGACCAGGGGGCCCGGCAACACGCCACAGGCCGGCTGGTCGGCAGGCCCGCCGCACCGAAGCCGCCGCCGCCCCGGCCGGCGCCCGAACGCGCCGCACCGGAGCGGGTGGACCCGACACCCCCCAGCGGTACGGAGTCAGCAGGCCAACCACCGGCGATGACTGTCGGCGCAGCCCGAGCCGGCACTGAGGACCGGGTCAACCGACCGCTGGCGGTCTCCGCCGTACTGGCAGTGGCGAGCATTGTCGGCGCCCAGATCGGCGCGGTACTGGGGCTGCGCCGCCGCCCCGCCACCGCCGGGGCGGGTCCCCGGTTGGCCACGCCCTCCCGCACGCCTCGGGGCGGTGCGGCTGGGAGCGGTGCTGCGTGGGCCGCCAGCCGGGCGGCCGCCGCCATCGAAGCACCAGCAACGCCCAACAACGGCACGGCGCACGGTGGCGGGATGACGCCGCCCGGCGGTGGCGGGATGACGCCCGCCGGGGCCTCGGGCTGGGGTGTTGACGACAGTTGGGCTGGCGACAGTGCCGAAGGCGGGCTGCTCGACGGCGGACACGGTCTGGATTCCGTACCGGACGGGCCTCCGGTCGGCCGACACCGACGCAGCTGATCCGTGCCGCCCGGCTCGATCTGCTCTCCGCCGTCTACGGCCGGACTCGACTGACCGCAGCGGCACCGGACGCGGCGGAAGCGATCCGAGGCGAGGTGTCCGGAGAGCGATATGACTCTGAGGTATAAATATGCCTCAGAGTCATATCGCTCATCAGCAACATCGCCTCCGAACGCCAGGCAATCGGCGTCAGGCGCAGGTCGCGACGCCGAAGGCACCCGGCGCGGGGGCCGCTTGAGCGCGGACGTCAGAGCGCGGACGTCAGGGCAGGCGGGTCTGGAGCACGCCGTTCTGGATCCGGGTGGGCAGGATCTGTTGGTCGTTGCCGGACGGCCCCTGCATGACCTCGCCGCCGTTGAGCCGGAACGCACTGCCGTGCCACGGGCAGACCACACAGGCATGCCCGTCGATCTCCTGCACCTCGCCCTCGCCGAGCGGCCCGCTCTGATGCGGACAACGCTCCAACATGACTGTGACTTCCTCGCCGTGCCGGTAGAGGATCACCGAGATGTCGTCGTCCACCTCTCGGGTGATCAGCGTGCGTTGCGGCAGCGTCGCCATGTCGGCGAGCGAGTGCCAGCCGTCGGTCATCCGATGCAGCTCGGAGACGCTCTGGTTGACCTGCGCCCCCTGCTTGTACGCGAGGTGACCCCCGATGTAGGCCCCGAGGCTCACGGTGGAGAGCCCGAGGAAGCCGAGGGCACGGCCGACGCTGTGCCGGCCGGACAGGCGAGCGGCCAACGAGCCGGCGTAGAGCCCGATGCCGACGGTGTTCGCGGCGGCGTGCACCAGGCCGACCCGGCGCTGGTCCCGGGCGAGTGCCGCCCAGTCGTTCAGCCCGGCGACCGCCGCCGGCAGCGCGCTCGCGGTGCCCAGACCGACAAGCATGGTGGCGGGTCGGCGTTGCCCGGGCATGAGGTCCAGCACGGCGGCGCTGATCCACGCGCCGACCGGCACCTGCACCATCGCCGGGTGCAGGGGATGCCCGAGGGTCACCCCGTGCAGCAGGTCTCGCAACCGCCGCGGACGCAGCGTACTCAGGACCACCCGCTGCAACCGGTCACCTGCCCGGTCCAGCCGGGATGCCTGCTCAACTTTCGTCAAAAGTGCTCGCACGAGGACCGACTTCCCGTCGAAAGCCGTCGCAAACCGGTCGGCGGTGACAAACCTGCCGCAGGGAGGGCATGCTGGGTTGATGGGTGTGCGGGTGGAGCGTGCTGGGCTGGTGACCACGGTTGTGCTGGACCGGCCGGCAGCTCGCAACGCCGTCGACGGGCCCACGGCCCGGGTGCCGGCGGATGAGGCGTACTCGATGGGGTTGGTCAATCGGTTGGTGCCGCCCGGCCAGGCGCGGGCCGCGGCCGAGGAGTTGGCGGCGGCGATCGCCCGGCACCCGCAGACCTGCCTGCGAAACGACCGGGCGGCGGTGCTGGCCGGCGGCGGACTGCCCGAGCCGGAGGCGCTGGCGACCGAGTTGGCGTACGGGATGAACTCCCTGGCCACGGACGCGCTCGCTGGCGCGGCCCGGTTCGCGGCGGGCGAGGGCCGACATGGCACGACGCCGCCGGGAGGGGTGAACCTCCCGGCGGCGTCCGGTGCTGGCTAGATCAGTTGCGGTTGATGGCGAAGGTCGACGTGGTGTTGCGGATGTCCACCTCGTTGTTTGTCAGTCGCAGGTTGTTGAAGGTGACCGAGCCGACCGCCGGGCCCTGACCTGGTTCCGGCATCTCGTTGGCCCAGACCGCGAAGCCGGACTTCGCGTCGAACGCGTCACCGCTCTTGCGGGCACCGCTGATCGAGATATTGGTGAAGACCGTGTCGGTGATCGGGTTCTCCGGCTGCGATCCGTTGTACTTGGTCTGGAACATGATTCCCGAGTACGTGGGATCGACGATGTCCACGTCGGACACCCGGATGCCGCGGAACTCCTTCGACGCGGAGAAGACCCAGATCGCAGGGAATGTCTGGGAGCCCCAGAAATGCCCGCCCGCCCTGATCAGCGAGATGTTCTGGAACTGGGTCGGCGGGCTGGCCCCGAACCCGATGAACGGGTAGCCGAAGTCCAGCGAGCTGATGGTGATCCCGGAGTACGTCAACATGTCCGCGATGTACAGGTTGCGGAAGATGTTGTTGTAACCGCCGTAGACCGCCAGCCCAGCTGCCCGCCAGGTCAGCGTGGCCGAGAGGTTCTCGAACACGTTGCCGTTGTTGGAGGTCGACGCACCCTGGTCGGTGGCGGAGAAGAGGGCGAACGCGTCATCGCCGTTCGACCTCCCCTCGGTGTTGGTGACCAGGTTGTTGGTGCTGCCGTTGGTGAGGTTCACACCGTCGGCGAAGGTGTTCCGGAAGCGGCTGTTGCGGATGGTCAACCCGCTGACGCTCACTCCCCAGTACGCACAGACGGTGTGCTCGACCCAGACGCTGTCCAGGGTCATGTTGTCGACGTCCTTCAGCTCACCCCAGACCTTGCCCGGCCCGTCGATGCGGTTCGTGTAGTTGCCGAAGAAGGCCAGGTGCGAGAAGGACGACCCGCTGGCCGAGGACTCCACCCGGAAGCCCGCGTCGGTGTTCTGTTGGCCGGTCGGCGTCTGGAAACGGGTGTACCACATGCCCGCGCCGACCACCGTGATCGGCTTGCCGTACACCTGGAACTTCTGCGCGGTCTCGTACGTGCCGGCCGGGAGGTAGACGCCGATCAGGTTTCCGGTGGTGTCCATCCGAACCGCGTCCAGCGCGTTCTGGACATCCTGGTGGCTGAAGCCGGACGGCACCCGGTAGCGGGACGGGTCCGGGTTGGCCCGAGGCGCGACCAACTCCAGGTTGATGAAGTCGATCGCGTACGTGGTGGTGTTGGCCGGGTCCTTCTGCAGCCGGATCTTGCTGCCGGCCGGGATTGTCGAGTTCAACATCACGTTGGCCTCGTCGTACAGGTGGCGAGGCGGGCCGGCGCTCGGCGAGTCACTCGGGCTGGCCTCCGCACCGTAGAGCCAGATGTGCTTGGAGGTCAGGTTGATCGGCTTGTGCAGGGTGCCGTTGACGTAGATGTTCAACGTCGAGTCGATGCCTCCGCCGCCCGACGAGTCGGGGATGGAGAAGCGGGTGACCAGGGTGTTGGTCGCCGCCCGGGTGGTCCACTCGACGTACGAGCCGGTGCTGTTCAAGGTCACCGCCCGACGTCCGGACGCCTCACCGCCGAGGTTGCCGATGTCCCGGTTCGGCCCGACCTGCCCAGCGCCGCCGCCGGTCGTGCCGTCCTCGGCCTCGTACATGTCGTAGCCGAGGTTGGCGCCGCGCCCCACGAAGAGCGGACGGTCACTTGTGTTGTTGGTCTGCTTGACCGGCAGCTCGTTGCCGTCGACGGCGAGCACCACCCGAACGGTGTACTTGCCGTTCGCGGCGGTCCAGGTGCCCAGGCTGATCGGGCCGACCGTCGCGCCAGCGTTGATCACGCCGGAGTACGAGCCGGTGAGCGTACGGACGACGGTGCCGGACTCGTTGAGCACGGTCAGGGTGATGCCGTGCGAGCCGGACGCGGACGCCTGGTTACCGGCGTTGCGGATCGACACGGAGAAGGTGACAGTGCTGCCGGGCGGCGGATTGCTCGGTGACCAGTCGACGGCGGAGGCGACCAGGTCGGAGCTGGCGATCGCACCGACCACAAGCGGGCTGGGGTTGGTGTAGCTGTTGTTGGTGTCGTCGGACTCGACGACGGTGTTCGACTCGTCGACCTTCGCGCTGAGCGGGTAGCTGCCCGAGTCACGGGTGCCGATGCTGGCGCTGACCGTCGTCGACGCACCGGCCGCGAGGCCACCGACCGAGGCGGTGCCGACCCGGGTGGAGCCCAGGTAGAAGTTGACGTTCGTCGCGCCGGAGGCGGCCGAGCCCGCGTTACGCACGGTCGCGGAAAGCGTGATGGTGCTGGTCTCCACGGGCGCCGACGGGCTGAACGACATGCCGGTCACGGTCAGGTCCGGGTTCGGTGCCGGGGTGCCGAAGACCTGGAACTCGGCCACCTGCCCGGCCGGGGCGCCGGTGTTGGAGGCGATCGAGAGCCGCACGTCGGCTGCGGCGCCGGAGACCGGGATGGTCACCGTGTTGCCGCTGCCCGGGTTGAAGCTGTAGTTCGCCGCGCCGACCAGCGTGGTGAAGGTCGACGAGCCCTGGTCCCGGCCGAGCACTGCGATGTTCTGCGTACGCGCACCCCAGGCCGAGTCCGGGTTCAGCTTCAGCACGACCTGGCTGAGGCTGGCGTTCGCGCCGAGCTGCACGGTCAACGTGCTCGGGTTGCCGTTGCCCTCCCAGTAGGTGGCCACGTTGTTGTCGTTGGCGTTGGTGGCCACGAACGTGTGTACGAACCCGGAGGCGCTGATCGGCTTGCCGATCGCCAGGTTGCTCCCGGTGGGCGGGTTGCCGGTGCCGGTCCGGGTCACGGTGTTGCTGTTCGCCGACTGGTTGCCGGCCGCGTCCTTGGCCCGGACGTAGTACGACACCGTGGCGCTGTCCGCCTGGCTGTCGGTGTAGGTGAGCGTGGAGCCGTTGACACTGCCGCGCAGCGCGCCGCCCGCGTACACGTCGTACCCGGTCACCCCGACGTTGTCGCTGGACGCCGACCAGGTGAGCCGGATCTGCCCGCTGGCCGGTTGGGTGTAGGCCAGGTTGCCGGGGACGCTGGGCGCCTGGGTGTCGGTGCTGCCCGTGGCGCCGTACACCTCGACCTCGGAGAACTGCGCCGCCGGCCAGCCGGTGTTGCCGGTGACCTGCACGCGGACGTAGCGGGTGCTGGCGGCGGTGAAGCTGACGGTGACGGTGTTGCCGCTGCTCGGGTTGAAGGTGTAGCCGGCGGACGCCTTCAGGGTGCTGAAAGACGAGCCATTGGTGGAGCCGAGCACCGACAGTGTCTGGGTGCGGGTCTGCCAGTCCGACGAGGGCGGCAGTTTGAGCACCACCCGGTCGACGCTGACCGTGGCGCCCAGGTCGGCCTGGATCCACTGCGGGAACGCGTTGTTGGCGCTCTCCCAGTAGGTCGACGCGTTGCCGTCGTTGGCGTTGCCCGCCACGTAGTTCTGGTTGTAGCTGCTGGCGGTCATCGTGGCGGAGAGCCCGGCGAGCATGGCCACGCGGGCAGCGGCCTTGGACGCGTCGACCGACGGTGCCGCGCTGGCCGCGGGGATGACGACCGGGGCGGTGGCGAGGAGCACTCCGGCGAGCGCGCCGGCGAGGAGCCGTGGGCCGCGCTTACGGGTGGTTCGGGGGACGGGGTTGGGCGCGCCGGTCGGCGGCGTGCCTCGTCTGGTGCCGTTGCTGGACATGGGGTCGCTACACCTCTTTCGGGGGTGGGTGCGGGTGCGTTGCCCGGCGACGGGTTCAGGGGTACGCCCGTCGTTCCGCGACAGGTGGGGGACGGTGCGGGTTGGTGCCCCCGCCCGGGGCGGGCGGGGGCACCCGATCTAGCTGGAATACACCTCGAACTCGCTGATCTGACCGGCCGGCCAGCCGGTGTTACCGGTGATGGTCAGCCGCAGATACCGCTGGCTGGTCGCCGTGAAGGTCACGGTGACCGTGTTGCCGCTGCCCGGATTGAAGGTGTAGCCGGCGTACGCCTTCAGGGTGGTGAACGTTGATCCGTTGGTGGACCCGAGCACTGAGAGCGTCTGCGTGCGCGTCTGCCAGGCCGATGATGGTGGGAGTTTCAGCACGATCCGGGACACCGTCCGGTTGGCGCCCAGGTCCACCGTCAGCGACTGCGGGAACGCGTTGTTGGCGCTCTCCCAGTACGTGTTCGGGTTGCCGTCCACCGTGTTGGGCGCGGCGTACACGTCGGAGTGGCTGGTCTCGGTGACGGACCGGCCGGCCGCCAGGTTGCCGCTGGGCGGGGGCGTGGTCGGCGGCGGGGTGGTCGGGGGTGGCGTGGTTGGCGGTGGGGTGGTCGGGGGTGGTGTGGTGGGCGATGGCGTGCTGGACGTGCTGCCGTACACCTCGACCTCGGACAGTTGGGCGGCCGGCCAGCCGGTGTTGCCGGCGACGGTGACCCGGAGGTAGCGGCGGTCACCGGAGGGCAGCCCGATCGACACGGCGTTGCCCGTGCCGGGGTCGAAGACCCGACCTGCGGACGCTGCCAGGGTGGCGTACGACGAACCGTCGGTGGAGCCGAGCACCGACAACGTCTGGGTACGCCGTTCCCAGCCGGCGGGCAGCTTGAGTACCACCCGGTCGACCGGCCGGGCCGAGCCCAGGTCGACGGTGAGCGACTGTGGGAAGGCGTTGTTGGCGCTCTCCCAGTAGCTGGCGGCGTTGCCATCCACCGCGTTGGACGACGTGTAGCTCTGGTTGGTGCTGGTCGCCGTCGTCGACCGGTTCAGCGCCAGGTTCCCGCTGCTCGGGGGCGGAGTTGTCGGGGGCGGCGTGGTGGGTGCCGGAGTGGTGGGTGCCGGGGTGGTCGGGGGCGGGGTGGTGGGTCCGCCGCCCCACTGCGGATTCGGCCACGGGCCGCAGTACGGGGTCGGGGTGTACCAGCCGGAGTTGCCGGAACCCTGGGTGATCTGGAAACCAGCACCGACGCAGTTGTGGATCGGGTTGCTCTGCGCGATGTTCGTGGCCCGCACGTTCGTGAACGAGACCTGGCTGTTCGCCTGCACCTGGAGCGCGTACGTGCCGGCGCCGTCGATCCGCACGTTGTTGAGGTTGATCCCGTTGGTCTGGCCCTCGATCCAGTGCAGCGCCGCGTACGAGCTGTCCAGAATGTCGGTGTCGGTGATGTTGATGGTGGGGTTCTGGAACGCCTCGTTCAGTGCCGAGAACCAGATCGCACCGACGCCGAAGTTCCAGTTGTAGTCCGAGTTGCCGTTGCGGATCAGCGTGTTCCGGGCGATCGTCCAGGTGCCCTGGACCCCGGTGGCGCCCTGCACACCCGGGTAGCGGTTCGCGACGTGGATGCCGCCGCCGTTGGTGAGCGAGTCGGCCGTCACGTTGTCGGTGATCTTGATGTCCCGGCCGCCGTAGCTGACCAGGTGGTTCGCCAGCAGGGTCACGCCGATGGTGTTGTAGGTGAAGGAGTTGTTGACGTTCGGCACGCTCTGCGCCCACATCGCCAACGCGTCGTCGCCGGTGTTGCGGACGAACGTGTTCGTCACCGTCGAGTTGGTCACGCCGGTGTGGAAGTTCACCCCGTCCGCGGTCTGGTCCAGGATTCGACTGTTGCGGATGGTGAAGTTGTCCATCGGGCCGTCCATCCACGCCCCGACCTTGGTGTTCTCCAGCCACAGGTTGTCGACCACCGAGTTGGTCATCGCCCCGCCCAGGGCGTTTACCTGGTCGTCGTCGACCCGTTCGCGGATGTCGCCGATGATGGCGAAGTCTCGCAGTGTGACGTTGCGGCTCGGCCCGTTCGCCTCGTGCGAGCGGACCGGCCCGGTGTAGCCGCCACCGGGGACGTACTTGCCGTAGATGCCGACGGACCTGTTCCGCTCGGTGGGGTGCCGGCCGCCGAGCACCGAATACCAGGGGCCGGCACCGCGCAGGGTCACCCCGTCGACCACCACGTGATCCCAGAGGGTGAAGGTGCCGGTCGGGATCCAGACCGCCCTGCCCTGGGCCTTTCCGGCGTCGACCGCCGCCTGGAACTTCGCCGTCGAGTCGGTCGCGCCGCTCGGGTCGGCGCCGAAATCGGTGACCACGTCGAGCACACCGCTGGGCTTGGTGATCGCCGGGGCGACCAGCTCGAAGTCGGCCAAGTCGATGGTGAACGTGGGCGACTGGGCGGTCGAGGAGACCTGGAACCGGATCTTCGTGCCAGCGGGCTGAGTGCCGCCGAACATCGCCCGGGTCTCGTCATAGAAGTGGTGCGGGTTGGTGTCGCCCGGGTTGTTGTTGAACGGATAGCCGCCGTAGTACCAGCCGTACTTCGACGTTACCGGGACCGACTTCAGCAGTGTCCCGTTGGCCCGCAGATCGATGGCGGCGTCCCGGCCGGTGCCCGTCGTGTTGTCCGGCAGGCTGTAGCGGAAGGTGACCGCGTTGGCCGGAGCGGTGAGAGTGAACTCGACGTACTCGCCGACGGCGTCGAGGGTGACCGCCTCCCGGCCGGACGCCTCGGACGGCAACGTGCCGTAGCGCCGGTCCGGGCCGATCTTCGTGCCGTTGTGGGCGGCCTCCTCCGCCTCCTGCTCGACGAACGGGACGGTGGCGCCCCGGCCGGCGATGTCGAAGGGGGACAGCCCGGCCGCCGCGGCCGGAGTTGCGGTGCCGGTGACCGCGAGGGCGGTCAACGATGTGGCGGCGAGCAGGGTGGCGGCGATGGCGGCCAACCCTGCCCGGGTTGGGTGTCGAAGGTGGTGCGGGGTGCCGGTGGTGTGGTTGGCCATGAGCTGCGCTCTCCCTTTCGTCAGGCAGGCCAGATCCCCCCGTGTCGGTGCGGCTTCGCGCGTCCCCCTCGTTCCTCCTTTCGTGGGTGGCGTGGTGCCGACGGCCGGGACGGGCCGCCGGCACCACGGCGATCAGCGTCAGGTCAGGCCGGATCCGCCCCCCGCGGTACGCAGCCAGACCGCGGTGTCCGACGGCAGCAACCCGTCGTCGAGTGGCCCGCTGGCCAGCAGTACCGCACCTTCGGCCGGCATCGGAACCGGGGCGTCGGAGAGGTTGACCAGGCAGCTGAAGCCACCGCCGCGACTGAACGCGAGCACCCCGTCCGGCGCGGGCAGCCAGGTCAGCTCGCCGTCGCCGAGTGCCGGGTCGGCCCGCCGGGCCTGGATCGCCGCCCGGTACAGCTCCAGCATCGACGCCGAGTCTCCGGTCTGCGCAAGGGCTGTCCGGCCCTTCCAGTCCGCCGGCTGAGGCAGCCAGGGCGCCGCGGCACCGGCGGGGCTGAACTCGAACGGCGGCTCGTCACCAGCCCAGGGCAGCGGTACGCGGCAGCCGTCCCGCCCGGGGTCGATCCGGCCGGAACGTTCCCACATCGGGTCCTGACGCAGCGCGTACGGAATGTCCTCGACCTCGTAGAGGCCCAACTCCTCGCCCTGATAGATGTAGGCGGCGCCGGGCAGCGACAGCGACAGCAGCGCGGCGGCCCGGGCCCGGCGGGTGCCCAGCTCCAGATCGGTGGGGGTCCCCTCCCGCTTGGCGGCGAAGCTGAACCTGGTGTCCGCCCGCCCGTAGCGGGTGACGTGCCGGGTGACGTCGTGGTTGGAGAGCACCCAGGTGGCCGGCGCGTTGACCGGCGCATGCGCGCTCAGCGTCCCGTCGATGCTCTCGCGCAGCGCCGAGGCGTCCCACGCGCAGCCGAGAAAGTCGAAGTTGAACGCGGCGTGCAGCTCGTCCGGGCGCAGGTAGTTGGCGAACCGCTGCCGGTCCGGCAGCCACACCTCACCGATCAGCGCGCGGTCGGTGTACTCGTCGGCGACCCGGCGCCAGCCCCGGTAGATGTCGTGCACCCCGTCGAGGTCGTGGAACGGGTGCGGCTGGTCGGGCTGAACCTCGGGCAGTGTGCCGTCCTTGACCAGCAGCCCGGCCGAGTCGATCCGGATGCCGTCCACGCCCCGGTCGAACCAGAACCGCAGGATGTCCTCGAATTCCGCCCGTACCCGGGGGTGGTCCCAGTTGAAGTCCGGCTGCTGCGGTGCGAACAGGTGCAGGTACCAGTCGCCGGGAGTGCCGTCCGGGTTGGTGGTGCGGGTCCAGGTCTCGCCACCGAACTCACCGATCCAGTCGGTGGGCCGCTGGTCGCCGTTGGGGCCCCGGCCGGGCCGGAACCAGAACAGGTCCCGCTCGGGCGCGTCGGGCCCACCGGCGAGCGCGGCCTGGAACCAGGGGTGCGCGTCGGAGCAGTGGTTGGGCACCACGTCGACGATGGTCCGGATGCCCAGCGCGTGCGCCTCGGCGATCAGCGCCTCCGCCTCGACGAGGCTGCCGAAGACCGGGTCGATGTCGCGGTAGTCGGACACGTCGTAGCCGGCGTCGGCCATCGGGGAGGGGTACCAGGGGCTGAACCAGATCGCGTCGATGCCGAGCGCGGACAGGTGATTCAGCCGCGACCGGATGCCAGCGATGTCGCCGATGCCGTCGCCGTTGCCATCCGCGAAACTCCGGGGATACACCTGGTAGATCACCGCTCCACGCCACCACGGACTTCTGTCAGCTGTGGACACGAGCACCTGCTTTCTGGGTCAGTACGTCGGCGGGTTCGCCGGACCTGGTTATGTGTCGGGCGAACGGTCGTTGTTCGCCGCGGGAGGTTACGCTGCCGGCTATCCCTTGAGGCTGCCTGCCGTCAGGCCGGACATGATGTTCCGCTGGAAGATCAGGAAGATGATGACGGTCGGGATCGCGGCGATGACCGACGCGGCGATGACCACGTTCATGGGCGTACCGCCCGCGAAGGTGTAGATGCCGACGCTGACCGTCCGGGTCTCGGGCGACGGCATGACCAGCTTCGGCCAGAGGAAGTCCTTCCAGACCGCCGTCACCGCGAAGATCGAGACGACGCCGAGGATGGGGCGCGACAGCGGCAGGATGATCGACCAGAGCGTACGCAGCGGCGTCGCCCCGTCCATGAGGGCCGCCGCCATCAACTCCTCGGGAATCGAGTCGAAGAACCGTTTCAACAGGAAGATGTTGAACGCGTTCGCGACCATCGGCAGCCAGATCGCGAACGGTGAGTCGAGCAGGTTGATGTGCAGGATCGGCAGGTCGAGCACGGTCACGTACTGCGGAACGATGAGGACCATCGCCGGGATCATCAGGGTTCCCAGCATCAGGCCGAGGATCACGTTGCCGAACATCGGTCGAAGCTTGGACAGGGAGTACGCGGCGGCGCTGTCGAAGACCAGTTGGAACAGCACCGCGCCAACCGCGTAGTAGAAGGTGTTGAACAGCAGCTTGGCGAGGGCCAGGTTGTTCCAGGCGTCGATGTAGTTCTGCGGCTGGGGATCCTTCGGGAACAGCGTGGGTGGGGTCTGCGCGATCTCCTGGCCGGACTTGAGCGCGCCGGTGACCATCCAGTAGAGCGGCCCGAGGAAGACGAGTGTGAAGCCCGCGACGACGACGGCGAGCACCGTCCAGTAGATGACCCTGCCGCGCCCTCGGCTGAGCTGGGCATGAGAGATGAGGGTCCGGGTTCCGGAGTCCTGTGCCATTCCTCGCCGTCCTAGTCCTGTTTCGCAGTCAGCCGCACGTACACGGCGGAGAAGCCGGCCAGCACCACGAGCATGATCACGCCCAGCGCGGCGGCGCCGTTGAGGTCGTTCTGGAAGAACCCGTGCTGGTAGATGAGGTACGCCACCGAGGTCGCGGAGTCCTCCGCGCCCGCACCGTTGGCGAGGATCAGTGGCTCGATGAAGAGCTGCATCGTGGCGACGATCTGCAGCATCGCCAGGAGCGCGAGGATCAGCCGGGTCTGCGGGATCGTCACGTGGCGAATGCGCCGCCAGATCCCGGCGCCGTCGAGCTCGGCCGCCTCGTAGAGTTCGCCGGGGATGTTCTGCAACGACGCCAGGTAGATCAGCACCGCGCCGCCCATGTTCATCCAGGTGGATGCGACCACCATCGCCGGCATCGTCATCTCGGGCGACTGCATCCACTGCGAGGTGGGCAGGTGCAGCGCCTTCAGGATCGCGTTGAAGAGCCCGGCCTCGCTGGGGTCGTAGGCGTAGAACTTGAAGAGGAACAGCGCGGACGCCGGGGGCAGCATCACCGGCAGGTAGACCAGGATGCGCAGGTAACCCTTGGCGTGCCGAAACTCGTTGAGCAGGATCGCCACGAAGAACGGCACCGCGTACCCGAGGACGAGGGCGAGCACCGTGAAGTAGAACGTGTTCTTCCAGGCGGGCCAGAAGCTGGGGTCGGCGATGATGCGGGTGTAGTTGTCCCAGCCCACCCAGGTGGTCTCGCCGCGCCGGGTGCGCTGGAAGCTCATCAGGATGCCGCGGATCATCGGGTACCAGGAGAAGACGACGAAGCAGAGCACCGCGCCGATCAGGAACGCGTGACCGGTGAGGTTGTCCCGTACCTTGCGGCCGGGGCTGGTTCGCTGCGGCCTCGCCGAGTACGGCGACGGCGGGCGGCCCGGTTTCCTGGGGGTCTCCGGGACGGTGGTGATCGCCAAGGCAACTCCTGGGTGAGTCGGTGACGTCGACGATGTTCGGCGGATGGTGTGGGGGCCGGGTCGGCGTCCCGGCCCCCACACGATCGGTCAGCTCTCGGCGGCGAGGAGTTGGTTGACCTTCTCCTCGGCGGTCTTGAGCAGCGCGTCGATGTTCGAGTTCGGGTTGGTCAGCACACCGGACATCGCTGCGTCGAGCACCGCGTAGACCGCCTGCGCGTTGCGCGGCTCGCCCTTGATCGGGACCGGGGTCGCCTCGAAGAGCGCGAAGTTCGCCGTGTCGACGTTGGCGTTCGCCTTACGCAGTTCGAGCTCCTGCTTCTGCGCGTCACTTCCGTTGGCGAAGAGCAGCGGCTGGGGCAGACCAACCGGGTAGTTCTGCGGCTTGGCCCGGACGTAGTCGAACTGGCCCTTGCCCGGCGTCAACTTCTGGTACGCGATCCACTTCAGGCCGGCCTTCACCTGCTCGGGAGTGAGGTCCTTCTTGAAGAAGTAGCCCTCGCCACCACCGAGCGTCCCCTTTGCCGCGCCGTCCTGGCCGGGCAGCGGGCTCATCGCCCAGTCCTGGAACTTGCCCTGGAACTGGCTGACGATCGCCTGGGTGGCGTCCGGTGCGCCGATGAACATGCCGACCTTGCCCGCGCCGGCGTTCGTCAGCAGGTCGCCCCACTGCAGCAGCTGGCGGGAGCCCATGCTGTTGTCGCCGTACCGCATGTCCTTGATGTTCTGCAGGACCTGCTTGCCCATGGCGTTGTTGAAGTCGGCCTTCTTGCCGTCCTCGGTCAGCACCTGGCCGCCCTGCGAGTAGAGCAGGGAGGTGAAGTGCCAACCACCGGTGTTGCCGGCGCTGTACTCCGAGTAACCGGCGATGCCGTTGCCGAGGGCGGAGATCTTCTTGGCGGCGGCCCGGACGTCGGCCCAGGTCTTGGGCGGGTTGTTCGCGTCGAGCCCGGCCTTCTGGAACAGGACCTTGTTGTAGACCAGGCCCATCGAGTAGTTCTTCACCGGAACGGCGTAGAGCTTGCCGCCGTCGGTGAAGACCCCCTTGAGCGCCGGGTCGACGCTGTCCCAGGTGGAGATTGTGTCCTTGTTGGCGTACTGGGTGATGTCCATCGCCTGACCGGAGTCGAGCACCTGCGCCAGGTCGGTCATGTACCCGTAGAACACGTCGGTCACGGTGCCGCCGGCGAGCCGAGCGGTGAAGTCCGGCGGGTTGTTGCACTGCTCGCCGACGCTGACGCTCTTGATGGTGATGTCCGGGTTCTGCTTCTGGAACTCGGCGACGTCGTCGTTCCAGTTCTTCAACAGCTCTTTCTGGGCACCGACCGGCTGGCAGTCGACCGTGATGGTGACCTTGCCGCCGGCGGTCGTGTCCTTGTCGTCGCCCTTTGTGGAGCATGCCGTGAGGCTGAGCCCCAGGCCGGCCACGAGCGCAACCGCCGCAGCCTTTCGGTATTGCGGTACGGACATCTGTCCATCCCTTCGGGAACGGGTGTCTCCAATGACCTTCGCTGATCTGCGGTGATGCGACCTGACGCCCAGTAGCTGCGTCGGAGCCAGGTGTGAGTGGAGTCACTGTAACGAGGCCGACTCATTTCGGCAAGGTATCGACCCTGCCCCGAAAAGACACGACGTGATTACGACAGATGTTGGCAAGGCCGTGAAAGTGGCCCGAGTTGTTGGCTTTTGCTCGCTTATGGAGGGCCATCCGGCTCGGTCGATCCCGCTCATGGCCAGCAACGACGAAAGCGGCCGCCGACCGCGCGAGCGGTCGACGGCCGAAGCGTCGTGCGGTGCGGTCCCTAGCGACCAGGGGCCGGCGCGGTCGAGCCGCGCACCACCAGCTCGGGCTCGAACAGCAACTCGTCGTGCAGCACGCCGGCGCCTTCGATCTGGGTGACCAGCAGGTCCACGGCAGCCTGCCCCATCGTCTCGATCGGCTGCCGCACCGTGGTCAACGGCGGGTCGGTGCACGTCATGAACGCGGAGTCGTCGAAGCCCACCACCGACACATCGGTCGGCACCGAGCGACCCAGCCGCCGGGCCGCACGGATCGTGCCCAACGCCAGTACGTCGCTGGCGCAGATGATGCCGGTCACGCCACGCTCGACCAGTTTGGTCGCGGCGACCCGCGCGCCTTCCATGGAGAAGCTGGAACGCTCGACGCACTCAGCCACGTCGTCACCCCAGCCCGCGGCCTGGATCATCGCGTTCAGTTTGCGCCGGGACGGCACATGCCCCTCCGGGCCGAGCACCATGCCGATCCGTTCGTGCCCGAGTGAGCGCAGATGCCCGTACGCCTGCTCCACCGCCACCGCGTCGTCCGTGGAGACTCGCGGGAAGCCCAACTCGTCCACACCTGCGTTGACAAGCACGACCGGGAGGCCCCGGTCGGTCAGCCGACGGTAGTGGTCGTGCCGGGCGTCGGCGAGTGCGTACGAGCCACCGGCGAAGATCACCCCGGAGACCTGGTGGTCGAGGAGCATCTCGACGTAGTCCATTTCGGACACACCACCGATGGTCCGGGCACAGAGGGCCGGGGTGTAGCCGCGTTGGGCGAGAGTCCCGGTGACCACCTCGGCCAGCGCCGGGAAGATCGGGTTCTGCAACTCGGGCAGCACCAGCCCGACGAGCCGGGCGCGTTCGCCACGCAGTTTCGTCGGCCGCTCGTAACCGAGCACGTCCAGCGCGGTCAGCACGGCGGTCCGGGTCGCCTCGGAGACTCCGTCACGGCCGTTGAGCACCCGGCTGACGGTGGCCTCGCTGACGCCCGCCTTCTTGGCAACTTCAGTCAACCGCTTGGTCACGGTCGCAATCGTACGTCACGGTGATGAAAGAAATGAACAGCAAAGTGCGCGGCAGTTGCGCGCTCGTTGCCGCATCTTGCCTGACGCCGCCGTCAGGACAGGTCGTGCAGCGCCGCCTCGATGGTTCGGTGGAAGGTCGGGTAGGCGTAGATCATGTGGCGGAGCTGGCTCAGCGGCACCGCCGCGTGCACCGCCACCACCAGCCCGGAGAGCACCTCACCGCCGGCCGGGCCGACCGAGGTCGCGCCGATCAGCACGCCCTGGTCGGCGTCCGCGACGAGCTTGATGAAACCGTCGTCGCCGACCTGGTGGATCCAACCCCGCGTCGAGCTGCCGAGCTTGGTGAAACCGACCTGCACGTTGATCCCGCGCTCCCGGGCCTGCCGCTCGGTGAGCCCGACCGCGCCAACCTCGGGATCGGTGAAGGTCACCCGGGGCAGCGCGCGGTAGTCGGCCCGCGGGACGGTGCCGGCCGACCCGCTCGACCCGCTGGCGGCCAGCGAACTGGACGCGCCCATCGCACCGCCGACCACACTGGAGGTCCCGCTGGCGTCCGCCCCTGCCTCCGCCTGCCGGGCGCGGGCCAGCACGTCGGAGATCACGATCCCCGCCTGATACATGGCGATGTGGGTGAAGGCGCCCTCGCCGGTCACGTCGCCAACTGCCCAGACCTGGTCGGTGACGTGCAGACGGTCGTCGACCGGCAGGTAACGCTGGCTGGCGTCCACGCCGATCGTGTCCAACCCGAGCTCCTCCAGGTGGGCCTTGCGTCCGGTGACCACCAGCAGCCGGTCGGCGGTGAACTCCGTACCGCCGCCACCGCGCAGGGTGAACCGGGTGCCGTCGTGCTCGACCCGCTCGGCGCGTACCCCGGTGTGGATCTCCACGCCGTCGGCGCGCAGCGCCGCGGCGGCGACGTCGGACGCCTCCGGCTCCTCGACGGCCAACACCCGGTCGAGGGCCTCCACCACGGTGACCCGCACCCCGAACCGGGCGAAGACCTGCGCCAACTCCAAGCCGATCGCGCCGCCGCCGAGCACCAGCAGCGACTCCGGCAGTTGGTCGGCCTCGATCGCCTGGTGGTTGGTCCAGTACGGGGTGTCGGCGAGGCCGTCGATCGGCGGCACCGACGGACGGGAGCCGGTGCCCAGCACGACCCCATGCCGAGCCTCGAACACCTGGTCACCGACTCGGACCCGACCGGGGCCGTCGAACCGGCCGCTGCCGCGGACGAGCCGGCCGCCCTTGCCGATGAATCGCTGCGCCGCAACCGTGTCGTCCCAGGTGTCGGTGGCCTCCTCGCGGATCCGCTTCGCCACCGGCGCCCAGTCCGGCTGGACCTGCGCCGTCCCGGCCAGCCCATCGACCCGCCGGGCCTCGGCGAGCGCGTTGGCGGCCCTGATCATCATCTTGCTCGGGATACAGCCCCAGTACGGGCACTCCCCGCCAACCAGGTCCCGCTCGATACCGACGACGCTCAGGCCGGCCTCGGCGAGTCGCCCGGCCACCTCCTCGCCGCCGACCCCGAGCCCCACCACGACCACATCCACCAGCTCCGGATCCGCCACTGGAACAGCATCCCCCAGCGACACCAGCGCAACCACCGGGGTCGGAGGAAAAGTCGGTACGCGCACCCGGCCGGCCGCCTACGGTGCGGCAGGTCAGCGCAGCCAGACGGGGTCGGTGCCGGGCACAGTGAGCGGCGGTGGGTAGTCCAGTGCACCGCGGAGCTGGTCGGGCAGCTTCCACGGTTGGTGGATGGCCTTGCCCTGCACCCCCGCCAACTCGGGCACCCACCGACGCACGTAGTCGCCGGCCGGGTCATACCGTTCGGCCTGCCGGACCGGGTTGAACCCCCGGTAGGGCTTGGTGTCGTTGCCGGTGCCGGCGACCCACTGCCAGTTGCCGGAGTTGTTCGCCACGTCCCCGTCCAGCAGCCACCGGAAGAACACCGCCACCCCCGCACGCCAGTCCTGCCCGAGGTGCTTGGTCAGGTAGCCGGCCGTGATCAACCGGGCTCGGTTGTGCATCCAGCCCTGCGTCCGCATCTGCCGCATCCCGGCGTCGACGATCGGCATCCCCGTCCGCCCCTCGGCCCAGGCCGCCAACGCGTCGTCGTCGTAGCGCCACTGCTCGGTGGCACCCCGCCGGTATGCGGCGGTCGAGATTTCTGGGAAGGCGGCGGTGACCTGGTAGTAGAAGTCCCGCCAGCAGAGTTGCCGGACGAACGGCCCGGTCCGGTCCCCGGCGCGGTTGGCCACCGCCAGCGGGGACATGCAGCCGAAGCGCAGGTACGGGCTGAGCCGGGAGGTGTCGTCACCGGCCATGTCGTCGTGCTGATCCGCGTACTGGTTCAGGTCGGGCAGCCAGTCGGTGAGCCGCTGCCGGGCGACCCGCTCACCGCCGATCGCCGCGTCGGGCGAGTCCCCGACCGGCGGCGTCGGGAGGTTGCCCACGCGCACACCGTCGGGCAGCGCCACCCGACGCGGCGCGGCCAACTCCTCGCGCCACTGTTTGGCCACCCAGGCCCGGTGGTAGGGGCTGAACACCCGGTAGTGGTCGCCGCCTCCACCGGGCCGCAACGCGCCCGGCTCCACCACGGTCAGCCCGGGAAACAGGCGCAGGTGCAGCCCGCGCTGCTCGCACCCGTCTCGCAGTCGCCCCTCCCTGCGGCGGGCGTAGTGGCTGACGTCGGCGGAGAGCGCCACTGCGGTGGCCCCGACCTCGCCGGCCAGCCGGATCGTCTCGACTACCGCGTCACCGTGTCGCACCACCAGGTCACCACCACACTCGCGCAGCTGGGTGCGCAGGTCGGCGAGGGCCTGGTGCAGAAACCGGGTGCGGTTGGCCGACAGACCGGCCAGCTCGGGGTCGAGCACGTAGAGCGGCACCACCCGGTCGAAGGCCGCACAGGTGGTGGCCAGCGCCGGGTGATCGTGCACCCGCAGGTCGCGGGTGAGGAGCACGATCGCGGTGCTTTCGGTCACCGGGCCGCCGGATCGACCGTCGGACCCGGGACGGCGACCGGCGTACCGGCCGCAGTGAGCAGAGCCCGGGCGGCCACCGCCATCCGTCGCCGCTGCGGCACCACGGCCCGCCGGACGAAGACGTCGTAATCCTTCGCGGCTACCTCGTCGAGGATGCCCCCGTAGAGGGCGTAGGCGGTGCGCATGCAGGCCTGCGAAGCCGGTGCCAGCATGGTGATGCCCGGCGCGGCAGCGGCGTAGTGCGCCTGGGCGCGGGTCACCTCGTACTCGATCAGCTCGCGGATCCGGGACGTGCCGCGACCCCGGGCGCGGGCCTCGACCAACTCGTCGCGGGTGACCCCGAACTTCGCCAGGTCCTCATCCGGCAGGTAGGTGCGGCCCCGGCCAAGGTCCTCCGCGACGTCCCGGATGAAATTGGTGAGTTGGAAGGCGAAGCCGAGCTGCCGCGCCGGCTCCCGTGCCGCGGCCGGGTCGGAGCTGCCCAGGATCGGCAGCATCATGGTGCCGATGACCGCCGCCGAGCCCTCCATGTAGTCGAGCAGATGGTCGTAGGTCGGGTACGCGGTGACGGTCAGGTCCATCGCCATGCTCTTCAGAAACGACGCAAAATCGTCCCGGTCGAGATCGAAGACGGCGATCGTGTGCAACACCGCCGGCAGCAGCGGGTCGTCAACCGACGCACCGTGCAGGCCGGCCATGAACTGGCTGGCCCAGTCGTCTAGGCGGGCAGCCCGCTCGGCCGCCGGCAGGTCCTCGGTGCGGTCGACGATCTCGTCCGCGAACCGGGTGAACCCGTAGAGGGCGTGCACGTGTCGTCGTTTCCAAGCGGGGAGCAGTCGGGTGGCGAGATAGTAGGTGCGGCCGTGACGTTTGTGCAGCTCACGACACCGGTCATAGGCAGCGGTGAGATCAGTGTCCACCGGCCCTCCTCATTTATCGACGCACCAATCGACGCAACTCGCAGTCTAGGGTACGCTCGGCCGCATGGCCAACGACGCAGTTGCGGGCAATGCGACTCGTGTGGCGGCGGCAGTGCCGGGCGACGGGGACGACCCGGTCCGTGCCGTTCTGGCCGCGTACACCCATGATCTGGTCACTGCGGTCCACGAGACCCTGAGCACCTTCCTCACCGCCGAGGTCAACTCCCTCACCGAGATCGACACATCGATGGGCGGCTTCGCCGCCGCCGCGCGAGAGGCCGTCCTCACCGGAGGCAAGCGGATCCGGTCCACGTTCGCCTACTGGGGTTGGCGCGGAGCGGTCGGCAGCACCGAGGCACTGCCGCCCGTGCTGCCCGCGCTGGCCGCGCTGGAGTTGCTGCACACCTTCGCGCTTGTGCACGACGACGTGATGGACGCGTCCACCACCCGTCGCGGCCGTCCCACCGCGCACATCGCGCTCGCCGAGCAGCACATCGCCGCCGGCCACCGGGGTGATCCCGGGCGCTTCGGCGAGGCCGTCGCCGTGCTCATCGGCGACCTCTGCCTGGTCTGGGCCGATCGGCTGCTCGCCCAGGCCACCGTTGCACCGGCCCACCTGTTCGAAGTTCGCCGCTGCTACGACCAGATGCGGGTGGAGACGGTCGCCGGGCAATATCTCGACGTGCTCGGCGAAAACGACCCGGTCAGCTGGTCCGTCGACCGGGCACTGCGGGTCGCCCGCTACAAGACCGCCAGCTACACCGTCCAGCGGCCGCTGCTCTTCGGTGCCTGCCTGGCCGGGGTGCCCGCCGACGATCCGCTGGCCTCCGCGTACACCCGCTATGGCCTGGCCGTCGGCGAAGCGTTCCAGCTCCGCGACGACCTGCTCGGCGTCTACGGCGACCCGGCCGCCACCGGCAAGCCGGCCGGTGACGACCTTCGCACCGGCAAGCCGACCACACTGCTCATGCTGGCTCAGGAACTGGCCACACCAGCACAGTTCAGGGCGTTGGAGCGGGCCAGCGACGGACCGGTCGACCGGCTCGCCGAACTGCTCGCCGAGACCGGCGCGGTGACCCGGGTGGAGCGGATGATCGCCGAGCGGGTGAGCGACGCGCTGGTCGCGCTCGATGCCGCACCCATAGACCGGACGGCGCGGACCGCGCTGACCGGGCTGGCCACCGCCGTTACCAACCGGCGGGCCTGATGAGCGACTTTTTCGAGGAGGTGGTCACGTGCGGACGGTGACAGGACGGACGGACCGGGTGGTGGTCGTCGGGGCCGGGCTGGGCGGGCTCGCCTGCGCGCTGCACCTGGCGGGCAGCGGCCGACAGGTGACCGTGCTGGAGCGCGAGCCGGTGCCCGGCGGGCGAGCCGGCCGACTCGCCGTGGACGGCTACGAGTTCGACACCGGCCCGACCGTGCTCACCATGCCCGACCTGATCGCCGAGGCGCTCGCCGCAGTCGGTGAGGAGATGCACGACTGGCTCGACCTGACCCCGCTCGACCCTGCCTACCGGGCGTACTACCCGGACGGCTCGACCCTGGACGTGCTCACCGACACCACCCGGATGGCGGCCGAGATCTCCCGGGTCTGCGGCCCACGCGAGGCAGACGGCTACCTGCGCTTCGTCGACTACGCACGGGAGCTGTGGCGCCTGGAGCGGGCCGACTTCATCGAACGCAACCTGGACGCGCCGACCGACCTGATCACCGGCAACCTACTCAAGCTGCTCAGCGGCGGAGCCTTCCGGCGCCTCCAGACGAAGATCAATCAGTTCTTCCGGGACCCGCGTACCCAGCGGATCTTCTCCTTCCAGGCGATGTACGCCGGCCTCGCGCCGCACGACGCGCTCGCCATCTACGCGGTCATCGCGTACCTCGACTCGGTGGCCGGGGTCTACTTCCCGCGCGGCGGCATCCACGCGGTCTCCAAGGCGATGGCCGGCGCCGCCGAGAAACACGGCGTGCAGATCCGGTACGACACGACGGTGACCCGGGTGGAGACGGCGAACGGCCGCGCCACCGGCGTTCTCACCGCCGATGGCGAACTGGTTCCGGCCGACGTGGTCGTGCTCAACCCCGACCTGCCGGTCGCCTACCGGGACCTACTCCCCGCCGCTCGGCAGCGCCGGCTCACCTACTCCCCGTCCTGCGTCGTTCTGCACGTCGGCTCCCGACAGGCCTATGCAAAGATCGCCCATCACAACATCCATTTCGGACGCGCGTGGAAGGGCACCTTCGATGAGGTCATCCGGCGGGGCGAACTCATGACCGACCCATCGCTGCTGCTGACCAACCCGAGCCGGACCGACCCCACGGTGGCCCCACCGGACCGGCACACCTATTACGTGCTCGCCCCGGTGCCCAACCTGCACCGGGCCCCGTTCGAGTGGCGCGGTGACCTGACCCAGCGCTACAGCGACCAACTGATCGGCACCCTGGAGGAGCGCGGCTACGTCGGCTTCGGTGCTGGGGTCGAGGTGCTGCGGGCGATCACCCCTGCCGAGTGGGAGGAGCAGGGGATGGCTGCCGGCACCCCGTTCGCCGCCGCCCACACTCTCTTCCAGACCGGCCCGTTCCGCCCGTCGAACCTGCACCGCGATCTGTCGAACGTGGTCTTCGTCGGCTCCGGGACCCAGCCCGGGGTCGGCGTACCGATGGTGCTCATCTCCGGCAAGCTCGCCGCCGGCCGAATCACTGGAGAAGGCCGATGAGCAGCCGCGAGGAGCACCTGGTCGAGCTTGTCGACGAGACCGGCAAGGCCCACGGCGAGTTGACCGTCGCAGCCGCACACCAGCCCCCGGGGCAGTTGCACCGGGCCTTCTCGGTGCTGCTGGTGGACCCGGACGGCCAGGTGCTGCTCCAGCGCAGGGCCGCCGTCAAGACCCGGTTCCCGCTGCGCTGGGCCAACTCCTGCTGCGGCCACCCCCGGCCAGGCGAATCACTCGCCGAGGCGGCCAACCGGCGGCTGCGCGAGGAGTTGGGCGCGGGCCCGGTCGAACTGACCGAGGTCGGCGTCTACGTCTACTACGCCGAGGACCCGGCGACCGGTCGGGTCGAATTCGAGTACGACCACGTACTGCGGGGCAACTTCCTGCCCGCAGCCCCGCTCCTGCCGAGCCCGGACGAGGTGGCCGAGTTGCGTTGGGCCGACCCCGTCGCGCTGCAGGCCGAGTTGGACCTCGACCCCCGGTCGTACGCACCCTGGCTGGGCGGGGTGGTGAACCGTCTGCTGCACCCTTCGGGGTCCACGCCGGAAGCACCCGGCTCGGCCGTGACCCCGCCCGGCGGATGACACGGCGGAGCGGCCGGGTGGTCGATGAGGCGCTGAGCGCGGGCGCGGTCGCACGCCGGCTGGGGGTCGCGGTGACGACCCTGCGCACCTGGCACCAGCGCTACGGGCTCGGGCCCAGCGAGCACATCCCCGGCCACCACCGTCGGTACACGCCCAGCGACCTGGCCCGTCTCGAGATCATGAGACGGCTCACCGCCGAGGGGGTGAGCCCCGCCGAGGCGGCCCGCTGGGCCCGCCAGGCACCCGATCCGACGCCCAACGGCACTGCCGCCCCCAGCCGGATCCACCGACCCGGTCGGGACGGCGGCGGAACCATCCCGGTGGGCCGTGCCGGCCCGGCCGCCCGCGGGTTGGCCCGGGCCGCCATGCGGCTGGACGCGGCAGCGATCAGCGAGACGATCGCGCACGCCCTGACCGCTGGCGGGGTCGTCGCCACCTGGGAGGGACTGCTGCGCCCGGTGCTCGCCGGCATTGGCGAACGCCACGCCGCCACTGCCGGCCTGATCGAGGTGGAACACCTGGTGTCCCGCTGCGTCTCCGAGGCCCTCGCAGCCGCCAGTCGGGCCAAGGTGCCCACCGGGCCGGCCCGGATCCTGCTCTCCTGCGCCGACGAGGAGCAGCACACCCTGCCGCTGGAGGCCTTGGCCGCCGCTCTCGCGGAGGCCGGGGTCAGCTGCCGGGCGCTCGGGGCCCGGGTGCCGGTGGCCGCCCTCATCGAGGCGGTCAACCGGACCGGACCGGCCGCTGTGGTGCTCTGGTCGCACACCCGGGCCACTGCCGACCCAGCTCAGCTCAGCGCGCTGCTCGCGGCTCCCCGCCGTCCGTTGTTGGTGCTCGCCGCCGGTCCCGGCTGGCGAGCCGACGCGCTGCCCGCAGGGGTGGTGCGGCCGGTCGACCTGGCCGAGGCGGTCTCGCTCGCCGTCGCGGTCCGCGACTCGCTGGACTAGTCGAGGCATGACTGATCGCATTGTCGCCCGCTGACGGTGTGAACTACCGTCGGGTGGTCCGCCTACCCCGACCCCCCGGGAGCGAGCAGATGCAAGTCCGCGCCGTCCTGGCGTCCGTCCTCGCCGTGGCGCTGGTCTTGTCCGGCTGTGCCCAGCCGGACCGGGCCATCGCGCCCGGCGGCGCACCGCAGCCGGTGCAATCGAGCACGCCCCCGCCCGCCCCCACCCCGTCGCCGCACCCCACCCTCGCCAAGCCGCCCAAGCCTCCGCTGCGACCGCTGCCGGCCAAGCTCCCAACCGGCCTGCGGCGCAACACCGGCGTACGCCCAGTGGTCTTGACCTTCGACGACGGACCCAGCCCAGCCTGGACACCCAAGGTGCTCGACCAACTGCGGGCCGCCAAGGTGACCGCCACCTTCTGCGTAGTCGGTAGCGAGGTGCAGCGCCACCCGGAACTGGTTCGCCGGATCGTCCGCGAGGGCCACCAGCTCTGCAACCACAGCTGGCGACACGACCTCGACCTGGCTCGGCGACCTGTCGCCGAGATCAAGGCCGACCTGGCCCGCACCAACAAGGCCATCCAGACGGCCGCGCCCGGCGCGAAGGTCTCCTTCTACCGGCAGCCGGGGGGCCGGTGGACGTCGGAGGTGCTGGCGGTGGCGAAGGACCTCGGCATGCGCCCCCTGCACTGGTCGGTCGACCCGCAGGACTGGGACAAGCCGACGGCCGCCACGATCGGCAAGCGCGTCCACTCCGCCGCCCGCCCCGGTTCCATCGTGCTGCTGCACGACGGGGGCGGTAATCGGGCCGCGACGCTCGCCGCCTGCCCCCACCTGATCGCCGACCTGAAGCAACGCTTCGGCATTACCCGGCTCCGCTAGACCGGCCTTGACCTGCAGTTATGCCCCGCTCAAAGCCCTTGCCGACACCGATTTTGTCGACCGACCGGGGATCACGTATGCTTTCTAAGCCTCCGGCGGGGCCGGATGGGAGCAAGTCCGCTTGAAGTTGCAATGTGCAATGATGGCGGGGCCGCCCTCATCGTCTAGCGGCCCAGGACGCCGCCCTTTCAAGGCGGTAGCACGGGTTCGAATCCCGTTGGGGGCACGACCGGCGTAAGCCGGAGCACGACCGGCGTAAGCCGGAGCAACACAAGCTAGGTCCTGTGGAGCAGTTGGAGTGCTCGCCGCCCTGTCAAGGCGGAGGTCGCGGGTTCAAGTCCCGTCAGGACCGCAGCGCTGACGCCGCGCCTCGCGCGGCGTTCTGCGTATCGGAGCAGGTCACCCTGCCACCGGTTCGTCCGGTTGCCGGGTAGCATGACCCGAGCGATACGGCCAGGTAGCTCAGTTGGTACGAGCGTCCGACTGAAAATCGGAAGGTCGGCGGTTCGACCCCGCCCCTGGCCACATAGCCTTTCGCCGGGCTACAGAGGTCCCCACCAGCGGAAACGTAGGTGGGGATCTTGCTGTTGTGGCCGGGCACGGCACGTCAGCGTGCGCGGCTAGCAACGGAGCAGCGCACCCAGGTTCCGACCTGGTGTGATCGACTCCACTTCGGCGACATGGCGCTATCCAGGCGCTCTGATACCCCCACATCGCCGACATTGAGTCGATCACGCGGCGGTGGTGACGCGACTCCCTGCGCGGGACGCGGCTGCGCGGGACGTCAGTTGTCGCGGCGCCCCTGCTGGCGGTGCTGCGCCATGCCTTCCTGGATCGCCGCCCAGACGCTGCGCCCCGCCTGCCGCAGCGTCTCCCCCGCCTGCTCGGCGAGCTGAGCCGCGCTCTGCGCCGCAGCGTGCGCCCCGCCCGCCACTCCGCCGCCGTCACCATCCTTCGCCGGGCTCGGACCAGGGGCGGGCGACTGATCGGGCCGGTTGCCGGGTTGCCCGGCCCGCGACCCCGCCGGCCCTTCTGCACCCCAGCCCGCCCCGGCGGGCCGTTGCGCCGCACCAGAGCCAGCGGGCCGCTGCGCCGCACCAGAGCCAGCGGGCCGTTGCCCCTCGGGGTGATGCCGCTCCCCGTGCCGCCGGCTTCCCTGGTGGCGGTCCTGCGTTCCGCCGGACTCCGGATGCGTCTGGTCGCCCGACGCAGGGCCACCGGCTCGAAATCCGGGTCCCCCAGCACTCGGTCCCGGACCCCCAGCACTCGGTCCCGGACCTCCGGCATGAGGCCCGGGCCCCCCGGCAGGCGGTCCCCCGCTACCAGGACTCGACGCTGGCCGACCCGGGCCAGGTCCCTGGCGACCGGAACCCGAATGGGCACCGTCGCCCGGACCCGGTCCCTGGCGACTGGAACCCGATCGGGCACTGTCGGCGAAGGCGCCGGCCGCGCCCACAGGCTGGCCCGGTTGGTCGAGCGCCCCAGCCGATGCCCTGACCCCCGTGGCCCCTGCGGCCAACTGCTGCGCGCCGTGATGCACTTCATCGACGTCGGTGGCGGCCGTCCGAGCGAGCGCCTCGATGATCTGTGGGTTGTTGTCGAGCGTGTCGAGCGCTCGCCCCAGGATGGTGGCCAGCTGATCCAACCGCACCCGCAGCTGCGCCTCGGCGTGCGCGCCGTTGACGTCCAGCTCGCCACCACTCAGGTGCACCCGCACGCCGGCGTCGACCTGCAGCAGGTTGGCCACCCGGGCCCGCAGCGAGAGGTCGGCCTCCAGGCCGTCGACGGCCAGCCGGATCGCGTCGACGGAGACCTTCGGAATGTCGAGCAGGACGTCCGGGTCCACCTGGCCCGGCTCCCGCTGCTGCGCGCTCTCGCTCATGCTCTCCCGCCCCGCTGCACACGGCGCCCGGTCATCCGGGCCGCTCGGCGCGGTTACCCGCTTTCCGGCATCGCATCCCGTCCGTGACCGCTCGGCATCGCATCCCGTCCGTGACGGCCCGGCATCGCATCCCGTCCGTGACGGCCCGGCAACCCATCCCGTCCGTGACGGCTCGGCAACCCATCCCGTACGTGACGGCTCGGCAACCCATTGTCTGGAAACGGGCACCGAGCGAAGCTGCGCACCCAGGCATCAGCCGGTATGGTCCGGGCCTATGGGACAGGAGATGACTGATCCGACCGACATCCGCCAGGACGCCGACCGGTTCTCCCTACGGTGCAGCTTCCTCGTCCCGGCCTCCGCAGAGCACGCGTTCGGAGTCTTCACCGATGAGCTGACCGACTGGTGGGTCACCGAATACACCTGGTCCGGTCCCGATGCCCTCGTGGAGCTGGGCATGGAGCCGCGGGCTGGCGGCATGCTCTACGAGCTTGGCCCACACGGCTTCCGCGCCGACTGGGGCCGAGTGCTCACCTGGGACCCGCCGCGCCGCCTGGTCTTCGTCTGGCAGATTGGCCCGGACCGGGCACCAGTGCCGGACCCGGCCCGAGCCAGCGAGGTCGAGGTGCTGTTTGTGCCCGAGGGGCCCGAGCGCACCCGGATCGAGCTGGAGCACCGGCATTTCGACCGGCACGGCGAGGCTGCCGAGGGATACCGCAAGGCGCTCACCGCCGGCTGGCACGAGCTGCTCACTCGCTACGTGACCGCGGCGTCGCGCCACCGCCCCACCCCCGCCTGACCGGCGCCGCTACGCGGTCGTCAAAGGCCGAGCTCCCCGACCGTCGCCGTCTCGCGTTCGTCAGCGGCCGAGCTGCCGTTCTCGGGTGGCGTTGCCGCGGAGGTCCCGACCACCCAGGTCCGCGTGGCGACCGGCCTCGGCTCCCGAGCCGAAGCCGGTGCCGCCCAGCCTGCGTGGCGCAGCGGTGCGCAGCCGCGGGTATTCCTCGGCGAGCCGTCGCTGCACCCGGTCGGACCGGTCGGCCAGCACCAGCGCCACCGATGGTGTGCCCGACTCGCTTGCCGCCGCCGTCTCCGCCGCCCAGAGCCGGCCCCCGATCACCTGCGCGAACCCGGCCAGCCAGGACCGGCGGAAGGCGGCGGGATGGTCGTCCGCAGGCACCGCAGTAGCGGCCAGGCCGTGCGCCGCCTGCACGAGCAGTGAGGTGAAGAGCAGGTCGACCCGTTCCAGGTCGCTGGCGAAGCCGAACAGGTGCAGCGCGAAGCCGTTGCCCTGCCGGCGGCGTACGCAGCGGCAGCGCAGTGGTTCGGCGACCGCGGCGAGCAGGCCGACCTTGTCCCGGGCGTACGGGGCGACGATGTCCAGGACCCGGTCGCCGACCGGGTCGGTGGTCGGGTCACGGGCTGCGAGCAGTGCCCGGTCGACGCCGTAGCGGGCGATCAGCTCGGTCGCCTTGGCGGTGAACGCGGCCGACTCAGCGGGCGTACAGGCCGGGTCCTCGGCCTGGGCCAGCAGCTTACGGACCTTGCTGAGCATGGCCTCGGACATGCCTAAAGAGCTACCACATGGGCCGGACAAGACCGGGGACCACGCCACCATCGATCGATACGTATCATCGTCACGATCCGATGATCAGTCCTATACGGACGGTCTACCACCCGCTTTCGGAGGCACACATGTCATCCCCAACGGCTCGCCTGCTCGCCGTCGCCACGGCCACCGCACTGCTCTTCGCCGGCACGCCGGCGCAAGCCGAACCCGCCGCATCGGTCACACCGGTGAGCACCGGCACGAACGCCTTCGCCCCGCTCGCCACCTGCTACGGCGGCGCTGTCCGCACGTACTTCCAGACCGGCCGGTACGGGGGCGAGGCCGGCCAATACCGCACCACGACCCGCTGTCGCGACATCAACGTCCGCAACGCGAGCGTGTACGCCACCGAGGCGTGCGTGATCTTCGTCGACAAGACGAACGCCTGCAACTACTGGACCTACCTGCCGGCCAACTCGGGCTGGATCACGGTGGCGACCGACGTCCGGGACGGGGTCAACTTCCGGGTCCGCTTCGCGAACCTGCGCTACGAGTACGAGCCGCTGATCGCGTACCACGCCTTCTGAGTGGTTCGCGCGGTCGCGGCGTCCGCCCCCCCGACGGACGCCGCGACCCGGCAGCCTGTCACCCGGCGCGGCTGCGCAGGGTGGCGATCGTCGAGCCGGCGAGCATGAGCAGGCAGTCGGGCAGCAGCCCATCAGCCGCCGCAGCGCCGAAGAGCGCCTCGCCGGTCGGTTCGTCCCGATTGGCGTACGCGCTGACGAAGCGGGCCACCCAGCGGGTGTCGTACTCCGCCTGGTCGATCCCCGGGAAGTCCAGCGCTGCTCCGCTGGCCTCTGGCGCGTCACCGAGCATCGTCGCAGCCAGGCACCAGGCGACCCCGTACGCGCCGCTCAGACCGGCCCGGTCGACGACCGCGTCGAATGCTCCCACCACCGCCTCTCCATCCCCGGTCAGCGCCGAGCGAAGCACGGCGGCCGCATCGTCGAACGTCTGCTGTGGTAGGTCCGTCACGCAGCGCACAGTAGGACGGACGGTCAAGGACCCTGACGGCCGTCACTGTCTGTGTCCAACGCGAGCTACCTGCGCTTTACGCCACCTCCACGGTCCCGCAGCAGGCTCCGGCACGCTAATGTGCGCAGCGGACCTTCGCCGGAGGAAGGACGACCATGCTCGTATCACGCCGCTCGCGGGTGGCCTCACTGGCCGCCTGCGCGACGATCCTGCTCGCCACAAGCGCTTGCGGGGATGACAAGGCCAAGGAGACCAGCGCCCAACAGGTGCGCCTCTACGGCACGGACGGCAACATGCTCAACACGTATCCTGCGGAGTTGAAGGAACGTGCGAGTCTCGTCGACGGCATGAAGGGCACCACGCCACTCGTCCCGCTGCCTGACGACTTCAAGAGCCGACTAGGGGTCGTCAATCCGGCATTGACGGACTACGTGTACTCCGCTGAGACGTACGACGCGGTGGTGGTCGCAGTGCTCGCCGCTCAGTTGGCCGGAAGCACCGACCCGGCGGCCATCGCGAAGCAGATCGTCGCCGTGACCAACGACGGGCAGCGATGCGAGGACCCGGCGAGCTGCCTCACGCTGGCCCGTAACGGGCAGGACATCGAGTACCGCGGCGTCTCGCTGAGCCGGGCGGGCTTCACCGACAAGGGTGAGCCGGCCACCGCGAGCTACGCCACGCTGACCTTCGACGGGCAGCAGATCAACGACGGCAAGACGGAGTTCGTCGGCGCGGGCATCGAGTCGGCGGCGAGCACCAAGACGCCGCCGAAGCCGAAGAAGCAGCGCCCCGGCACGAACCCCGCCCAAAAGCCGCTGATCCTGGGCGGCCTGCTGCCGAAGACCGGTGACCTGGCCATCGCGTACCCGCCCATGGCCGCCGGCGCCGCGCTGGCGATCAGGGAGATCAACGCCGCTGGTGGCGCACTGGGCAAGCCCGTGACCTGGCTGGATGGCGATGACGGCACCAGCCCGGCGGTGGCCAAGGCGACAGTGGCCAAGCACGTGACGGACGGCGTCAGCGTGATCATCGGCGCGGGTGGTTCGGGCATCTCCCGGGCGGTGCTGCCGGACGTGGTGCGGGCCGGAAAGATCCTCTTCTCCCCGTCCAACACCGACAGCAGCCTGACCGACGTGGAGGACGGCGGCCTCTACTTCCGCACCGCCCCGCCGGACAGCCTCCAGGGCCGGGCGCTTGCCGACGTCATCCTCCGCGACGGGTCGCAGAAAATCGTGATCGTCGCCCGCAAGGACTCCTACGGTGAGGGCCTGCAGGGCACCGTCCGTGACGAGCTGGAGAAGGCCGGCATCGCCAGCGACCGGCTCAAGCTGCTGACGTACGAGCCGCCGGCCGACGCCAAGGCACCCCCGGTCGACTTCAGCGGCGGTGCGCAGGAGATCGAGGACTTCGGTGCGGACGCTGTACTGATCATCGGCTTCGGCGAGTCCGCCCAGGTGATCCGCGGGTTGGCCGACTCCGGGGTGCAGATCCGGCACTGAGCACGACGGCAGACCCACGACGGCCGCACCGGCATCTCGCCGGTGCGGCCGTTTCGTCTCACCTCGTCCGGCGGCGCTCCAGGAACTCGGTCATCCGCCGGTGCTTCTCCTCGTCCTCGAACAGCACGGCCTGGCTGACCAGATCGAGCTGTGGGTGCGCGGCGGCGGGTGCGTCCACCGCCAGCTTGGTCAACCGCAGCGCCAGCGACGAGCCTAGGGCGATCTCGTCCAGCAACGCGTGCGCCACCGTCAGCAGCTCATCGGGCTCGTCCACCACCCGGTTCACCAGGCCGATCCGCAGCGCCTCCGCCGCGTCCACCCGCCGGCCCGTGAAAAGCAACTCCTTGGCCCGGCCCTCACCGATCAACGCGGGCAGCCGGTGGGTCGCGCCAGCGCCAGCCAGGATGCCCAACCGCACCTCCGGCTGACCGAAGACCGCCCGCGCCGTGCACACCCGCAGATCGCAGGCGTACGCCAGCTCCGCGCCACCGCCCAGCGCCGGGCCGTCGACAGCGGCCACGGTGGGCAACGGCAGCGCCCGGATCCGGGCGAAGGCGGCAGAGTTGATCGCGGCCAGCGCGTCGATGCGGCCCCGCTCTCGAAGCTGAGCGATGTCGGCGCCACCGGCGAAGATTCCGGCCGCGCCACCGGTGAGCAGCAGTAGCCGCGGGCGCGCCTCCAATTCGGCGCAGACCTGGTGCAACTCGGCGATCAGGTCAGCGTCGATCGCGTTGCGCTTCTCCGGTCGGTCCAGGGTGACCACCAACCGGTCCGGCCGCTCCTCGATCCGCAACCCATTCCTCGCGCTCACTGCTTGACCCCGCCGCTCCAGTTGTAGAAACCGTGCCCCGACTTCTTTCCCAGCCGGCCCTCGGCCACCATCTTCAGGAGCAGCGGCGGCGGTGCGAAGCGGTCCCCGTACGCGGCCTGGAGGGTGCGGGCGATGTCCAGCCGCACGTCGAGGCCGACCAGGTCGGTGAGCTCCAACGGGCCGATCGGGTGCCGGTAACCCAGCACCATCGCCTTGTCGATGTCGGCCGGGCTGGCCACCCCGTCGGCGACCATCCGGATCGCCTCCAGCCCGAGAGTGACCCCCAGCCGGGAGGTCGCGAAACCGGGCAGGTCGCGTACGACGACGGGGTCCTTGCCCAACCGGCCGGCGAGCGCGACGGCCGCGGCGGTGGTCTCCTCGGCGGTGGCCGGGCCGACCACGATCTCAAGAAGCGCCATCGCCCAGACCGGGTTGAAGAAGTGCAGGCCGACGAAACGCTCGGGCGCATCCAGCTCGGCGGCCAGCTCACTGATGGCGATGCTGGAGGTGTTGCTGCCCAGCAGCGCCGGGTGCAGCGCGGCGGCGTCACGCAGCACCGCCCGTTTCAGGTCGAGCCGCTCCGGCACCGCCTCCACGATCACCTCGGGCGCGGGGGCGACCTCGGCGAGCGTGGGGCGCAGCACGACCCGCTGCCGGTTCGCGGCGGCCTCGTCGGCGCTCAGCTTCCCGCGCTGCACAGCCCGCTCCCACAGCTCGGCGAGCCGGTTCAGCGCGGTTGCACCCCGCTCCGGGTCCACCTCGACCAACTCGACGGCGTGTCCGGCCCCGGCCGCCACGTACGCGATGCCGAGCCCCATCGTGCCGGCACCGACGACCACGAAACGATCGCTCATCACGCCTCCCTGTCCCGCCTGCCGGCGCGCGGGGTCCCCGCCACACCAGCCCGGGTCTTTCGCCCGCTCGGCTCGCTCATGGTGCGACCCTAGACAGCTCGACGACCCCGCCCATGCTTGGGGGAGCGCGGGACCGGGTACTGACGGCCCGTCAACCGAGGGAAGGACCGCATCGACATGAGCCAGGCACCGGAGAGCGTCACCACCCCGGACAGCGACGACTCCGAGATCGTGGAGACCCGTGGCGACGAGCGGGTCGACCTGCTGCGCGCCGACACCAACAACGACGGCAAGACCGACGTGTGGGTGGTGGACACCGACGGCGACGGCAAGGCCGACCTGTTCCAGTTCGACACCGACGGTGACGGCAAGGTCGACATCACCATGGTCGACCTCGACGAGGATGGCACCCCGGACGAGGTGGTGGACGGCGACGGTGGCCTCCCGCCCGAGCAGTTGCCCCCGACCGTCCAGGTCTGAGTCGCGTCTGACGGCCCCCGCGCTCCAAGCGGAGTGCGGGGGCCGTCGCTCAGTCAGCGAGGCGCAGGGTGGCCAGGTAGTAGGGGGCGTCGCGGTCATCCACATCGGTCAGCTGCCAGCCGGAGCCGTGCACCAGTGTGGCGAACTCGTCCGCGGAGCAGACCAGGTAGTCGAACCACTCGGTGCCCAGCTCCCGGTAGCGCAGCCGGAGCCGTAGCTGACCGCCGAGCCGGCCCCGACGGCGATTCCGCTCGTGGTAACCGGTGTGCAGCGGGTCGCGGGTGCCGTACGGGTCCGTGCCGTGCGCGATGATCTGTGCCCCTGGCCGGGCCAGCGCGGCGAGCGCGGCCAGGAACCCGGGGGCACGCTCCCGACCTTCGAACAAGCCGAGGTTGTTGCCGAGCAGCAGGAACGTGTCGTACCGCTGACCGTCGGCGATGTGCGTGTCGACGGTGCCGTGCACCAACCTCCGGACACCGCGACGCCGGCTCACCGCAAGCGCACCAGCGGAGGTGTCCAGCCCGGTGACCGGCACGCCACGTTCCTGGAGCAGCAGCGCGATCCGGCCGGCGCCGGTGCCGATGTCCAGCGTCTCGCCGCGGACCCGGTCCACCGCCCGGTGGTCGTACGGCTGCCAATCCTGCGGCCCGTCCAGGTAGTGCGCGGCCGGCGCACCATTGATCAGACCGTCATCCCGTTCGATGATCTCGATGACCGGCCGGGGTAGTCGGCCGCCGACCAGTGGTCGAGGGCCCACCCCGGTGGCCACGGCCAGCGTGTCCCGTAGCAGCTCGCCGATCACGTCACCGATTTGAGGCTCACCCGTCACGACGTTCACGCTATCCGGCAATGGGTGGCCCGCAGCGGTCGTATCCTTTCGGCGTGACCACGTTGGACCGCCTGTCCGCCGAGAAATACCTCCTGCTCACGACCTTCCGCAAGGACGGTCGAGCGGTGCCGACCCCGGTCTGGGCGGTCCGCGACGGCGAGGCGCTGGCGGTCTGGACGCGGGCCGACTCGGGCAAGGTCAAGCGGATCCGCAACAACGGCGAGGTGACCCTGGCGCCGTGCGACGTACGGGGCCGGCCGCACGGCGCAGAGGTGCCGGCTCGCGCGACGATCTGTGGCGGCGGTGAAACCGGTCGCATTCGCGACCTGCTCAAGCACAAGTACCGGGTGATCGGCCGGTTGAGCCTGCTCGGCAGCCGGCTGCGCCACGGCGAGGGCGGCACGGTCGGCATCCGGGTGACGTTGGCCGAGGGCCGGCGCTGAGGTCGGTCTGACGTCGCCAGACAGAACAAACCAGCGGCCTGGCGATCCCGCATGGTGGGCGTCCGGGCGGTGATCCACTCCATGTCGGCGATATTGCGGTATCCGCGAGACGGGATGCCGCCACATCGGCGACATGGAGTCGCTCACCGCCCGAATTGCCCCGTAGGCGGCGCTGACGGCGGGCACGGAAAGGGGCGGCGGATCGAGATCCACCGCCCCTGACCGGAAAAACTCGTGCCGCTCAGTCGCCCTGCCGCTGCTGCGGGATCTGACCCTGCAGCAGCGCCCTGACCTCCGACTCGCGGTATCGACGGTGGCCACCCAGGGTGCGGATGGCGCTGAGCTTGCCCGCCTTGGCCCACCGGGTCACCGTCTTCGGGTCGACACGGAACATCGACGCCACCTCGGCCGGCGTGAGTAGCGGCTCTGGTTCGTGCGTTCGCGATGCCATCGGTCACTCCTCCACATGTATAGACATCGGCCGGGGTCCCGCCGGCCGACGCGTCTCCCATGGTCCGGCTAGTCCCCGATGTCCGACATGGGCCGAACGGATGAAGGTCCCTAGACGGACGGATGAACCATGCCCGATTTTTACGACTTTTACACCGTAGAAACTACCTTATTCGGACTCATGATCACGGTTCGTGATGCGTCAACTACGAGCACAACTCACCTTGGGAGCGCTCCTTGGGCGAAATGCCCTAGTTGCACCGCTCCAACAACTGCACCGCGCGCCACCGGGCCACCAACTTGTCGTACGCGGCGGACGCCTCCTCGGCCTCACCGCGCGACAGCCCCGCGAGGCCGCCGGCGACCAACTCAGGCGAGTCGTCCGCAGCGAGGGTCTCGTCGGAGAGCAGGTCGACCAGGCCCCCGTAGTCCAATTCGACCACCGACCGTGGATGGAACTCCTCCAGCCAGCGAGCCGCCTCCTCCACCGCCTCGGTGATCGGCGCCTCGCCCACCGACTTGCGCAGCACGGACAGCGCCCGCGACGAGCGACGGCGGGCCTTGGAGATCTCGGTGCGGTAGCGCAGCGCCCGCCGGCCCGGCTGGGTTACCAGGTCCCGCTCGGCCGGATCGAAGAGCACGAACCAACGCAGCGGCACTCCCCACGTGGCGATCTGCTCGTGCACCCTGGGCACCCCGTGCTCCAGCACCCGGGCACCGCTGCGCCAGTCGTCGACGACCGCCCTGGCCTGCCCAGCGAGCACCGGCGGCACGAAGGCGTCGGCGAGCACCGAGGGCACCCCGTCCCGGGCGCTGAGCGCCGCCTCAGCGACCCGGATCCGCAGGTTCCATGGGCAGACCAGCAGGCTGTCGTCCGTCTCCAGGACGTACGCCTCCTCCGGCAGGTCCGGCAGCCGGGTCCAACCAGCGCCCAGCGCCTCGATCACCGCCGTCCGCTGCCGGCCTGGGCCCTCGACCGGGGCCACCGCCCGCCCCTCCGAGACATAGCGGCGCCAGTAGCTCTGCCGGTCTCGGTCGAAGGCGGTCAGCGGCTCGTACACGCGCAGGTAAGAAGCGAAGAGCGACGGCACGGCGCGATCCTCCCACGAACCGCACCCGTACGCGGTCAGCGGCAGGACCACGCGCGCCGCAACGTGGGATGGCGGCGGCGCGTCGAGCGCCCTCACGGCGGCCGATACTAGGCTCGATCAGACCGGCAGCATCCCCGCCGGGCCCACCAGGTCCGCGTCCCACGAGGACGCACACCACTCCAGGAGCCAACCATGGGTGTATTCGCGAGCACCGACGAACCGGTCTCCACCGGTCACGAACAGGTCGTGTTCTGCCAGGACAAGCAGAGCGGCCTGAAGGCGATCATCGGGATCTACTCCACCGCGCTGGGGCCGGCGCTCGGCGGGACCCGCTTCTACCCGTACGCCAGCGAGGAGGACGCCCTCGCCGACGTGCTCGACCTGTCGCGCGGGATGGCGTACAAGAACGCGCTCGCCGGGCTGGACCTGGGCGGCGGCAAGGCCGTCATCTGGGGCGACCCTGAGCAGATCAAGAGCGAGGCGCTGCTCCGCGCGTACGGTCGCTTCGTGGAGTCGCTGGGCGGTCGCTACTACACCGCCTGCGACGTCGGCACGTACGTGGCGGACATGGACGTCGTGGCCCGGGAGACCCGCTACGTGACCGGGCGCAGCGTCGAGCACGGCGGCGCCGGTGACTCCTCGATCCTCACCGCCTGGGGCGTCTTCCAGGGCATGCGGGCCGCCGCCGAGCACGTCTGGGGCACCCCGAGCCTGCGGGGCCGGCGGATCGGTGTGGCCGGGCTGGGCAAGGTTGGCAAATACCTGACCGGGCACCTGCTCGAAGATGGTGCCGAGGTGGTCGCCACCGACGTCAACCCGAAGGCGCTGGAGTGGGTGCGTACCAACCACCCGCAGGTCACCCTGGTGGACGACGCAAGCGCGCTTGTCGCTGCGGACATCGACGTCTACGCGCCGTGCGCGCTGGGTGGCGCCCTGAACGACGACACCGTGCCGGCGCTGCGCGCCAAGGTGGTGGCCGGGGCAGCGAACAACCAGCTCGCCCACCCGGGCATCGAGAAGCTGCTGGCCGACCGGGGCATCCTCTACGCCCCGGACTACGTGGTCAACGCGGGCGGCGTCATCCAGGTGGCCGACGAGATCGAGGGCTTCAACTTCGACCGGGCGAAGCTGCGGGCGACCCGGATCTACGAGACCACCCGCGAGATCCTGCGCCTGGCTGACGCCGAGGGCGTGCCGCCGGCGGTGGCTGCGGACCGGCTGGCGGAGCGGCGGATGGCGGAGATCGGCCGGTTGCGCGCGATCCACCTGCGCTGAGCGTTCCCGGAGGCGGATCGCGGGATCCGCCTCCGGGCCCCCTTTGTCGGCGCAGGCAGTAAGCTGAAGCCGGGTCGATTTTGATACGGTTTGTCCGGTGTCACGGGTGCTAAACGTTCCGCTCCTTACCCGGTACACTGGGTAGCGGCCGGATCGACGCGACGCGCAGAGCCGGCTGACGGTAACCCGAGGTGCCGAACGGTGGCATCCCCATGTACCGTAAGAGCCACGAGAGATGCCTGACGTCATCGGGGCCCGCCTTCGGGCTGCCCCGCATTCTGTGCGAGGGGGTCGAGCCATGGGGCGCGGCCGTGCTAAGGCCAAGCAGACAAAGGTGGCCCGGGAGTTGAAGTATCACTCCCCGAACACCGACCTCACCGCCTTGCAGCGCGAACTGGCGGGTGCTGGTAAGTCTGAGCACCACTTCGACGACGACTCTAAAGAGTTCGTCGACGACGATGATGAGGATCACGCGGACGACGATCCGGATCCCTGGGTCCGTCCGACCCGCTGACCTCTCGACGCAACTGAGCACGCGGTGACTCCCGCGTGCTCACGCACGTCCCGTGCAGGTGCAGTTGCCGACGATCAGGGGCCTGACCCGACCGGAGCTACTCCGGTCGCTCGACAGGCCCCCGATCGTGGCTTCCGTCAGCGCGGGCGATTGTTCCAGTTGTAGAACGTCGGGATATTTTCAAAGTGGTTCCAGGCGCAGACTGCGCTGGAGCCGTCGCCTCCCGAAACCTCGGAGCGCAACCGCCGCGCGTCTTCGGCCTCCTGTAGCAACGCGACGAGCGCGGGACCTGCCTCCCGCACCCGCTCGGTGACGCCGTCGTCCGCTTCGCGCTCAGGCCGTCGGTGACTGGTGGTCTCGGGCATGCTCCAACACTCCCTCAAATAGGCGGATCTTGCTGTTGCGGCAGTGCTCGGTCTCCGTGCCGTCGAAACGCCCCAGCTCGAAGTAGCGGTTGGCAGCATGGCCACCGCCACAGAAGCCGAAGTACGGGCAGGACTCCCGGCACGCCTCCACCCCAGCCAGGAACTCGCCCACCCACGGCGTCGCCGCCGCACCGCTGAGAATCTCCGCAAGCGGGGTCGTCAGCACGTTGCCGCTGCTGAAGTCGCCGTAGCGGGGGTCGGTGAAGCCGGCCAACTCCGGGGAGAGCACGATCACCGAACCGTCGTGACCGATCGTCGGGATCGGGTCCAGTCGGCGGGGCAGCACCCCGTCCGCCGAGTCGTCGAGCACCGCCGCGGCGTACCGCAGCGACCACTCGATCTCGCGTAGGTGGATCCGGGGCTCCCGACGCCAGGCCGCGACCAACTCGGCCCAGAAGCCGGTCACCGCCGCCGGGTCGTGGCTGTTGTCGCGGGTGTTGACCCCTTCGGTCTCCTCGATGTTGATGCCCAACACGTCGCAGCCCAGCTCGAGGAAGTAGTCGTACAGCTCGGTGGCGAGCCCTGGCTCCGGCCGGGACACCACGGCCAGCGCCGAGAAGGGCAGGCCGTGCCGACGCAGCGTGGCGACACCGCGCAAAATCCGGTCGTACGCCGGCTGGCCGCCCCGGTTGACCCGGTCGCCGTTGCGCGCCCGGGGCCCGTCGACGCTCACGCTCACCCGCATCTCGTGCCGGGCGAAGAAGTCGCACCAGTCGTCGTCGATCAGGGTGGCGTTGGTCTGCACGTGGTGCTCGACCTCGGGCCCGAACGGCGCCATCAGGTCGGCCAGATGCTCCCGACCGGCCGCCAGCGGCTCACCGCCGTGCCACACCACGGAGAACCGGCTGGCCGCCGCCCAGGGGTTGACCGACGCCGCGACCGCCTCGGCCACCGACACCGGCATCCGCCGGTCGGCGGCACGAAACGGCAGATAGCAGTACGCACAGTCAAGGTTGCAGAGGGTGGTCGGCTGCATGACGACGTACGACGGGACGACGGCCAGACCGCGCATCCCGCTGAACGAGCGTCCCCGAGCAGCCATCGCCCTCCTCCGCCTAGCCCTGAGCCCTTCAGGCTAGGCGGCATTGGCCACTCGGGTGAAGCCCTGATCAGGTGCCCGTACGATCACCAGAGTGTGATCAACCCCGGGTGTGCTGACCGACCATCTGCACGTTGCCCGTGCCCTCGATGATTTCGCCGGCCTGCCACGCCTCGACCCCACGGCCGGTCAGGGTGGCCAGCGCCCGGTCAGCGTCCTCGGCCGACACGATCGCGAACATGCCGACGCCCATGTTGAAGGTCGACTCCATGTCCTGGTCGTCGATCCGACCCTTCGACTGGATCAGGTCGAAGATCGGCTGCGGCTTCCAGGTGGACCGGTTCACCACCGCGTCGACGTGCTCCGGCAGCACCCGAACCAGGTTGCCGGGGATGCCGCCGCCCGTGATGTGGGACAGCGCCCGCACCTCGGCCTCGGCGATCAGCTTGAGGCAGTCCTTGGCGTAGATCTTGGTCGGGGTGAGCAGCTCCTCACCGAGGGTCCGCTGCCGACCGAAGTCGTCGATCACGATGTCCAGCCGCATCCGGGCCGCGCCGAGCAGCACGTGCCGGACCAGCGAGTAGCCGTTGGAGTGCAGGCCGGACGAACGCATGGCGATCACCACGTCGCCCACCTCGACCCGGTCCGGGCTGAGGATGTCGGCTTCCTCGACCACGCCCACACCGGTCGCGGAGATGTCGTACTCGTCCGGACGGAGCACGCCGGGGTGCTCAGCGGTCTCCCCGCCCAGCAGCGCGCAGCCCGCGTAGCGGCAGCCGTCGGCGATGCCCGCGCCGATCTCGGCGACCTTGTCCGGAACGACCTCGCCGGTGGCGATGTAGTCGAGCAGGAAGAGCGGCTCGGCACCGCAGGCCACCAGGTCGTCGACGACCATCGCGACCAGGTCGATGCCGACCGTGTCGTGGATGTCCATCTGCTGGGCGATCACCAGCTTGGTGCCCACCCCGTCGGTCGAGGACGCCAGGATCGGGCTCTTGTACTTCTTCGTGTCGAGCCGGAACAGGCCGGCGAAGCCACCGAGGTCACCGAGCACCTCGGGGCGGCGGGTCTGGCGCACCTTCGACTTGAGCAGCTCCACCGCGCGGTCGCCCGCGTCGATGGAGACGCCGGCGTCGGCGTACGAGACCGAGCGTTTGCGCGCCTGGCGGCCGGCACCGCCCGTCCAGGGCTGGCGGTCGCCGCCGGCGCCGGTCGGGCTGCTTCCTGCGCCGCTGCGCTCGGACACGTGCGTCACGGTTCTCCCCTTTGGTTCTCGGTGCCGCCGGCGGTGGCCGGGCCGCGCCGGTTGGTGCTACGGGCGGTTTGCGGTAACGCCACCCGGAGTGGCGACGGACGAGCCGTTGGTGTGCGGGGCCTCCAGCGCCGAGTTGGCGACGCGTCGGCCCACCCCTTCGAGCACGTGCTTGCCGATCAGGTCGCCGGCCGGCAGCTCGATCGGGTACTCCCCATCGAAACACGCCCGACACAACCGGGTCTTCGGCTGCTCGGTCGCGGCGATCAGGCCAGGAAGCGAAACGTAGCCCAGCGTGTCGGCGCCGATGGACCGCCGGATGCCGTCGTTGTCCAACCCGTTGGCCAGCAGTTCCGCCCGGGTGGCGAAGTCGATGCCGTAGAAGCACGGCCAGCTGACCGGAGGGGAGGAGATCCGGACGTGGACCTCCAGCGCCCCCGCCTCACGTAGCATCCGGACGATGGCGCGCTGGGTGTTGCCACGCACGATCGAGTCGTCCACGACCACCAGACGCTTGCCCCGGACGTTCTCCCGCAGCGGGTTGAGCTTGAGCCGGATGCCGAGCTGACGCAGGGTCTGCGACGGCTGGATGAAGGTGCGACCCACGTAGGGGTTCTTCATGAGGCCGGCACCGTAGGTGATGCCGGACGCCTCCGCGTAGCCGATCGCGGCTGGAATGCCGGATTCCGGTACGCCGATGACGAGGTCCGCCTCGACCGGGTGCTCCTTGGCCAACTGCCGGCCGATCTGCACCCGAGTCGCGTGCACGTTACGCCCGGCGATCGTGGCATCCGGGCGGGCGATGTAGACGTACTCGAAGAGGCAGCCCTTCGGCTCCGGCGCGGCGAACCGGGTGGAACGCAGCCCGTTCTCGTCGATCGCGATCAGCTCGCCCGGCTCGACCTCGCGGACCACACTGGCACCGACGATGTCCAGTGCGGCCGTCTCACTGGCCACCACCCAGCCGCGCTCTAGGCGGCCGAGCACCAGCGGACGGACGCCGTGCGGGTCGCGGGCCGCGTAGAGGGTCGACTCGTCCATGAAGACGAAACTGAACGCGCCGCGCAGCTGCGGCAGCACCTCCAGTGCGGCTGCCTCGACCGACAGATCCGGTCGGCCGGCCAGCAGCATCGTCACCAGGGAGGTGTCGTTTGTCGAACCGTCCGCGACGAGGCCGCGCTCGGCGACCTCCTTCTCCAACTCGGCCGTGTTTACCAGGTTGCCGTTGTGGGCCAGCGCGATGGTCGTGCCGGAGGTGGTCGACCGGATCGTCGGCTGGGCGTTTTCCCAGTTCGACGCGCCAGTGGTGGAGTAGCGGGCGTGCCCGATCGCCAGGTGGCCGCGCAGGCTCGCCAGGGTGGGCTCGTCGAAGACCTGGGCCACCAGGCCAAGATCCTTGTAGACCACCACACCGGAGCCATCGCTCACCGCGATGCCCGCCGCCTCCTGGCCGCGGTGCTGCAGGGCATAGAGGCCAAAGTAGGTCAGATTGGCAACCTCTTCGCCGGGCGCCCAGACGCCGAAGACGCCACAGGCGTCTTGCGGGCCGGGTCGTTGGGGGTCAAGGTCGTGGCTCAGCCGGCCGTCGCCTCGGGGCACCTACCGCTCCCTCATGCTGGTCTGGATCGGCCGGGCGGGATCACGGGCGGATCCACACTCCCCTGCCGGGACCACTCTCGTCGCCTGACAGTGTACGCGAAACGCCGTCAATACAGATAGTCACGGAGCCCACGCTGAGCGTCACCCCGAGTAGGGCACCGAGGCAGCTAGAGGGGCAGATAGGCAGAGAGGTCCGCCCGGACACCGCTCATCTGGACGCGACCCTCGGCGACCGCCTCCGCCCACCCGATCCTCCCGGTTGCCAGCTCCAACCAGGTGTCGGCGGCCATCTCGACCACGTTTGGCGGGTTTCCTCTGGTGTGTCGAGGCCCCGGTACGCACTGGATCGCACCGTATGGTGGGACACGCACCTCAACCGATCGGCCGGGGGCACGCTCCGCGAGGACGGCCAACAACGACCGGACCGCTTCCCGGAACACCGGCCGTTCGGGCGTACGACCCTCGTCGAGAGCCGACAAAGCCGCCGCAACGGCAGCGGACTTACTGTGCGGAGAGGACACGACGGGACGATACGACCCGCAGGCCGGACACCCGACGCTGGCCCTGGGTCGCGCCGATCCAGTCGGACAAGGCATAGTTGCCGACGGCGTATTCGAACCGTGATGATCCCCGGCCCGGCGCCCCGCCGGTCAGAGGGAAGTCAGCCCGGAAGGCGGTGGACGTGTCAACACACCGACGTGCCTGGAAGCAGCGGGCCGGTGTGGTCGTAGCGCTGGTTGCCGGCGCTCTGCTCGCCGTCCCCGCCACACCAGCTTTGGCCGCTCCCGACGTCACAGATGTCTCGGCATCCCCGAGCAGCGTCGAGGCCGGCAAGACCACGAAGATCAGCTACAAACTCGCCTTCGAAGACGGCGCGGAGCCGGCTGACATCAGTTTCAGCTCGAGCAACCCGAAGCTGACCTGCGTCGACGGGTGCTCCCGCGGCCGAGTGACGTCGAGTGGCACCTACGACGCCACCTTCAAGCTCGCCGATGACGCGGCCAACGGCAGCGCCAACATCACCGTGAAGGCCACGGACTCCAACGGCGCGATCAAGCAGAGCCAGGAGGCGTCGACCAGCGTCACGTTGGTTGGCAAGCCCGCTGCGCCACCGCAGAAGCAGACCGTGCAGTCGATCTCCGGCAAGGTGGTCGCTCAGGCCGACAGCAAGGCAGTGCCGAACGCGGTGGTCATGCTGCTGGACAGCACCGGCAAGACCTTCGACACCACCAGCGACCGTAGCGGCAACTTCCGCTTCACCGGCAGCACGGCCAACCCGATCGCACCAGGTCGGATCGACCTGGGTGCCACCTTCGACAACGTGGTGACCCGGAAGACCATCAACGCCAGCGCCGGGCAGTCCGTCACCGGGCAGCGGATCAGCCTCGCGCTCAAGGTCGAGGTGACGCCCAGCGTCACGCCGTCCGCCACCGCCGAGGCGACTCCCACCGAGGAGGCGACCGAGGAGGGCACGGAGGACGAGGCCGCCGATGAGGCCAGCGAAGGTCCCCCGGCGGACGCCGCGGCCAACAAGGACAGCGACGACGGCTCAGGCTCTTCGTACCTGATCATCTTGCTCGGTGGCCTCCTGGTCGCCGCCGGTGTGGGCACGATCGTGCTGCTCTGGATGAAGCGCAAGGAGAACGGCGACGACGACGACGCTCCGGCGACGGCTGGTGGCGCTGTGGTGCCGCCGGCGCGGGGCGGATACCGCGGCTCCGATGACCAGACCCGGATGGCCGGCGGTCGGCCCGGCGCCGGGGCGGACCCGACCATGGTCGGCGGTGCGGCGCTGAGCGAGGCGCCGACGATGATGCACCGCCCGGTCGTCGACGACGTCCCGCCGGACCCGTACGGTGCACCGGCGCAGGCGTACGGCGGTGCGAGCCAGCAGGGCTGGGGCGGCGCCGGCTACGGCGACGAGCCAGCACCCGGCGGTTATGGCGCCGGCGGCTACGGCAACGCGCCCGCCTCCGGTGGCGGCTACGGCAACGCGCCTGCCTCGGGCGGCGGCTACGGCAATCCGGCAGGCCCCGAGGGCGGCTACGGTGACGGCTATGGTGCCGCCCCCGGTTCCGGCGCGGGCTACGGCGGCGCACCGGCCTCCGGTGGCTATGGCAACGCACCGGCCTCCGGTGGCGGTTACGGCAGCCGTGACTACACCGCCTCAGGCGGCACGGCGGCCTACCCGCCGGCTCCCGCTGGCGGAGCTGCCTACGGCGAACGGTACGACGAGCCAACCGGCCGGTACACCGGCGACAGCACCCAGTACCCGGCTCCGGCCGACCCGTACGCCACCGGCGTCTACCAGCCGGAGCAGGGGCAGGGGTACGGCCAGCCCGACCCGGCCCCGTACGGCGGCCGGGCTGCCGAGCCGACCGCAGGGTATGGCGGCCAGCAGGCCGGCGGCTACGACCAGGGCGGCTACGGCCAACCGGCCAGCGGCGGCGGGTACGACCAGGGCAACGCCTACGGCCAGGAGCCCCCGCAGCAGCGCAGCGGTTACGACGAGCGAGGCTACGACCAGGGCGGCTACGGCCAACCGGCCAGCGGCGGCGGCTACGACCAGGGCAACGCCTACGGCCAGGAGCCCCCGCAGCAGCGCAGCGGTTACGACGAGCGAGGCTACGACCAGGGCGGCTACGGCCAGCCGCCCGCCGGCCGGACCCGACCGGACACCCCCCCGCCGCCGACCGAGCGGGGCGGCCGACGCCTCGACTGGTTGGACGACTGACCGACCACAGCGCACGGAAACGGTCACCCGGAGATCCGGGTGACCGTTTCGCTGTATCAGGATCTAGTCGCGGTAAGGCGTCCGGCGTCGATCAGAAGGCTGGCAAGGTGCTGGCGACGGGCTCCCGCCCGCGTTGCTCAAGCGGCGGAGAAGACACCCTGGTGGAGCACCGGCACGACGTCCGACACGCCGATCCGGACGGCGACGTCCACGTCCTCGGCAAAGCCGCCCTCGGTCAACTCCCGCCCGGAAACGCTGCCGCGCACTGCTGCGGGCACATCCGGAGTGCTCGCCAGCGCGGCAAGCGCCATGGCCGCCTCCACGGACAGCCCGCCCGGCACGCCGGAGAGAGCATCCAGCACCGAGGCAGCGCCGAGCTGGTCCTCCACCGATGGGCGCAGCGACCCGTCCGGCCACCGTTCCCCCGAGGCGATCACACCGATCGGAGCCTCCACCGTGCCGTACCCCTGGCGGCGCAGCCAACGCCCGACGGCGCGGGCGTTACGCAGGCACGCCGCGACCACCGGCAGACCGGTAGCGCTGGCGGCGGCGCTGATGGCGGAGCCGTTCGGTGAGGGCAGCACCAGGTCCGCCACCACCGGCGCTCTGCTCAGCGCGGCAGGTGAGAGCGACCACGGATGCTCCGCGGTCGTCCGCCGACGACCCACCGCGGCGACCGCGCCGACCCGCAGCGCGTAGTCGGCGGCCTGCTCACCCCAGGGGAACGGGTGCACCCGCATGCCACGGGCGACCGCCACCTCCACGGCGGTGGTGAACGACAGAACGTCCACCACCACCAGCGCCGCGCAGACCCGGCCGAGCTCGGCCGCCCCGGTCAGCCCCCAATCGAACCGGGCACCGGAACCGGGTTGGCCGTAGACGGCGGCCGCCAACGCCTCAGCGCTCGTCAGGCGACGGCGCGTTGGCACCGGCGTCAGACCCGCCCTGGTCGGTGGTCGGCTGCTCCGACTCGACCGGCTCGACCGCACCGGTCTGCGGGACCGGGCCGCTCGATGCGATCGGCTCGGAGACCACCTCCGCCACGGCGACGGGCTCGGCGTGGGCGACCGGCAGTGGGACGGCCTCGACCGCACCCGCCACGCCAGCGGCCGGCGCGGGCACCTCGACAGCCGCCGAGCCCCCGAAGAGACGCGGCAACGTCTCGGTGTGCGCGGCGCGCAGCTCGTCCAGGCCGATCCTGAACTGACCGTGCACCTCGAGTGCGCCGCCGGACGGGTCGGTGACGCCGATCAGCTCGAACGGCACGCCCCGCTCGGCGCAGAGCGCCGCGAACGCCTTCTCGTGGCCCCGCGGCACCGACACCAGCGCCCGCGTGGCGGACTCGCTGAACAGGTAGACGAACGGCATCGAGCCCTCGCTGAACTGCTCCGGCACCGCGACCCGGGCACCGACGCCGCGACGCAGGCAGGACTCGACGAGGCTCTGTGCGAGGCCGCCGTCGGAGAGGTCGTGCGCCGAGCTGAGGTGGCCGACGCGGGCCGCCTCGGACAGCAGGTCGGCGAGCGTCTTCTCCCGCGCGAGGTCGACCTGCGGCGGGATGCCGCCGAGGTGCTCGTGCGTCACCCAGGCCCACTCCGAGCCGGACAGCTCCACGTTCGTCTCGCCGAGCAGGAAGAGCTGGTCGTGGTCGCCACCAGCACGCGGGACGAAGCCCATCGGCACCCGGTCGGCGACGTTGTCCAGCACGCCCAGCACACCGACCACCGGGGTCGGGTGGATGGCCGCCGCGCCGGTCTGGTTGTAGAAGCTGACGTTGCCGCCGGTCACCGGGATGCCCAGCTCCAGGCAGCCGTCCGCCAGGCCACGCACGGCCTCGGCGAACTGCCACATCACGCCCGGGTCCTCCGGGGAGCCGAAGTTGAGGCAGTTGGTCACGGCGATCGGCTTCGCGCCGGTCACCGCCACGTTCCGGTACGCCTCAGCCAGGGCCAGCTTGGTGCCGTTGTACGGGTCCAGTCGGGCGTACCGACCGTTGCCGTCCAACGACAGCGCCACGCCGAGACCGGTCCGCTCGTCGATCCGGATCACGCCGCCGTCCTCCGGCTGGGCGAGCACGGTGTTGCCCAGCACGTAGCGGTCGTACTGCTCGGTGACCCAGGTCTTGTCGGCCAGGTTGGGCGACGCGATCATGCGCAGCACGGTCTCCCGCAGCGCCTCCGGGTCGGCCGGGCGGGGCAGCGTCTCGGCCCGGTCGGCCTGGAGCAGGATCAGGTCGGCCGGCTCGCGCATCGGCCGGGCGTAGACCGGGCCGTCGTCGACGAGCGAACCCGGCGGCACGTCGACGACCAGGTGGTCCTGCCAGGTGATCGCCAGTCGACCGGGGCGGCCGTCCGGCTCCGGTGCGGTGACCTCACCGATCGCGGTGGCCAGCACGCCCCACTTCTCGCAGGTCTTGAGCACCGCGTCGAGCTTGTCCGGCTCGACGACCAGCAGCATCCGCTCCTGCGACTCGCTGGCCAGGATCTCGTGCGGGTCCATCGAAGGCTCGCGCAGCGGCACCCGCTCCAGCCAGACCCGCATGCCGGTGCCGGCAGCGGCGGCGGTCTCGGTGAGCGCGCAGGTCAGACCGGCGCCGCCGAGGTCCTGGATGCCGACCACCAGTTGGCCGTCGTACAGCTCGAGGCACGCCTCGATCAGCAGCTTCTCGGTGAACGGGTCACCGACCTGCACGGCGGGGCGGCGCGCCTCGCTGCCCTCGTCGAAGGTGGCGCTGGCCAGCACCGAGACACCGCCGATGCCGTCCCGGCCGGTCTTGGCACCCATCAGCACGACAACGTTGCCCGGGCCGGCGGCGGCCTTGTTCTGGAGCCGGCTGACCGGCAGCACGCCCAGGCAGAGCGCGTTGAGCAGCGGGTTGCCCTGGTAGGAGGGGTCGAAGACCAGCTCACCACCGATGTTGGGCAGGCCGAGGCAGTTGCCGTAGCCGCCGACACCGGCAACCACGCCGGTGAGCACCCGGGCGGTGTCCGGGTGGTCCGCGGCACCGAAGCGCAGCGGGTCCATCACCGCGACCGGGCGGGCGCCCATGGCGAGGATGTCGCGGACGATGCCGCCGACACCGGTCGCCGCACCCTGGTACGGCTCGACGAAGCTCGGGTGGTTGTGCGACTCGACCTTGAAGGTGACCGCCAGCTCGTCGGAGACCTGCACGACACCGGCGTTCTCGCCGATGCCGGCGAGCATCCGGTCGCTGTGCGGGGCCTTCTCACCGAACTGACGCAGGTGCACCTTGCTCGACTTGTAGGAGCAGTGCTCGCTCCACATGATCGAGTACATCGCGAGCTCGGACTGCGTGGGCCGGCGGCCGAGGATCTGCCGGATCCGGTCGTACTCGTCGTCGCGCAAACCCAGCTCGGTGTACGGCTGAAGCTCGCCCGGGGTGCCACCGGCGCGCGGCACGGTGTCCACGCCCTCGGTCCAGGCGGTGGTGGCCGGTGCAGCGGGAGCGGTCGCCGGTGCGACGGGCTGCGCCAGGCTCGGCTCGGCCGGCTGCGCCGGGGCGGAGTACGCCTCCGGCGTGTCGCGTACCGGGTCCGGATGGGTGGTCATGACCTCTCCTCGCTGCGCTCGCGCCCGCCAAGCCGGCGGTTGAGCTGACCGATCACGCTCACGCTGGTGCCCCCACCAGGTGCTTGAGGACCGACGTGAAGAAGCCGAGGCCGTCCAACGACGGGCCGGTGAGCGCCTCCACCGCGTGCTCGGGGTGCGGCATGATGCCGACCACGTTGCCTGCGGCGTTGGTGATCGCGGCGATGTCGCGCTGCGACCCGTTGGGGTTGCCGCCGATGTAGCGGGCGACCACTCGGCCTTCGGCTTCGAGCTGGTCCAGCGTCGCGGTGTCCGCGACGTAGCAGCCCTCGCCGTTCTTGACCGGGATGAGCACCTCCTGGCCAGGCTGGAACGCGTTGGTCCACGCGGTGCCGGCCGACTCGATGCGCAGGACCTGGTCCCGGTTGCGGAAGTGCAGGTGCTGGTTGCGGGTGAGTGCCCCGGGCAGCAGGTGCGCCTCGCACAGGATCTGGAAGCCGTTGCAGATGCCGAGCACCGGCAGGCCGCCCTGGGCGGCGTCCACGATCGTCTCCATCACGGGGGCAAACCGCGCGATGGCGCCGCAACGCAGGTAGTCACCGTAGGAGAAACCGCCGGGAAGGACGACCGCGTCCACCCCGTGCAGATCCGGGTCACCGTGCCAGAGCCGGACCGGCTCAGCGCCGGCGATCCGGACGGCCCGGGCCGCGTCCCCGTCGTCGAGCGAGCCAGGGAAGGTGACCACACCGACCCGGGCGGTCACGAGCGGGCGTCCGCAGTCTCGTCGGCCTCGACCACGCGGACGGTGAAGTCCTCGATGACCGGGTTGGCGAGCAGTTTGTCGGCAATTTCCCGAGCACGGTCCAGGTCCGGTTCACCGGTGAACTCGATCTCGATCCGCCTGCCGATCCGAACCGAGGCGACGTCACCGACGCCGAGCCGGGGCAGCGCGTTTGCGACGGCCTGGCCCTGAGGATCAAGGATCTCGGGCTTGAGCATGACGTCGACGACGACGCGAGGCACTGGGGCACTCCTGACTGTGTACGCAGTTGGGTGCCGACCCACAACGGGCGAGCGCAGCCAGCGTACCTGGCAGTTATCGCCCCGGACGCACCGGCCGGGTGCAGTTCAGGCAGTGATCGACACTACCGACGCTCAGGGTGACCCAACAAGCGCGACAGGTGGCCTCAGCAGGACATATACGGCGCTGCGGGTGGCCGAATCGTTACATTCGGCGATCTCGATCGACATCTTGATAACGATGACCTCGGGCCCTATCGTACATCGATGTAGGTCGATTTGAAGCGTTGGCGGGGATCCCCGCTGCCACCCTCCCGCACCCGGCGACCCCGGGTCCGCCCCGCCCAAGGAGTCCACCCGATGCGCATCCGCCCCCTGCTCATCGCCGTCAGCACCGCGTTGGTCGGCATCCTCGGCGCCGCTTCCGGCGCGTCCGCCGCCCCGCCCGGCCCGCAACCCATCATCGGCGGCACCACCGTCTCGTCCGCCCCCTGGGCCGCCGCGGTGCTGAGCAACGGCTCGTTCACCTGCTCCGGCAGCGTCATCGCCCCGCAGTGGGTGCTCACCGCCCGGCACTGCATCAGCGGCACCATGTCGGTCCGGGTCGGCAGCGTCTACCGCGCCTCGGGCGGGGTCACCCGCACGATCAGCGCCACCTACACCCGCAACGATCTCGCCCTCATGCGGCTCTCCAGCACCGTCAGCACCTCGACGGTGACCCTTGCCAGCAGCAACCCACCCATCAACTCGACGAACTCGATCTACGGCTGGGGCATGACCTGCTACAGCGGCTGCTCCGCGTCCAGCCAGTTGAAGACCGCCACCGTGCGGGTGACCAGCAACAGCGTCACCGACGCGTACGGCGGGCAGGCGATCCGCAGCACCGAGATCAGCGGTAACGCATGGCGGGGCGACTCGGGTGGCCCACAGTTCTACAACGGCCAACAGGTCGGCGTCGCCTCCACGGCCGACGGCTACAGCATCCAGAATTACGGCAGCGTTGCGTACAACCGGGCCTGGATCACCTCGGTGGCCGGTGTCTGACGGTTAACACCCCGGGCGGTGCGGATGGTCGACTGCGTGCCGGCCGTCCGCGCCGCGTCGTTTTGCAGCATCCGATCAGGTGAACAATCCACCCGATCGGGTCGCGCCACTCCTGACAGCATCGGAAACGTGCTGGTCGTGACGACAGAGCAACTGCCCGGCTATGAGATCCGCCAAATTCTCGGTGAGGTGGTGTCATCGATGGCCAGGACACGCAACCCGTACCGCGAGGGAGTCAAGAACCTGCGCGGTGGCGCGTACGACCCGTTGGCCCCGGACAACCTGACCCGTTGGCGCACCGACTCGGTGTCCCGGCTCGGCGAGGAGGCCCTGCGGCTCGGCGCGAACGCGGTGATCGGCATGCGCTTCGACAGCCGGGACTGCGGTGAGATGTGGATGGAGATCTGCGCGTACGGAACGGCAGTGGTCGCCGTACCCAAGATGCCCGAGGTCATGCCGGCGGACCAGCCGGCCGTCGCGGCGGGGACCGCGGAGGTCGCGGGCTTCACCGGGTCTCCCGGCGGCATCGCCGAACCAGCCAGCGCCCCCAACCTCAGAACCGCCGCAGAAACCCCAACCGGCGACTAACCACCCACCCACTGCTCCCGCCCGGCCCGGCCCCACCCCCGTCGGGGCTGATCAACTCCATTTCGCCGACATGGGGGCATCCGAGGCGAGGGATACCCCAATGTCGGCGATGTGGTGTCGATCATGTCCGGGGTAGGTGACGTGGGGTCCGGCAGTGACGTAAGGCGCCGAAAGTCGCCGGGGGTTAGAGGATGGGGGGTGGGGAGTAGGTTGCGGCATTTGGGTGGCTTTGGACCACCTTGGTGATTCGGCTTGTTACCGCTTCCACCTGGGTTCGGGCGGCACCGACGAAGGCGGTGCGATCGGCGACCAGGGTGTCGATATCGGCGCGGGACAGGCCGAGCCGGCCGTCCGCCGCCAACCGGTCGAACAGGTCGTTCTCCGGCGAGCCCTTCTCGCGCATCGCCAGGGCCACCGCGACCGAGTGCTCCTTGATCACCTCGTGGGCGACCTCCCGGCCGACACCACGCCGGACCGCCGCCACCAGGATCTTCGTGGTGGCCAGGAACGGCAGGAACCGCTCCAGCTCCCGGTTGATCACCGCTGGGTACGCGCCGAACTCGTCAAGCACCGTGAGGAACGTCTGGAACAGCCCGTCCGCCGCGAAGAACGCGTCCGGCAGAGCCACCCGACGGACCACCGAGCAGGACACGTCCCCCTCGTTCCACTGGTCACCGGCCAGCTCGCCGATCATCGACAGGTAACCCCGGATGATCACGGCGAAGCCGTTCACCCGCTCCGACGAGCGGGTGTTCATCTTGTGTGGCATCGCGCTGGAGCCGACCTGACCAGGCTTGAAGCCCTCGGTCGCCAACTCCTGCCCGACCATCAGCCGGATCGTGGTGGCCAGCGACGACGGCGCGGCGGCGGTCTGCGCCAGCGCGGCCAGCACGTCGAAGTCCAACGAACGCGGGTAGACCTGCCCGACGCTGTCCAGCACACGGGAGAAGCCCAGGTGCTCGGCGACCCGCCGCTCCAACTCGGCCACCTTGTCCGCGTCGCCGTCGAAGAGGTCCAACTGGTCGGCGGCCGTGCCGACCGGCCCCTTGATCCCGCGCAGCGGGTAGCGGGCGATCAACTCCTCCAACCGCTCGTACGCGATCAGCAGCTCCTCGGCCGCCGACGCGAAGCGCTTGCCGAGCGTGGTGGCCTGCGCCGCCACATTGTGCGAACGGCCGGTCATGACCAGCTCGGAGTGCTCGTGTGCCAGCCAGGCCAGTCGGGCGAGGGTGGCCACCACCCGGTCCCGGATCAGCTCCAGCGAGGCGCGCACCTGAAGCTGCTCGACGTTCTCGGTGAGGTCCCGTGAGGTCATCCCCTTGTGCACGTGCTCGTGCCCGGCGAGGGCGCTGAACTCCTCGATCCGGGCCTTCACGTCATGCCGGGTGACCCGCTCACGCTCCGCGATCGAGGCAAGGTCCACCTGGTCGAGCACCCGCTCGTACGCCTCGACCACGCCGTCCGGCACCGGCACGCCCAGGTCGCGCTGAGCGCGGAGCACGGCGAGCCAGAGCCGCCGCTCCATCCGGATCTTCTCCTCCGGAGACCAGAGGGCGACCAATTCGGGCGAGGCGTACCGGTTGGCCAGCACGTTGGGGATCGTCGTCACGTACCTCATTGTCCCGTACCCGCAGGCCTTCACCTGAACCGGGCCGGGGTTGCCGAGGCCGTCAGGGGCGGCTGAGCTCGTAGACCGTGACCGAGCCGGCGACCAGCCGAACCTGGGTCAGCCGGGCCAGCTCCGGCGACACCGCGCCCGCCCGGCTGTCGGCGAACAACCACCGGACCCCGTGCTGCGTCCGGAGCCGATCCAGGTCGGCCACGGTCGGGGCGGTGAACACCCCGTCGTTGAACGCGAGCAACTCCTGATCGGGGAAGTTCTGCCGGGCGTACCCCAGGTTGTCGACGCCGTGCGCGGCCACGACCGCATCGGTGTAACCCCAGCTCTCCACCACCGTCCGGTGCCCGCCCAGACCGGTCACCCAGAACGCCCGGGCATCGCAGTGCTGCGTGGTCTGCACCGGTCGGCAGTGCACGTTGGTGGCGACCACGTCGTCGGCGGCGGCGTGCTCGTCCAGCCACAGAGCCGCGCGCATCTCGTCGACGGTCAGCGCGTACGACTGTGGCCCGGTCGCCGGCACCGGCTCGCTCAGCACCGACCGGACGACCCCACCCACGGCGACGGCGAGGCTGGCACCGAGCATCGCGGCGGTGACCCCGGCCATCGCGACCGTTGCCATCCGCCGACGACCCCCGGGTGACGGGACGCGCCGCCGCCACAGGGCGGCCACCCCGACGGCGAGCGCGGCGGCCACCGCCACGAACAGCACGTACCGAACGGCCGAGACACCCAGCACCCGCAGCCATCCCTCGATGGTCGAGGTGTAGGGGGTGCCGGGACGGGCGATCCGCGGCAGGGCGAAACCCGTCACCGTGCCGGCCGTGGCCATCGCCGCCAGCGCGCCGGCTACGGCGGGCACCACCAGCACCGGCCAGGGTGCCCGGGCTGCGGCGAGCGACCAGACGGTCAGTACGGCGCCGACCGGGATGACACCCATCCAGAAGTAGATCTGGCTGATCGACGGGTGCTGGAACACCCAGGTGGTGGCAGCGCCGGCAAGCACCGTGCCGGCGAGCAGCCAAACGGCCGGATCGGCCCGGTGCCCCCGCTCGACGAGCAGGCTCATGCCCACCCACCGTGGCGCTTGGCCCAGCACCCACCAGACGACAACTGAGAACGCCAGCAGCCAGCCGAGGGCCCCGCCGTCGTTGATGCCCGGCGGCAGTGGCGCGTCCGGCCAGATTCCGTCGCCCCCACCAAGCGTCTCGGAGTACGGGCCGATGAAGTGCAGCAACGCCAACGCCTGCACGCGCAGCGTGGATGCCCCGCCACCGGCGAACAGCCGGAAGCCGAGCCCCATCGCCGCCACGAGACAGGCCAGTGCCACCAGGGCAGGCCGCGGAGGCCGCCGCTCCCGCCACCAGAACACGGCCGCGGTGAGACCCAGGGCGGCGATCAGCGGTGGCAGCGCACTGGACTTCGCCCCCGCACAGATCAGGCCGAGCACCGGGACCAGTGCCCAGGCCAGGCCAAGCGAACGCCCCCGCGCCACGTCGACGCAGAGCCCGACGAGCAGCAGTAACGGCACCAGCACGTACGTCTGCGACGGGCTGGCGTACGACAGCGGCATCTCACCGGACGCGCCCACGGCCGAGCCGAGCGTGACAGTCGTCCCGACGAAGCCCGCGACGGCGACCACCGGGCCGACCCAGACGGCGCCACTCAGGTCGCGGGCGAGCCCGCCCGCGAGCACCACCGCCGTGCCGATCACCGGCACCAGCCAGAGTCGCAGCAGCACCACCGCCGGTGGGATGTCGGTGATCATGCTGGCGCTGGCGATGTGCGCGTCCGAGAGGTAGTGGTAGCGCAGCCCTTCCCCCGCGACGTGCGGCAACTCGAACGGCATCGCCCGGGTCAGCTCCTGCACCAGCCCCAGGTGGTAGAGCAGGTCCTGGTAATAGCCGCCGTACACCGGAGGCAGCGGGACCATCCGCCACTGGATGTACCCCCAGGCCACCACCACCAACAGCGCCACGCCCATCGCCCAGTGCCACACGACCGGCAGCGGTCGGCGCTCGCCGACCCGCCAGTGCCGGCGCAGCCGGGGGACGGCGGCGAAGGCGACAATTACCGGCAGCGGCCACCAGCGCAGCAGGGCCTGCTGGCCGGTCGCCGCGGCCAACGCCCAGGCGACGATTTCGAGTAGCAGGCCGGTGGCCGCGCCGAAGGCGAGGTCTTCCGGAAGGTTGCCCCGGCTGCCGCGCAGTGCGCGGTGCACCAGGGTCCCGGGAAGCACCAGCGCGAACACCCAGTACGCGGAGAACCGGGCGAGGTCAGGGACCGGCACGTCGCCGCGTGACCAGACCACGAGCAGGGCGGCGATGACGAGCGCCCACGGGAGCGTGGTGAGTACCGGCAGGAGGACGTTTCGGCGTGCCGCCGGGGCCGGGGTGTCGATCCGCTCGGCCAGCAGGGTGTCAGCCACGGGCGTTGACCACCGGTCCGAAGTTCGGCGTACGCGCGCCGTCGTCGACGGTCTCGGCGCCGGGCAACTTGTCGAGGGAGTCGAACCCGACGTGGAAGGCTGGCCGGTTCTGCACGGTGGCGTAGATCCGGCCGACGTACTCGCCCAGAAGGCCGAGGCAGACCAGCTGTACCCCACTGAGCAGCAGCACCGCGACGAACATCGAGGTCCAGCCGGGGATCGTGGTGCCGGAAACGTGGGCGACCATGCCGAACACGATCAGCGCGAGGCAGAGCAGGAAGCTCGACATCCCCAGCCAGGTGGCAATTCGCAGTGGTGCGGCCGAGAAGTTGGCCGTGCTCTCCCAGGCCAGGGCCACCATCCGGCGCAGCGGATACTTCGTCTCCCCGGCGGCCCGTGCCGCGCGGTCATAGCGCACCTCGGCACTGGGGAAGCCGAGCGACGGCACCAGCAGCCGGTAGACCGGGGCGCGTTCGGGCAGCCGGCGCAGCACCTCGATCACGTCCCGGCTGAGCAGCCGGAAGTCGCCGGCCTGCGCGGGCAGGTCGGCGCCGACGAGCCGGCGCATCACCCAGTAGTAGCCCCGGGCGGTGTTGCGCTTGAAGATCGTGTCGGTGCTGCGGTCGGCGCGCACGCCGTAGACGACGTCCACACCGTCTTCGCGGGCCACTCGGAGCATCTCGGCGATGGTCTCCGGCGGGTCCTGGAGGTCGGCGTCGAGGCTGACCACCCACTGGCCGACGGCACGGTGGAGGCCTGCGGTCAGCGCCGCCTGGTGGCCACTGTTGCGCCGCAGTCGGAGCACCCGCAGCTGCGGCCAGTCCCGCCCGTGGTCGAAGAGCACCGACACGGTGTCGTCCCGGCTGCCGTCGTCGACGGCGACCACCTCGTAGTCGACGCCGAGTGCGTCAAGCACCGGCCGCAGCCGGGCGACCAGGGCCGGGATGACCGCAGTCTCATTGAACATTGGGATGACCACCGAAAGGGTGGTCGTCCGTGGGACGACGGACTCCATCGTGTTACGGCCCCGTTCCGCACGCAGGAGCGATCGATGCCGCGCCGAGGGCGCGGCAGCGATCACCATCGCGTGGTAAACCCTCCACCAGCGGGCCGGTTCCTGAACGGACCGTTAACGCCTGCTGGCGGGTCCGTCCGTAAGGGACGTTCGGCGCGGTCAGCGTTCCAGGATCGCGGTCACACCCTGGCCACCCGCGGCGCAGATCGAGATCAGCCCCTTTCCGCTGCCCCGCTCGGCCAACAGCTTGGCCAGGGTCGCCACGATCCGCCCGCCGGTGGCGGCGAACGGGTGCCCGGCGGCCAGCGACGAGCCGTTGACGTTGAGCCGGTCGCGGTCGATGGCACCCAGCGGTGCGTCCAGGCCGAGGCGGTCCTTGCAGAACTCCGGCGACTCCCAGGCGGCGAGGGTGGCCAGCACCTGCGACGCGAACGCCTCGTGGATCTCGTAGTAGTCGAAATCCTGCAGCGTCAGCCCGGCCCGGGCCAGCATCCGTGGCACCGCGTACGCGGGGGCCATCAACAGCCCTTCGTCGCCGTGCACGAAGTCCACCGCCGCGGTCTCCGACCAGCTGAACCAGGCCAGCACCGGCAGGTTGTGCGCGGCAGCCCACTCCTCGCTGGCCAGTAACACGGTGGACGCGCCGTCGGTGAGCGGCGACGAGTTGCCGGCGGTCATGGTGGCGTGTTCGGCGCCCGGGCCGCGGGTGCCGAAGACCGGCTTGAGGGAGCCGAGCTTCTCCAGGCTGGTGTCGGGGCGGAGGTTCGCATCGCGGGTCAGCCCCAGGTACGGCGTCATCAGGTCGTCGAAGAAGTTCCGGTCGTACGCGGCGGCCAGCCGCTGGTGCGAGCGCAGCGCCAACTCGTCCTGGGAGCGCCGGTCGATCTGCCAGTGCAGGGCGGTGCGGGCGGCGTGGTCACCCATGGACAGCCCGGTACGCGGTTCGGCGTTGCGTGGGATCTCCGGCTTGAACGGCTGGAGCGGGCGCAGTTTCGCCGCGACCTTGAGTCGGTCGCCCAGCGTGCGGGCGGAGTTGAGCTTGAGCAGCGTGCGCCGCATTTCCTCGTTGACCGCGAGCGGCGCGTCGGAGGTCGTGTCGACACCTCCGGCGATGCCCACGTCGAGCTGACCGAGGGCGATCTTGTTGGCGACCAGGATCGCCGCCTCCAGGCCGGTGCCGCACGCCTGCTGGATGTCGTACGCCGGGGTGTGCGGGTCGAGCCGGGAGCCGAGGACCACCTCGCGGGTGAGGTTGAAGTCCCGGGAGTGCTTGAGCACCGCCCCGGTCACGACCTCGCCGACCCGTTGCCCGGCCAGCCCGTACCGGGCGATCAGGCCGTCCAGTGCGGCACCGAGCAGGTCCGCGTTGGACGCGTCCGCATAGCGGGAGTTGGAACGGGCGAAGGGGATTCGGTTGCCCCCGATGACCGCGACCCGCCGGATGCTCTGCACGATCCGCCTCCTCGACACGTGTTGCTCGAACCCTACTCGCCAGTAGGCTACGCCCATGACCGACAGGTACGCGAGCTTCGTCCAATCGGCCGCCGGCCGCGCGCTGGTCAAGCGCCTCGGGCTGCCCGACCCGCCCCGACTGCGCCGGCACCACCCCGGCGACCCGCTGCTGCCCGGGCCAGCCCTGCTCGGCGCTGCCACCGGCGGCCGGCTTGCCGAACCAATCACCAAGATCCTGACCAGCGCCGGGGTCCAGCTGGCCGACCCGGCCGCCAACACCGCCGCCGCCGGCACCCCGCAGCGGTACGCCGCACTGCTCTTCGACGCCACCGGGATCACCGACTCGACCGGCCTGCGCCAGCTCTACGACTTCTTTCACCCGCAGGCCCGTGCAGTGCTGCCCAGCGGCCGGGTGATCGTGCTGGGCACCCCGCCGCAGGAGTGCGCGACGCCCCGCGAGGCGACCGCTCAGCGCGCTCTCGAAGGGCTGGTCCGCAGCATCGGCAAGGAGTTCGGCCGGGGCACCACCGCGCAACTCGTCTACGTGACCCGCGCCGACAGCACCGCAACGGGCGGTCCGGCCCACTCGGCCGGCCCACTCACGAGCCTCGAATCGACCCTCCGGTTCCTCCTCTCCGGCCGCTCCGCGTACGTCTCGGGGCAGGTCATCCGGGTCGGTGCAGGCGCGGCGAGTGCCCCGGACGACTGGGATCGCCCACTCGACGGACAGGTCGTGCTGGTGACCGGTGCCGCCCGGGGTATCGGTGCGGCGCTGGCGAAGGTGCTCGCCCGTGACGGCGCGAGGGTCGTGGCGCTGGACATCCCGGCCGCCGGGGATGCACTCGCGGCAGTGGCGAACGACATCGGCGGCACGGCCGTGCAGCTCGACCTGACCGCGCCGGACGCGCCGACCCGGCTCGCCGACCACCTGGCCGGTCGGCACGGCCGGGTCGACGTGGTGGTGCACAACGCCGGCATCACCAGGGACAAGACGCTCGGCCGGATGGACGCCGAGCGGTGGGACCAGGTGATCGACGTCAACCTCTCCAGCCAGGAGCGGATCAACGACGTGCTGCTGGAACGGGAGCTGATCCCGACGGGCGGGCGGATCGTGTCGGTCTCCTCGATCGCCGGGATCGCCGGCAACCGGGGGCAGACCAACTACGCCACCAGCAAGGCCGGCGTGATCGGGCTGGTCGACTCGCTCGCCCCGGCCCTGCGTGAGCGGGGCATCAGCGTCAACGCGGTGGCCCCCGGTTTCATCGAGACGCGGCTGACCGCGCGCATCCCGCTTGTGGTTCGCGAGGCAGGGCGGCGGATGAACAGCCTGGCCCAGGGCGGGTTGCCGGTGGACGTGGCCGAGACGATCGGTTGGCTGGCCTGGCCGGCCAGCGGCGCGGTCAGCGGAAACGTGGTCCGGGTCTGCGGCCAGAGCCTCCTGGGGGCGTGATGGTCACGCCGAAGGGGCCATCGGCCGGGGCGCTCTACCGGCGGGCGTTGCTCGGTGCGCTGCCGGGCCTCGGCGGCCGGCGGCGTGGGCCCGACCTGCCGGCGGTCGAGTTGGCCGCGCGGGGGGTGACCGTCGACCGGGCTCAGCTGGCCGACTACGACCGGGTCTGCGGATTCCGGCTCACCGACCGGCTGCCCGCGACGTTCCCGCACGTCATGGGCTTTCCACTGGCCCTCCGGCTGATGACCGCCGCGGAGTTCCCGATCCCGCTGACCGGCTTGGTGCACGTCGGCAACCGGATCACCGTGCGCCGCCCGATCACCGCCGACGAGACCCTCGACTTCACGACGTACGCGGAGAACCTGCGCCCACACGACCGAGGCCGGCAGGTGGACGTGGTGCTGGTCGGCTCGGTCGACGGTGCGGAGGTCTGGCGCGGTGTCTCGACGTACCTCGGTCGGGAGCGCAGGCCCGGCGGCGGTGAGCGGCGCGACCGGGGTGAACGCCCCGATGCACCGGCTGCCACGGCCCGCTGGCGGGTGGAACCCCGGGTCGGCACGCAGTACGCGCGGGTCTCCGGCGACCGCAACCCGATCCACACGTCCCTGCTCGGGGCGCGGCTGTTCGGCTTCCGTCGGCCGATCGCGCACGGCATGTGGAGCAAGGCTCGCTGCCTGGCCGCGTTGGAGAACCGGTTGCCGGACGCCTACGCCGTCGAGGTCGCGTTCAAGCTGCCCGTACAACTGCCGAGCACGGTGAGCTTCGCCCTTCTGCCGGACGGCGGGTTCGCCCTGCACGACTCGCGCGGCCGACCCCACCTGGCGGGTCTCGTGCGCTGAGACCGGATTGGGGCTTGGCGGGGGCGTTCTCATGCGCTAGGTTCTTCTCACATCGAGATGTTCTCAGATTGAGAGAGACATGGTCAACGAGCAGGAGTTCCTAGCGGCGTACGACCCCGGGGCCTACCCGTCGGTCGCCGTGACCGTCGACGTGGTGGCGTTGACCATCCGCGACGGCGCACTGCACCTGCTGCTGATCCAGCGCGGCCAGCCGCCCTTCGCCGGCCACTGGGCGCTGCCCGGCGGCTTCGTCCACCCAGACGAGGACCTGACCGCCGGCGCCCGACGGGAGCTGGCCGAGGAGGCCGGGCTCGGGGGCGTTCGGCTGCGCCGCGTACACCTGGAGCAGTTGGGCAGCTATGGCTCCCCCGATCGTGACCCGCGGATGCGCGTCGTCTCCGTCGCCCACCTAGCGTTCGCCCCCGACCTGCCGGACCCGGCCGCCGGCACCGACGCCGACGCGGCGATCTGGCTGCCGGTGACCGCGCTGACCAGCCGGCAGCTCGCCTTCGACCACGGCCGGATCATCGACGACGGGCTGGAGCGGGCGCGGTCCAAGCTGGAATACAGCCCACTCGCCACGCGCTTCCTCGCCGCCGAGTTCACGATCAGCGAGCTGCGCGCGGTCTACGAGACGGTCTGGGGCCACCCGCTGCACGCCGGAAACTTTCACCGCAAGGTGCTCTCCGTGCCGGGCTTCGTGGAGAGCACGGGCGCCAACACCGAGCGTGGTGGTGCCCGGGGCGGCCCCCGCGCCCGGCTCTACCGGGCCGGCGACGCCCGACTGCTGCACCCGGCGCTGCTACGCCCCGCCCGCGAGGAGACGGTGCGATGAGGACCACAGCCCCTGGTCTCCGGGCCTGACGACGCCTGGCGACTGCTCCGCGAACTCGACCAGGTGCTGGACCGGCTCTACGGGCCACGCACCTTCCGACCCTTCACCCCGCACCCCCTGGAGGAGCTGTCATGGGCAGTGGAATCTGGTCCACCGACGTGTACGACGCCGCCGACCGCTACCGGCGCTCCACCGGCCGCAGCGCGTTCTCCTACAGCGACAGCGGCGCGCGCACCGTGCACCCGGCGCTCGACCCCCGAGACGCGATGCGCGAGAGCCGCGACTCCGACGAGCACCCGCGCTCAACCGCCATCGCAGTGCTCTTCGACGTGACCGGCTCGATGCGCAACGTGCCACGCGTCCTGCAGACCAAGCTGCCGCAACTGCTCGGGCTGCTGCAACGGCAGGGCTACGCCAGCGACCCGCAGATCATGTTCGGTGCGATCGGCGACGCCACCTGTGACCGGGTGCCATTGCAGGTCGGCCAGTTCGAATCGGACAACCGGATGGACGACGACCTCGGCCGGATCGTGCTGGAGGGCGGTGGCGGTGGGCAGATGACCGAGTCGTACGAGCTGGCCATGTACTTCATGGCCCGGCACACCCGCACCGACGGTTGGGAGAAGCGCGGCCGGCGCGGCTACCTGTTCATCATCGGCGACGAGCTGGCGTACCCGCAGGCAAAGGCCCGGGAGGTGGCCGGTCTGATCGGCGACGACCTGGCCGAGAACGTACCGCTACGGCAGGTTGTCGACGAGGTGACCCGCTGCTGGGACACCTACTATCTGCTCCCCGCCGGCAGCCACTACGCCGGCAACGCCAAGGTGCTCGACTTCTGGCGGGACCTGCTCGGGCAGAACGCCGTCGTGCTCGACGACCTCGACGCGGTCTGCGAGACCATCGCGCTCACCATCGGCCTCGGCGAGCAGGCCATCGACCTGGACGAGGGCCTACGCGACCTGGACCGCGCCGGCTCCGGTGCCACCGGCACCGTGTCGAAGGCACTGGCCCGCCTCGGGCGACGGGCCGAGGTGCCGACGCTGCCGGTCTTCCGCGACACCACCAGCGGGGTGACCCGGCTGTGAGACATGTGGCGGTGGTCGACCTCGGCTACGGCGACGCCGGCAAGGGCACGGTGGTGGACTGGCTCTGTGCCACCCGCCCGGTGCACACGGTGGTCCGCTTCAACGGGGGCGCGCAGGCGGCGCACAACGTCGTGCTGCGCGATGGGCGGCATCACACGTTCGCGCAGTTCGGCGCCGGCACGTTCCATCCCGGGGTCCGTACGCACCTGTCGCGGCACGTGGTGGTGGACCCGCTGGCGCTGGCCGCCGAGGCCGACCACCTCGCCACGGTCGGGGTGCCCGACGCGCTCGACCGGTTGACCGTCGACGGGGCGGCGCTGCTCGCCACCCCGTACCACCGGGCAGCCAACCGAGCCCGGGAGATCGCCCGGGGAGCCGACCGGCACGGCTCCTGCGGGCTGGGGGTGGGCGAGGCCGTCGCGTACGGGCTCGCCCACCCCGACGACGCGCCCCGCGTCGCCGACTGCGGCAGCCCGGCGCTGCTACGCCGCCGTCTGACCGCCCTGCGGGACCGGCTGACCGCCGAGCTTGGGCCGCTGGACGCGCCACCGGTCGAGGACTGCATGCCCGCGTTCACCGGGTTCGCCGGGCGGGTCGCGATCGTCGACCACACCTGGCTCGCCGGGGCGCTGCGCGCTGGGACCTGCGTCTTCGAGGGCGCGCAGGGGGTGCTGCTCGACGAATGGCACGGCTTCCACCCGTACACCACGTGGAGCACCACCACGTTCGCCAACGTCGACAACCTGCTCGCCGAGGCGGGCCAGCCCGGCGGCGCGACCCGGATCGGGGTGCTCCGGCTGGTCACCACCCGGCACGGGCCCGGCCCGCTGGTCACGGAGGACGCCGACCTGCCGCTGGCCGACCCGCACAACCCGACGAACCGGTGGCAGGGCCGGTTCCGGTTCGGCCACTTCGACGCGGTCGCCCACCGGTACGCGCTCGCCGCCGCCGGCGGGGTCGACGGCCTGGCGCTCACCCACCTCGACCTCGCCGGCCCCCGCCTGCGGATCTGCCGCCGTTACGACACCACCGACCGGCTCACTCCGGGTCCGCCCGGCGACCTGGACCGGCAGGCCGCGCTCACCGCTCACCTGCTGCGCTCCCGCCCGCTGTACGACGACCCACCACTGGACTGGGCGGAGGCGGTGCACGCGGAGTTGGCCACGCCGGTAGTGCTGACCTCGCACGGCCCCACCGCCAGCGACAAGACCCCGCACGGCCCGCTGCTAGCCCCACCAGCCCTGGCCCGCACGACTTGACCCACCCCGCAGGCCCCCCACCCCAACCCCACCCCAACCCCACCCCGCCCCGCCCCGCCCCACCCCCACCCCCACCCCGTCGATCTTGCACTTTCGGTTGTTGTTATGCGGCTTTTGCAGGGGTTGGTTCGGACAGAAAGTGCAAGATCGGCGGGGGGGAGAGGTGGGGGTTATCCAGCGTCTTCGGCCACCGGGCGGGTCGCATCCGGCGAGCATGGGGGCATGGACTCCGCGCTCGACCTGCTTCGACAGCTGGTCACCTCACCGTGGGTGTACCTGCTGATCTTCGGGCTCACGGCGGTCGACGCGTTCTTCCCAGCCGTACCCGGCGAGGCGGCCGTCATCACCGCCGCCGTGCTCTCCACCAGCGGAAATCCCAAGCTGGCGGCAGTGATCGTCGCCGCCGCGCTGGGCGCCTGCGCCGGTGACCACGTCTCGTACGCCATCGGGCGCGGTGGCGGCGCGAGACGACTCGCCGGGTTTCCCGATGGCAGCCGCCGACGAGCCAGCTCGGAGTGGGCCCGGCGCGCGCTGAACCGTCGCGGCGGGCTGATCCTGACCACCTCCCGGTATCTGCCGGGTGGGCGGACCGCCGTCACCCTCACCATGGGTGCGGTGCGCTATCCCCGCCGGTCGTTCCTGCTGTACGACGCGATCGCGACGGTCACCTGGGCCCTGTACTGCGGGCTGCTCGGCTACTTCGGTGGGCTGGCCTTCGAACGGCACCCCGTCAAGGGCGTCCTCGCCGGGATCGGCCTGTCGGTGATCGTGACGCTGGGCATCGAGGGCATCCGTTGGCTGCGCCACCGGGCCCGCTGCCGCGCCGCCACCACCGACCGGGCCGGACCGACCTGACACCCGTCAGAGCAGGTCGGCGTCGTGCACCAGGATGGCCAACTGCACCCGGTTGCCCGCCTGGAGTTTCGCCAGCGCCCGACTGACGTGTGCTTTCACGGTGGCCTCGCTCATCGTCAACCGCCGGGCGATCTCCGCGTTGCCAAGCCCGCGCGCCACCTCGCGGACGATCTCCAACTCGCGCGCGGTGAGCGGGGCAAGCCGCTGACGAGCGGCGTCCCGACGGGCCGGACCACGTTCGGCGAACGAGCTGATCATGCGCCGGGTCACCGTCGGGGCGAGCATCGCGTTCCCGGCGGCCACGGTGCGAACGGCGGCGGCCAGTTCGCGGGGCGGAGTGTCCTTGAGCAGGAATCCCACCGCCCCGGCCCGGAGCGCCCGGTGCACGTACTCGTCGAGGTCGAAGGTGGTCAACATGATCACCTTCGCGCCGGCGGCGATCACCTCCGGCGCGACGGTCAGCCCGTCGACACCCGGCATCCGCACGTCGAGCAGCACGACATCGGGGCGTAACCGCTGGGCCTGCTCCAGCGCGCCGGCGCCGTCCGCCGCCTCACCGACGACGGTGATGTCCTCCGCCGCCTCCAGGATCAGCCGCAACCCGGCGCGGACCAGGTGCTCGTCGTCGACCACCACCACCCGAATCACGCCGCACCCGCCATCGGGATCAGGGCCCGGACCAGGAAGCCGCCGTCCACGGGCCTGGCCTCCAGTCGGCCGCCGAGCAACTCCACCCGCTCGCGCAACCCGAGCAACCCCTGGCCGGCACCGGGCAGCGTCGTCCCGCCCTCGGACGGACCGTTTCGGACCAGCACCTCCAGGCCATCGGACAGATAGCGCAGGCAGACGATCGTCTCGGCGTCGGCGGCGTGCTTGCGCACGTTCGTCAACGCCTCCTGGACCACCCGGTACGCCGTGCGCCCCAGCGTCGCCGGTAATGCCGTCGGCACGCCCTCGTCCCGGCGGGACACCCGCAGCCCGGCGGCGCGGGACTCCCCGATCAACTCGTCCAGCGCGTCCAGCGCGTCCAGCCCGCGCTCCGGCGCCATGCCCGGGCCGGCCTGTCGCAGCACACCCAGCACCTCGCGCAGGTCGGTGAGCGCCTGCCGACCGGTCGTCCGGATCAGCGCGGCAGCCTCGACGGTCGTCGGGTCTGCGGCGGTCACCTCCAGCGCCCCGGCATGCACCACCATCAACGAGACCCGGTGCGCGACCACGTCGTGCATCTCCCGGGCGATCCGGGTTCGTTCCTCGGCACGGACCCGGTCGGCGCGGGCCTCCTGCTCGCGTTCCAGTCGCTCGGCCCGGTCCCGCAGGGCGGCAAGCGTCTCCTGGCGCGCACGCACCCAGAGGCCGAAGACCAGCGGAAGTCCGACCAGACAAACGGCGAGCATCAGCACGTTGCCGCTGGCTGCGGTGGTCATGCGGCGTACGCCACCCACCGCCAGCCCGATCAGCACCCCGCCGGCCAGCACCACGGCCGCACCGGCAAGGAAGCCGGCGAGCCGCCGACCATGCAGCCGCAGACCCGCCTGGTACGAGGCGACCACTCCGGCCGCCGCGGCGGCGAGCACCAGCCAACCGACCGCCGCGGCCAGGAACAACGGCCAGCGGCGGGTCCGGACCATGGCGACAGCCCAGCCGGAGAGCAGCGCGAGTGCCAGTGGGACGGCACCCGGGAGCGACGAGCGGACCCCGATGTCACCGGTCGCGCTGGCCCAGACCGCCGCCGCGACCGTCACGGCGAGCAGCAGCGGGGCGTACCGCTGGACGACTCGCCGCAGGGCGACGGCGCTGGAGGCCACGCAGCGAGCGTAGGGCCACACGGCCGGATCGGCCCGCCCCGCGCCGCCAGACCCGGGTGAGCTGGGGGAAAACCCCTACCCGTCGTCCGGGCCGGACGCTACCTAAGTAGTGCCGTCCGACTGACCAGTGGCCGATGGCAGGAGCCGCCGCCCAGACCAGCATCGGGACCATGGATCTACTCGACCTGCTGCACGAGACGATGTCCTCGCCCTGGGTGTACCTGGCGATCTTCGCGATCGCGGTGCTCGACGGTTTCTTTCCCGTGGTGCCGAGCGAGACGGCGGTGATCACGGCAGGGGTGTTCGCGGCTTCCGGTGCGCCGTACCTGCCTGCGGTGATCCTGGTGGCCGCCGCCGGGGCGCTGGTCGGCGACCACGTCTCGTACGCCATCGGGCGGGCCGGTGGCGCGCGGCTGCTCGACCGGCTGCCGCCCGACGGTCGTCGCCGGGCCGCCGCCGACTGGGCTCGGCGGGGGATCGCGACGCGCGGTGGGCTGATCCTCACCGTGGCCCGGTACGTGCCGGGCGGCCGCACCGCGGTCACCCTCACCATGGGCGCGGTGCACTATCCCCGGCGACGCTTCCTGGCCTTCGACGCGCTCGCCGCCGGCTCGTGGGCGCTCTACTCGGCGCTGGTCGGCTACGTCGGCGGGCTGGCCTTCGAGCAGGACCCGCTCCGCGGCCTGCTGCTGGGTCTGGGCCTCGCCCTGACGGTGACGTTGATCGTCGAGGTGGTTCGTTGGCTCCGCGGTCGCCGCCGCCATGCGGCGCGGGTCGGCGAGCCGGGCACCGACGCTGTCTCCGCCGGGGGCGTCAGTCGGCCGGCGGACGCCAGGTGACGCCGTGCAGGAGTTGGGCGGCGCCGAGCCAGGCCACGTTCATCATCCGGGTGGCGGTCTTCTCCGGGTCGGCGTCCGGGTGGTCCGCGAGCCAGTCGGCCAGCGACTCGGTCGCGCCGACCAGGGCGTACGCGACGACCTCCAGGTCGATGGCGGCGATCTCGCGGCCCTCGGCGCGCAGCGCGTGGTCGAGCATCCCGGCGACCACCTCGACCAGCCGGGATCGCATGGTGGCCAACTCCCGGGCGAACGGCTGCTCGCCGCGGGCCTGCCGGTAGAGCACCGCCCACCCGTCGCGGTGCGCGCCCACGAAGCCGAAGAACGCCCTCAACCCTCGCCAGAGCCGAACGTCCGCCGGGAGGTCGGGTGCGGCGGCGCCGGCGATGGCCTGCATCATCCGGGTGCCCTCCCGGTGCAGGCAGGCGACGAAGAGCTCTTCCTTGGTGCCGAGGTACGCGTACACCATGGGCTTGGAAATGCCGGCATCCTCCGCGATTTCGTCCATGCTGGCCCCGTGGAAGCCGCGCCGGGAGAAGACCTTGACGGCCGCGTCGAGCATCTGTTGCTCACGAACGGCACGTGGCAGGCGCTTGAAGGCGGGAACGGTGGACACCTTGCGAGCATACCTACTCGTACGTAGGGTTACGCACGAGTAGCCAATCCTCCGGAAGGCGCACCTGATGACTGACTTCGACCCGGCCAGCTTCTCCAACGTTGGCCCCAAGGAGTTCGCCCAGCTGGTCAAGTCCACCCCGGACGACAAGATCGCCCAGGTGATGGCCGGTGACCTGCGCGGCAAGATCCTGGGCGAGGTGTTCGGCCGGATGCCGTCGCTGTTCCGCGCGGACCGGGCCGGCTCCACGAACGCGGTCATCCACTGGGTCATCACCGGTCGCCAGGACGGCGGCAGCGACACCTACGAGGTGGTCATCGCCGACGGCAAGTGCGACGTGAACGAAGCCCCGCAGCACGACCCGAAGCTGAGCCTGACCATGGGTCCCGTCGAGTTCCTGAAGATCGTCTCCGGTGGCGCCAACCCGGTGATGATGTTCATGACCGGCAAGCTGAAGGCGAAGGGCGACCTCGGCCTCGCCGCCAACATCGCCAACCTGTTCGACATCCCCAAGGCCTGACATGGCTGAGTTCTCGCTCGACCTGAACGAGGAACAGCGAGATCTACGCGACTGGGTGCACGGCTTCGCCGCCGAGGTCGTGCGCCCGGCCGCCGCCGAGTGGGACGAACGCGAGGACACCCCGTGGCCGGTCATCCAGGAAGCCGCCAAGGTCGGCCTCTACGGCTTCGAATTCCTCGCCACCTGCTGGGCCGACCCGACCGGGCTCTCCCTGCCGATCGCCAGCGAGGAACTCTTCTGGGGTGACGCCGGCATCGGGCTGAGCATCTTCGGCACCTCACTCGCCGTCGCCGCCATCTACGGCGCCGGCACCCCTGACCAGATGGTCGAGTGGGTGCCGCAGTGCTTCGGCGACGTCGACTCGCCGACCGTCGCCGCGTTCTGCAGCAGCGAGCCGGAATCGGGCTCGGACGTCAGCGCGATGCGCACCCGGGCCGTCTACGAAGAGGCCACCGACGAGTGGGTGCTGACCGGGCAGAAGGCGTACGCCACCAACGGCGGAATCGCCGGAGTGCACGTGGTCATCGCCTCGGTCGACCCCACGCTCGGCTCCCGGGGCCAGGCGGCGTTCGTCGTACCACCGGGCACCCCCGGCCTGGCCGCCACCCGCAAGCTACGCAAACTTGGCCTGCGCGCGTCCCACACCGCCGATGTCTTCCTCGACGAAGTACGCGTGCCCGGCCGCTGCCTGCTCGGCGGGCGGGACGCCTTGCTGGAACGCCTCGACCGGGCCCGCTCGGGTCAACGGGCCACCGGGCAGGCCGCGATGCGTACCTTCGAGCTGTCCCGACCCACGGTCGGTGCACAGGCACTCGGCGTAGCCCGAGCCGCCTACGAGTACGCCCTGGACTACGCGAAGGACCGAGTCCAGTTCGGCCGGCCGATCATCGAAAACCAGGCGGTCGCGTTCGCGCTTGCCGACATGCGGATGGAGATCGACGCGGCTCGACTGCTCGTCTGGCGAGCCTCCTGGATGGGCCGCAACAACCGCCCGTTCACCGCGGGCGAGGGGTCGATGTCCAAGCTCAAGGCCGGCGAGGTGGCGGTGTCGGTCACCGAGAAGGCGGTGCAGTTGCTCGGCGGCGCCGGCTTCCTGCGCGACCACCCGGTCGAGCGCTGGTACCGCGACGCCAAGATCTACACCATCTTCGAGGGCACCTCGGAAATCCAGCGGCTGGTCATCTCCCGGGCCATCTCCGGCCACCGAATCTGAGCCGGGCAGACTCCCTGGCGTCGTCCTCATGCCACTGGCCCCGTCAAACTTCCGTCAGGAAAGCAGGGTTGCGTGTCAAGGAAGCGTGAAGGTTGGCGCCCGTCTGCTCTTTCCTCAGCAATCATCTTCTAGCGGCAAAAAAGTCGACAACGCATCGATCGACTGCCGAATCTAGAAGGAGTTGAAATGGAACAGTCCGAGTCCGTCAAGAAGATTCAGGCCAAGCGGATCGCCCTCGGTGTGGTCGCCGCGGCCGCGCTCGGTGGCGCAATCGCCGCCCCCGCCGTCGCCGCGACCCAGTCGCACGACAGCACCACCCAGCAGGTGGCGTGGGACAAGGACATGCACGGCGAGCCTTACTACATCTGACGATCGACGTGGTAACCGCAGGCCCGCTCATCGAGGGTCCTGGTCTCCACGGGCCCGGCGGGCCTGCGGCTACCGCCGCCCCCCGACTGATCCAAACAACGGCGCTGGCCGCGATCCGGCCATGCCGAAGGAATCTCACGACGATGGAATTGCCGAAATACCAATCGGTGCCCGGCGCACAGGCGCTGACCGAGCGGCTGATGTCGCTCACCACCGCCGGCCAGCCGGCTGCCTGCCCTGTCTACGTTGGTCTGGGCGCGCCGGTCACCCGTTCCACAAACCTCGCGCTCATTACCTACGGCATCGCCCGTCACCTGGTCGATGGGGCAGCGCACCTGGTCCCCGCCTTCAACACCTTCCCGCAACCTGAACGGCGCATCCTCGACGCGGCCAGCTGGGATCGGGTCGACGCCACGAGCAGCGACTTCGCCGCGATGCCGGTAGACCTCGCCAGTGAGCTGTGGTGGCTGGTGGACGAGGCCTGTCGAGACCCCGGATCCCTGACGGCTCAGGAGCGCTGCGTGGCGAGTGACCTCATGCTGCGCCTGGGATACCCGTGGCGGGCCGGTGAGATCCTCGGCCTCCTCGACGCACGGATCGCCGATCACCCCGTCAACCCCGAGACGGCCCGCGCCGAGATGGCCACCCTGGTGCGGCTGCACCCTGGTGCGTACCCGCTGCTCGAAGAATGGGCATTGCGGGCCGCGTCCGACCCATCCGTCCCACCCGAGACCCGGGTCCGGCTCGCCAACTACGTCGTCGTCGCCAACGGCAAGCGCGGAACCGATGTGCCAGCGCTGCACCGGGCCGTCAAGCTCGGACGGCGGGCGATGACGGAGGTGACCCTGGTCGGGATGGATCGCCACCTCACCGAGCACACGTTCTACCGGGCCATCGCGTACGAACCGTACTTGCGCGGAGACATCCCAAAGACGATGGAGTTGCTCGACCGAGCCGCTGCCGCCCTGGCAAGGGCCGAGCCGGCGACCGGGCCGCTGGAGCTCCTCTCGTGGAAGGACCACGCCTTCCCGATGTACGAAACACGCGCCAAGACCCTGCTCGGCCAGGGCCGGATCGGCGAGGCGCTGAAGGCTACGAGCACGCTGACCACCATCAGCCCGTACGACCATCGGGTGTGGGAAGCGCATGCCAAAGCGCTCGTCGCCGCCGACGACCTCATCGGCGCCATCAACGCGTGGAAGCAGGTCCTCCCACAGGGAGGACTCCCGGTCGCGCCGGCCGCCTTCTACCTCGGCTGGGCATACCAGCAGCTCGGCGACGTCGGACTAGCCCGCGAGTACCTCACCCTCTCCCGAGCCATCGACCCCACCCCCCGGGTATTGGCCGAACAGATGGCAGGCATGTGACGGATATGAATGCGATGAACGACAGTGTGATCCTCCGTAATCTGGTCGGAGACGTCCCGGCATTCCTCGCGGAGTCGTGGCGGCGAGTCCCGACAGTCCTGCACCCGGCACAGCCCCCGGTGGGCGTCTTTACCGTGCGGGACCTGGAGCTGTCACTCGCCGGGGGCCTGCTCCGAGCCCCCTACGTCGCGGTCCTCGGGGCAGGTGAGAACCCGCTGGACGGCATCGTGGCACCCCGCACCGTTGCCGACCGGCACCTGCCCGACTATGTGGACCCGGAGAAGGTCTCCCGGCGGGTGGCCGAGGGCGCGAGCGTGCTGCTGCGCAACATCGAGCACTGGCACGCTCCCACCGCAGCGCTGGCATACGAGCTGGGCACCGGCCTGGGGCGCCCCGTCGAAGCGTTCTTCTTCCTCACACCTGCCGAGCGTCAGGCCCTCCCGCCGCACCGCGACGACGCCGACGTGTTCGTCGTCCAGGTGCAGGGGCAGAAGGAATGGACGATCCACTCCACGCCGACGGACGGGCGGTGGGACCGCGGCCGAGCCGAGCAGCCCGGACAGGTCGTGCTGCGGACCAGGCTAACGCCAGGAGAGGTGCTCTACCTGCCCCGGGGTGCAGCGCACAGCGCGGTGGCGGCCGACGGATCCACCAGCGCCCACCTGTCGCTGACCGTACGAGACATCGGGGTCGCTCACCTGGGCGCGGTCGTGCAGCGGTACCTCGCGGCGGAGCTGGAGCTGCCTCCCCGCCCAGTCGAGGAGACCGGGCTGCTCGACGCGGCAGCCCGGCTGCTGGAGCATCAGCGCGCCCGACTGGCCGAGCTGACCCCGCAGGAGCTGCTCGACGCTGCTCGCGCGGCGGCCCTCGCGCTTCGCCACCAGCCGCCGACGACGCCCCGCCTCGGCGAGGCGTGAGGATGACAGGCTCGCGCTGACCGCTGGGCTGCCTCCTGGCCCGGCCCGTTCCGACCAGGGCCGGACGGCACACTCCTACCGCGCCGCCCGAGGAATCCACGATCCGTGCCGTCTTCGTCACCCCACGCCGACGCTGGCTGGGCCTGGCGCGACGTCGGGTGCATGATCAGGGAAGACGCCCCGACGGACGGGGGAGCGACGCCGCCCTGTCCGCGCACCACCCCTAGGAGGTCTGCGGCATGGACCTGCCGTTCATCGTTGCCACGCTGACTCGTCGCGGGCTGCTCATGCCGGGCAGCCCGGTCCGGATCGCCTCGCAGCTCAACGCGTTGCGCACGTGGGGGTGGAGCCTCGCCGGCGAGCTACGCCAGGCAGCTGGCCGGGACCCCGGCCGGCTGGCGGTCATCGACGAGGACGGCACCGAGCTGACCTACCAGGACCTCCTCGACCGAGCCGAACGGATGGCCCGGTCGATGCGTTCCGGGCTCGGCGTACAGGCCGGCGACCGGATCGGCATCCTCTGCCGCAACCACCACGGGCTGATCGAGACGATCGTCGCAGCCACCCTGCTGGGTGTGGACGCGGTCCTGGTCAACACTGGGCTCTCCGCAGCCCAACTGGTCACCGTCGCCGAGGAGCAGCAGCTCCGGGTGCTCGTGCACGACGACGAGTTCGCCGAGCGGGTTCTCGGTCTCCCCGCCGAACTGCCCCGCCTCGACGAGCGTGCCCGCGAGGAACTGGTCGCCGGGGCACTCCCGGGCGAGTTGCACCCGCCGGAACGCGCCGGGGAGATCATCGTGCTCACCTCGGGCACCACCGGGGCACCCAAGGGCGCCCGACGGCCCACACCCAGCGGTTTCGGCCCACTGGTGTCCATCATCGACCGCATCCCCCTGCACACCCGGGACCGGGTGATGATCGCCGCACCGATCTTCCACACCTGGGGATTCGCCGCACTCCAGGTCTGCTTCGCGCTACGGGCCACCATCGTGTTGCAGCGCCGCTTCGACCCGGCCGCCACGCTCGCCGCCCTCGCCGACCACCGGTGCGACGCGCTGTTCGCCGTACCGGTGATGGTGCAACGACTGCTGGACGTCCCCCCGCCGGAGCCCCACCCCAAGCTCAAGGTCGTCGCGGTCAGCGGCTCGACCCTGCCCGGCGGGTTGGCACCGATGTTCATGGACGTCTACGGGGACGTGCTGTACAACCTCTACGGCTCCACCGAGGTCTCCTGGGCCTCCATCGCCGGTCCCCAGGATCTGCGCGCGGCACCCACGACGGCTGGCCGGCCACCGTACGGGACCCGGCTGGAGCTGCTCGACGACAACGGTCAGCAGGTGGCGAACGGACAGGTCGGGCGGATCTTCGTCGGCAACGAGATGCTCTTCGAGGGCTACACCTCCGGTGCCAGCCGGGAGACCCGCGACGGGCTGCTCGACACCGGCGACCTCGGCAGGCTCAACCCCGACGGCCTGCTCTTCGTCGACGGCCGGGCCGACGACATGATCGTCTCCGGTGGCGAGAACGTCTTCCCGTCCGAGGTGGAGGACCTGCTCGCCCAACTGCCACAGGTCCGCGAAGCGGCAGTGATCGGCGTGCCCGACGCCGAGTACGGCCAGCGCCTGTCCGCGTTCCTCGCCCTGCACCCGGGCGAGACGCTCGACCCCCAGGCGGTACGCGAGTACGTCCGGCACTACCTGGCCCGATTCTCCGTCCCCCGGGACGTGATCCTGGTGAAATACCTGCCCCGCAACGCCACCGGCAAGGTGCTCAGCCGAGAATTGCGCCGCTACTACGGCTGACCGCCCCGGAACCGTCGGCGAAAACCGGCGAGTTCCGGGGCGGTGACCGCGCCCGTCAGTCGACCATCAGCGAAGGCCGCCAGTCCGTCTTGGCCCCGGCGAGGTCGAGGTGCTGGAACAGGCCCTTCGTGCCCTGCTCATCGAGCGTGCCGCGGTGCGCGTCGATGCCGACCGTCATCCCCCGCACGTCGTACACGGTCAGCGACTCAAGCCCGTTCGGATCACCGCCAGCGACGAAATACGCCTGATGACCGTCGAAGGTGGTGTTCGGAAGCGGGGGCTCCTTACCGTCCAGCTCGGCCCGGATCTTGTCGGTCATCTCGAAGTACGGGGAGAAGCTGACGTCCAGCGTCTTCGACCACTGCGTGCCGGTGTTCGCGGTGGGGGGTAAGGCGCTGTACGAGACGCTGGCGTACCACCGCCAGCCGTCCGGGGTCAGTGGCCCGTTGACGTCGGTGTAAATCGGCCGCAGGCTCTGCGGCACCCCCATGACCTGGGCCGGCATCCGCACCCGCTCGGTCGTACTGAACCTGAGCTTCTGCGCCACGTGCAGGGCGATCTCGCGGGCATCCTGCCCCGCCGCCCAGGGTGAGACATCGACTGCGGCCCAGCCGTCCGGGGCGTACTGCCAGCGGAGGGAGAGCCGGTCAGTGCCGTCGACGTCGTACTGAGTGAAGGTCGCCGCCGCGCCCCGCACATCGGGCGCGGGCGCCGTACTCACGACGGGTGCCCGTTGGTCAATGCCCATGACCTGCGGCGCGGGCGGCGTCACCCCCTTCGGGTAGAGGTCGACCGAAACCCCCGCCCAGTTCTGCTTATCGCCGGAACTCCCGTTCAGAAAGACACCCGGGCCGGTATGCGTCAGACCCGCCCCGTACTGCAGACTGGCCAGGCCCGACGGCAACCAGCCGAACCGAACGTACTGAACGGTTGGATCGATCGTCTCCAACGCGGCCGGGATCCGGGACGCGTCGGGCGACGTCACCTCCCCGGTGTACGGCTCCAGCGGAGCCAGGGCGCCGACCATCTCCAGCGCTGGCGCCGACGACCCGTCCGGCGCGACCAAGCCCGGCACCGTGACAGCGCCGACGGCCACCGCGACCACCGCCAGTGCGGCACCCGCGCCCCTCGCGTACCAGCGCTGCCGCCTCCCGGCGATCATCGCCCGTTCGATGTTCACAACGGCCGACGGCGTCTCGGCCGACTCGACCTCGGCGCGCATCAACCGCGCCACATCCATGTCTTCGATCATTGTCAACTCCCGTGGGCAAACACGTTGGTCGGCGTGCCACTCGCCTTGCCTGCCTGCGCGGTGTTCGGCACGTCATTTCGAACGGGGGCGAGCAGTCCTCGCAGCGTCGCCAGCCCCTTGGCGGTCTGGCTCTTGACGGTGCCCGGCGCACAGCCCAACGCCTGCGCCGTCTCTTCCACCGTCAGGTCCTGAAAGAACCGCAGCACCAGAACGGCCCGCTGCCGCGGCGCGACCTGACGCAGCGCCGCCACCAGATCGAGCCGTTCCGTGGCATCCGGGGCGGTCGGTGCGGCCCGCTCCGGAAGCAGATCGGTGAGCAGCACCCGAGCCCAGCGGCGTCGCCGCTCGTCGATCAACCGCCGCATCAACATCGTCCGGACCAGTGCGTTCAGGCTGTCGGCCCGCCGGGCCCGGGACCAGTTGCGGTACAGCTCGGTGAGCACCCGCTGCACGATGTCGTCGCCCTGATGCCAGTCACCGCACATCAGGTACGCCGTCCGGCGCCACTGCGGCAGACCAGCGCGAACGCACTCGGTGTACTCGGCGTCGGCCGCGGACCGCTCGACCGATCTCCGGCTCAGCGGCATCCTCGGACCTGTCCTCCCACCGGCCACCAACAGCACGGTGATCGTCCGCAAACCCGCATCTCCACTCCTCCCGTCGTTGTGCCTCCGACACCGCTAAGTCGTGGCCGGACCAACGCCGGGTTGCCCCTCGGGGGCGACAACCTCACCAGACTGGCTCATCTCCTGCACACACAGCGCCTCACCTCGTTCGGCCGGCACACTTGATCAGCACGACGGATGGCCTGTCGGCGGGGTCAGCGAAGTGGCCCCCGCAGGCCGTGGCGGTGGCAGATCGTGCACGGGTGCGGCTACGACGACCGTTTCAGAGTCATTGGCTACCCACACGCCGGTGAACACGCTTTCCACGGACGATCACGGCTCGCGGCTTGTCGAGTTGGCCGAGGTCAGTTCTGGGATCGCCGTCGAACACGGCCGCGTCCGCCGGGGCTCCGTCCACCAGGCCGGGCAGGCCGAGATAGGACCTGGCGGTCCAAGAAGCGGCGGCGATCGCCTGGTGTGGTGATACACCGGCTGCCACCAGAGCACGAATCTCATGAGCGATGCCACCGTGCGGCCGCGAGTCCGTACCGGCCAGCACGGTGACCCCGGCCTCGACGGCGGCGGCGGTGAGCCGAGCGTGCGCGCTTGCTCCCGGTACGTACCAGCTTTTGCGAGCACGTTCCGGATCCGCGTTAATCGTTGCCAGGGAAGCGGTGATCACCGATAGTGTCGGAGTCAGCGCGGTGCCCTGCGCGGCCATGCGAGATAGCAGCTCCGGGTCCAGGCCCATGCCGTGCTCCACGGAGTCCACGCCCGCCTCGACCGCGACCACACCCCCTGCCGCGTGTTGGGAATGCACCGCAAGGCGCCCACCGACCGCATGCACCCGTGTGACAGCCTCACGTAACACTTCCACCGGCATAACATCGTCGCCGAGCTGCCAGTCGATCACCACTTTCGCCCAACCGGTGCGAGCTGCCTGCTCGGCTGCGACGGCAGGCAAGTCGGCTGGCTTTGGGCGGCGACCCCAGCCTTCCATGAACTGTCCGTGCTGAGCGAGCCATGGGCCGGCGTGGAAGGCTCGCGGGCTTTCGTCAGCTCGGCCGAACCAATCGGGCGGATCACCAGCGAGTCCGGGCGCACGGATGAGCGTTACTCCCGATTCCAAATGCGCCCGGAGATCCTCCCGCAAGATGCCGTCGTCCAGTGGCTGGCCTGGCGTCTCGGCTCCCGGATGAGTGTGTGCATCGACCAGCCCGGGCAGTATCCAGCCCTCGGCGACGAGTTCCGCACCGGCCACCGGATCCGAGGTCCACCGGTCACCGTCGGCATAGAGATCGACCGGCTCGCCTTCGGGAAGACCGAAACCGCGGACTCGCAACACTGCCACCACGCCACCCCCGCACCGCAATCCACCCACACCTGGACAGGCAGTCAGCAGCCATCTCGTCGGCTGACCGATCCGGGCCACCGCGGACGTTCACGGTCGTCGTTCCGTCCCCACGGCGAGGCCACCGCAGGCACTGGTCCGCCGCTGCGCGGGCTCAGCTCGGGATCGTGATCCGGTCCTCGATCGCGGCGACGGCGATGTCGGTACGGTGCTGCGAGCCCGCCAGGCCCACCCCATCCACCAGCGCGTACGCGGCATCCCGCGCAGAGGCCAGGTCGGGGCCGGTGGCCGTACCGCAAAGGACCCGGCCGCCGGCGGACAGCAACGCGCCGTCGCTGGCCCGACGGGCAGTGCCGGCGTGGATGATGCCCGGGCGGTCCGCGCCGGTGATGACGTCACCGGTGCGCGGTGCCGCCGGGTAGCCCTGGGAGGCGAGCACCACGGTCACGGCGCTGTCGTCGCGCCACCGCAGCGGCGGATGCTCGGCCAGCGTGCCGGTGGCAGCCGCGTGCAACAACCCGCCCAGCGGGGTCTCCAGCAACGCGAGCACCACCTGGGTCTCCGGGTCACCGAAGCGCGCGTTGAACTCGATGACCCGGGGGCCGGCTGCGGTGATCGCGAGCCCGACGTAGAGCAGGCCGGCGAACGGAGTGCCCCGACGGCGCATCTCCGCGAGCGTCGGGTGGACCACGTCACGCATGACGTCGTCGACCAGGCCGGAGGAGATCCAGGCCAGCGGCGCGTACGCGCCCATGCCACCGGTGTTCGGCCCGGTGTCGCCGTCGCCGAGCCGCTTGAAGTCCTGTGCCGGCAGCAGCGGCAGCGCCGCCTCACCGTCGGTGACCACGAAGAGGCTGACCTCCGGGCCGTCGAGGAACTCCTCGACCACGACTCGTCCACAGTCGGCGGCGTGCGCGAGGGCGGCGGACCGGTCGTCGGTCACCACCACACCCTTGCCGGCGGCGAGGGCGTCGTCCTTCACCACGTACGGGGCACCGAACTCGTCCAGCGCCCGAGCGGTGCTCTCCTCGTCCGTGCAGACGTACGCGCGGGCGGTCGGCACACCGGCGGCGGTCATCACGTCCTTGGCGAACGCCTTGGAACCCTCCAGCTGAGCGGCCGCACCGGAGGGGCCGAACACGGCGATCCCCTTGGCGCGTACGGCGTCGGCGACCCCGGCGACCAGCGGCGCCTCAGGCCCGATCACCACCAGGTCGGCAGATGTCTCCACAGCCAACGCCGCCACCGCAGCCGGATCGGTAGCGTTCACGGCCCGCAGTTCGGCAAGCTCGGCGATCCCCGGATTACCAGGCGCAGCAACAAGCGCGGTAACAGCCGGATCGCTTACCAACCCGAGCGCAAGAGCATGCTCCCGCCCGCCACCACCCACCAAAAGAACCCGCACGACCCAGATCCTACTGTCCCCCTCCCGAGCGCTGTTGATCATGAGGTTGGCGCGGGCCTTTTGGTGATCCACTAACCCGTCAACCTCATGATCGACGGGAATGAGCTGCTGTGATCGCCTGGCGGACCGTGTGGGGGATGTAATCGGGGTGGAGGGTGTCCTGCCAGGTGAAGCGGAGGATGGTCCAGCCGGCGTTGACCAGACGGTTCTGGCGGCGGCGGTCGGTGAAGATAGCCTCAGGTGTGCCGTGTGCGTCTCGTCCGTCGGCTTCGGCGATCACCCGTGGACCGCGCCAGCCCAGGTCACCGATGCCGAGCAGATATCCGTCGCCGTCGCGCACTTCCAATTGGAGAGTGTCTGGCGGAACCCGCCCGTCAACGCAACGCAGCCGAGAGCGAGTCTCCAATGGAGACTGTGCCCGACCATCGGCCTCGGCCAGATAGACGCGTGCTGCGACCGCGCCTCGCCGACCTCGGATCAGCGCTGGGATGGCTGCCAGGCATTCGGTCGTGAGTAGCCCCTGGTTGAGCGCGGAGTCGAGCACCGAGACCGCCGCGTAGCGACGTTCCCGCAAGATGATCTCGGCAACGGTCAGCCGGGGCTCCGTAGCCGCAATCCCGTTCACCCGCATCACCACACCTGGAGCGCGTTCGAGCTGATGCAGCACGATCGCGGGATCCGACACCCGCGCCAGCTTTGCCGCCCGGCCCGGCAGCCCCACATGGATCTCGTCCCGACGCGGCAGTCCGGCGATGCCGTGCAGCTCAGCCGCAGTGCCGAACACCGCGTGAGCGTGCGTGCCCAGCGAGAGCAATGCGGCACGAATACGACACCGGCGAGCAGGTGGTGCACCGTACCGGCCATGCGTCAGATAGACCGCTCGAGCGAGCGGCCACCAACGGCCCGCGGCCACCAGATGATCTATGTCGTGCCGGGTGAACCCGGCTTTCTGTGCCTGCGCTCGCGTGATCAAGCCATCCTGAGCGGCCGCAATCGAGCGAACAAGTTCTGCGCGATCCACAAGTAACCACGCTGGCCGTCCATCCAGCCAGCCACCACCCCTGTGGATAACCCTGTGGAAAACAGCACCCACCAGCTGTGCGTGATCATGAGGTTGACGGGACCTTTGAAGATCGAATATTCCGTCAACCTCATGATCACCGGGGCGGGCGACCGGCGGGAGCCGGGGGTTGGGGGTTGGGGTGGGGTGGGGTGGGTTGGGTTGGGTGGGGGGTTAGGGGAGGAGGGGGTGGAGGACTACGTTTTCTTCTCGGCCTGGGCCTACGCCTACCACGCTGATCTTGGTGTTGCAGAGTTCCTCCACGCGCGCGATGTAGCGGCGGGCGTTTTCCGGGAGGTCGTCGACGGTTCTTGCCTTGGTGATGTCCTCCCACCAGCCGTCGAGCTCCTCGTAGACGGGCTTGGCGTGGTGGAAGTCCGTCTGGCTCATCGGCATGTCGTCGACCCGGACACCGTTGATCTCGTAGCCAACGCAGATCGGCACCTTGGGCAGACCGGTGAGCACGTCCAGCTTGGTGATGACCAGGTCGGTGACGCCGTTGAGGCGGCAGGCGTACCGGGCGACGACCGCGTCGAACCACCCGCACCGGCGCTCCCGGCCGGTCGTGGTGCCGTACTCCGCACCGATCTTGCGCAGGTGCTCACCGCTGGCGTCGAACAACTCGGTGGGGAACGGCCCCGCACCGACCCGGGTCGTGTACGCCTTACTCACCGCGATCACCTTGTTGATCGCGGTTGGCGGGATGCCGGCACCCACGCAGGCGCCGCCTGCTGTCGGGTTGGACGAGGTCACGAAGGGGTACGTGCCGTGGTCCATGTCGAGCATGGTGGCCTGGGCGCCCTCCAGCAGCACCGTGTCGCCCCGGTCCAGGGCGTCCCAGAGCATCGCCCGGGTCTCCGCGATGTACGGCTTGAGCCGCTCCGCGTACTCCAGGTATTCCTCGACGGTCGCCTCAAGGTCGATCGCCTTGCGGTTGTAGACCTTGAACAGGATCTGGTTCTTCTCGCGCAGCGCGAGTTCCAGCTTCTTGCGCAGGATGCCCGGGTCGAGCAGGTCCTGGAGCCGGATGCCGATCCGAGCGACCTTGTCGCCGTACGCCGGGCCGATGCCCCGGCCGGTCGTGCCGATCCGGGACGAGCCGAGATAGCGCTCGATCACCCGGTCCAACGCCCGGTGGTGCGGCATGATCAGGTGCGCGTCACCGGAGATCCGTAGCCGCGACACGTCGACACCGCGCTCGGCCAGGCCGTCGATCTCGGCGAGCAGCACCTTCGGGTCGACCACCACACCGTTGCCGATGACGATCATCGCGTTCGGTGAGAGGGCACCGGAAGGCATCAGGTGCAGCGCGTACTTCTGGCCGTCTGGGGTGATCACCGTGTGGCCGGCGTTGTTGCCGCCGGAGTAGCGCACGACGTAGTCGACCCGCTCACCCAGCAGGTCGGTAACCTTGCCCTTGCCCTCGTCGCCCCACTGAGCGCCGATGAGCACGATCGCTGGCATCTTTTCCGCCTCCAGAAGGCTCGGGTGCCAGGTGGCGACCGGTTGGCGAGCCCGGGGTGTCAGGTTAACAAGTAATGACGGCGTGGCCGGCAGGGGTCGCGTCGAGAGGCAGGAGGCTCCTTCCGTGTACGACGTGGTGCTGCTCACCCTCGCTTCGGAGCGCAGCGCTCCCGGGGGTTGTGGCAGCGGCGGGGCCTGCTGTGGCGGTGCGACCAAGGCCGAAACCGACCCGACAAGCCAGACCGACCCGACGGGCCAGACCGACCCGACGGGCCAGACCGACTCCGGTCAGGCTGACTCGACAGGCCGGACCGGCAGCGGCCAGACGACCCAGGCGAGCGGTGACACCGAGCAGTGCGCCACCGAACGGCCACGCGTGCCGGTGCTGGCCTGCGCCGACGCGCTGATCGCCCGCGGCGCCCGAGTGGAGACGGTCACCGCCCGCTCCGACGCGGAGATCGACGCGGTGCTGGCCCGGCTCGACGGTCCGGCCCGCCCGGACGGCCTCACCTGGCCGGACCTGGACGGCAAGACCCGGCTGGTCGTCGCCACGGCCAGCGACGGGCAGTTGCGCGCCGTGCTGCGCCGGCTGGTCCGGCGGTACGCACCAGCGCCGAGCCGCCGCCCGGCGGACCTGCCCGGCAACCGGACGCTGCCCGATCTGCCGCCGGTGGCCGTACTCCCGCTCGATCCGGCCCGTGGCGGCACCCATCGGGACTTGGCCGCGCAGTTGGGGCTGCCGCGCGACCCGGCGGCGGTGGCCGCCGCGGTGTTGGATGGCACGGCACGCCGACTGGACCTGCTGCGCAACGACGGCGGCTCGGTGACCCTGGACGGCGCGCTGCTCGGCGCAGCCGACGACGCCGGCCGGCCGCTGCACTGGCGGGCCCGGGTGGAGGTGGACGACACCATCCTCACCAACGGTGACGAACCGCTGCTGGCCTGCGCGGTCGGCAACGGCGGCGGGTACGCGACGCTTGACGACGTGACGCTGCTGACCGCGCCGGACCCGACCGACGGCCAGATCGAGGTCGCGGTGGCGGTTCCGGTGGTCGTCCGTTCGGCGCTGGGCCGCAAGCGGGTACGCCTCGAAGTACGGCGGGCTCGTGGGCGGGCCGTGTCGGTGTTGCCGAGGGAGGGAAAGGTGCCATACCTCGACGATGGTGTCGAGGGCGAGCTGACCCGGAAGCGTTCATGGTGGATCGAGCCGGGCGCCTGGGCGGTCTGGTCGATCTGACCGCTGGGCTGCGCCGAGCGGGGCGGCCTCGGCTGCGCCGGCGGCCCCTCGAAGGCGGATGGGGCCTATCCTCGCAGGAGGACTGGGGGAGGGCCGTAATGGACGAGAACGCCGACCGGGCGCAGGTGCACGGCCAGCAGCCGGTGCCAGAGCGGGACGTTGAACCACTCTGGCCACCGGATCCGGCCGACCGGGGCGCGGGTGGTGCGGCGCCGCCCTGGGCGGCGGTCGCCCAGCAGCAGCAGGCTCCGCCGCCGTCGGCCGCGCCGGGGCCGGTGACACCGCCGGTGGCCGCTCCACCGATTGGCCGACCGCCGGTTCCCGGGCAACCCGGGGCCCCGGCCCAGCCGCCGCCTTCCCCGTCCGACTACCCGTCACTCACCGGTGCCGTCCCGGCACCTGGGGGCTGGGGAGTCAGCGGCCCGGGCGGTGCCGGGTCGGCCTGGACGCCACAGCAGCCGAGTTGGCCACCGCCGGCCGCTCCGGCCGCGCCAGCAGCCGCGTCGACACCGTCTGCGCCACCCGCAGCGGGCACGCCGTCCGTGCCACCCGCAGCGGGCACGCCGTCTGCGCCACCGGTAGCGGGCACGCCGTCCGTGCCACCGGCAGCGGGCACGCCGGCCGCGCCACCGGCAGCGGGCGCTGCCACGAGCGGCGGCGGCCCGGGCGGTACCGGGGCCCCCGTCCCTTCTGCTAGCGCGGCGAAATCGGACACCGCCCCCGCGCCGACGGACCACCAGCAGGAGGCGGCTCGCACCGCAGCCGGCACCACAAGCACCGCAGCCGGGAATGACCGGGGTCGGGCCGCCGTCCCGCCGATGCCGCCGGGTGGCGTCGACCTGGACCTGCCGTTCACCCTGGACCGTCCCACCGCAGCCGCCACGCCCACCGACCGCCCGACCGGAGCAGGCCCCGCGACGGCCGGACCGACAGCGGCCGGACCGACAGCGGCCGGACCGACAGCGGCCGGACCGACAGCGGCCGGACCGACGCCGCAGACTGACGGGACCGGGGAGGACGGGTCCGCCGGCGGAGCAGCGCGGCCGGGCACCGAGTCGCCGTGGGCGTATCCCCCGCAACGCCCGGCTGGGCTACCCACACCGGCGCACGAGCCGGCCGCACCCGTAACGCCCCCGCTCCCCGCCCCGCCCGGGCCGCAGCCGCCGCACTCCGGTCAGTCCTACACCCCGATGATCCCTGGTCAGGCCGGCCCCGCGCCCATCCCACCACCACCAGACCTGACGCAGTTCAACAATCTGTCGCAGCAGGCTCCCCCGCAGGCCACCCCTGCCACCCCACCACCCGGGCCGTTCCCGCCGTCGCCTGGGTGGTATCCGCCGCCGTGGCAGCAGGGCGTGCCCGGTGGCCCGACTGCTCAGCCGTACCAGGAGGCCGAGGGGGTGACCCGGGTGCCCACCACCGGGTATCCGGATGCCGTCGCATATCCGGACGCGAGCTGGACGCCGGAGGCTACGGCGGCACCGACCGCCGAGGACTTCAGCCGGCGCCGGCAGGTCCGGCCCGCCGATCCGGTGGCCACCACGGGTGTCCGCGCGGTGGTCAACAAGATGGGCCTGCTCCGGCTCGCACCCGGCCGGCACGAGCAGGAACGCAAGCGGGACATCGAGATGGTGCGCCGCAACTTCGGCGGACTGCGGCAGGTGACCGTGGTCAACCCGAAGGGCGGGGCGGGTAAGACGGTGGCCATCCTGCTGCTGGCGATGACGTTCGGCCAGAAGCGCGGTGGCTACGTGCTGGCCTGGGACAACAACGAAACCCAGGGCACCCTCGGGATGCGTGCCCAGCAGGATTTCCACTCCCGCACGGTGCGGGACATGCTGCGTGACCTCGGCCAGTTCCAGGGCGCGCACGGGCGGGTCGGCGACCTGTCGCAGTACGTCCGCTCGCAGGGCGAGGGAATGTTCGACGTGCTGGCCTCGGACGAATCGGCCACCGGTGGCGAGATGCTGACCGCAGCCGCGTTCGCCGAGATCCGCGAGGTGGTCAGCCGGTTCTACAAGTTGATCTTTGTGGACACCGGCAACAACGTCCGGGCGCAAAACTGGCAGGCCTCCATGGACGCCACCGATCAGTTGTTGGTCACCATGTCGGCCCGTAACGACTCAGCGGAGACGGCCGCCCGGATGCTCGACCACCTGGAGCAGAGCGGCCGGCAACGGCTGGTCCGCCAGGCCGTGACTGTGGTATCGATGCCACCGTCCCGCAAGGAGATCGACCTGCCGGCCATCCAGGAGCACTTCGCAGCACGTACGCGCGCGGTGCTGCTGGCCCCGTACGAGCGGCTCATCGACACCGGCGAGCCGATCCGGTACGGCGGACTCTCCTCGGCCACCCGCGACGCCTGGTTGAAGATCGCCGCGGCAGTCGCCGAAGGCCTGTAACCCGCCGACGGCCGGCCCGGAGTCGGGCCGGCCGTCGGAGCGAGGTCAGTTGCTCGCCAGCGCGTCCGCCGCTTCCGGGTCGCAGTCGCGCAGGAACTGGGCGCAGCGGGCCGCCTCGTCGGCCTCGCCGATCTCGTCGGCAGCTCGGGTCAGCACGTAGAGGCAGCGGAGGAAGCCCCGGTTGGGCTCGTGCGACCACGGCACCGGGCCGTGCCCCTTCCAACCGCTGCGGCGCAACTGGTCGAGGCCACGGTGGTAGCCGGTGCGTGCGTAGGCGTACGCCGTCACGACCTGGCCCTGCGCGAACGACCGGGCCGCGAGCTCGGCCCAGCCTGCACTGTAGGTCGGGAAGCCGGCCGCCACGCTGGCGAACGCCTCATCGGTGCCGGCCTCCTCGGCGGCGGCCAGGGCGGCGTCGGCCTCGTCGTTCACGGGCAGGCGGGTGGCCGGTGGCTCTGGCAAAAGGTTCTGCATCGCCCCATTCAACCCGCTGGACAGGGCGACACGCGAGCGGGTCGGCCGACGCGTTCGGCTGAACGGCTGAGGAGTTGGTCACGCCTGCGGCCTATGCCGCCGCCAGGTGTTTTCCATTACAACTAATGGTCCGGAGCCTCCCCAGGAACCGGTAACGCAGGAGCCCGGTGGCCACGGCCACCGGGCTCCTGTCGGTTGCACCCCAAGCCCGAGGTGTGGGCGGCCCGCGCGGACGGGCAGGATGGCCTGGTGCCGACCCCACCTCCTGCGGACGTCATCGAGCCGAACCTGCACGCCGACGAGATCCAGACCCGCGACGAGTTCGATCGACAGTTGCTCACCGGCCGACTGACCGGGCTGACCGTGCAGGGCCTGCGCCTCGACCTGGCGCCGGTGCCCGACCTGACCGGCATCGAGGTCGCCGGCACCCTCTTCGTGGGCTGCCGGTTCGCCTCCCGTGACGTCGGGGCCGACCTGGTCCGACGCGGCGCGAACGTGGTGCCACCATTCTCGGGGCTGCCGTACCCGACCCAGCCCGCACACCTCTACACCCCCGAGGACCTGGCCGCCGGGTTCGCCGAGGGCGGGTTCACCGGGATGTACGACACCCGGGTGTACGACCACTACCGGGCACACGGAGGTGCGCTTCCAGACGTCAAGGAGGCGCTGGGTCAGCGGCTGCACGACCACGGCGTGGACAACGCGCTGGCCGACGCCACCCGGGTCTGGCTGGCCCGACACGGGCCGCAGTCGGTGGTGGGCATCATGGGTGGGCACGCGGTGCGACGTGGCAGTCCCGCGTACCGGATGGCGGCCGTGCTGGGTTGGGAGCTGGCGCGGGCCGACCGGCTGGTGGTGACCGGCGGCGGTCCCGGGGTGATGGAGGCGGCGAACCTCGGCGCCTACCTGGCGGACCGCACGGCGACCGAGTTGACCGAGGCGATCGACCTGCTGGCCACCGCGCCCGACTTCACCGACCACCACCGCTACACGGCCACGGCCTTGACGGTGCGCCAGCGGTACGCGGGCGTCCCCCGGCAGCGTGGTGACGACCTCGCTTGGGCGCGGGCCGGCGGGCTGGCCATCCCGACCTGGCTGTACGGGCACGAACCGGCGAACCTGTTCGCCGGGCGGATCGCCAAGTACTTCTCAAACGCGATCCGGGAGGACACCATCCTGCGGCTCGCCCGGGGTGGCATCGTCTTCGCCCCGGGGCGGGCGGGCACGGTGCAGGAGGTGTTCCAGGCGGCCACCAAGACCTACTACGGCACCGACGGCGCCAGCGGCGCGTACATCTTCCTGGACCACGACTACTGGACCCGGGAGCTACCGGTGGAGGCGTTGCTGCGTCCACTGCTGGCCGCGTCCCCGTTCGGTGACCTGTCGTCGACGATCCACCTCACCGACGACGTACGCGAAGCCGTCCGGCTGCTGACGACCTGACAGACGACGACGGCCGGCTCCCCGAGGAGAGCCGGCCGTCGGTGGGACGTCGTTACTTGGACATCGTGGTGCCGGTGGAGCGCAGGTGCTCGCACGCCTCGACGACCCGGGCGGCCAGGCCAGCCTCGGCGGCCTTGCCCCAGGCACGCGGGTCGTACTGCTTCTTGTTGCCGACCTCGCCGTCGATCTTCAGCACGCCGTCGTAGTTGCGGAGCATGTGGTCCGCGACGGGCCGGGTGAAGGCGTACTGGGTGTCGGTGTCGATGTTCATCTTCACCACGCCGTAGTCCAGAGCCTCGCGGATCTCGCTCAGCAGGGAGCCCGACCCGCCGTGGAAGACCAGGCTGAGCGGCTTGTCCTTGCCGTACTTGGCGCCGACGGCGTCCTGGATCTGCTTGAGGATCTCCGGACGCAGCTTGACGTTGCCCGGCTTGTAGACGCCGTGCACGTTGCCGAAGGTCAGCGCCGCCATGTAGCGGCCCTTCTCGCCGAGGCCGAGCGCCTCGACCATGGCCAGGCCGTCCTCGGTGGTGGTGTAGAGCTTGTCGTTGATGGCGTTCTCGACGCCATCCTCCTCGCCACCGACGACGCCGACCTCGATCTCAAGGACGATCTTGCCCTTGGCGGCCTCGTCGAGAAGCTGGGAGGCGATCTGCAGGTTCTCTGCGACCGGCACGGCCGAGCCGTCCCACATGTGCGACTGGTACAGCGGCGCCTCGCCGCGCTTCACGCGCTCCTGCGAGATGGCCATCAGCGGACGGACGAACCCGTCCAGCTTGTCCTTCGGGCAGTGGTCGGTGTGCAGTGCGATGTTGACCGAGTACTTCTTGGCCACCTCGTGCGCGTACGCGGCGAACGCCACCGCGCCGGTGACCATGTCCTTGATCGAGGGGCCGGAAAGGTACTCGGCACCACCGGTAGAAACCTGGACGATGCCGTCGCTCTCCGCATCGGCAAAGCCCTTGAGCGCCGCGTTCAGCGTCTGCGAGGAGGTCACGTTGATCGCGGGGTACGCGTACCGGCCAGCCTTGGCGCGATCCAGCATCTCCGCGTAGGCCTCGGGGGAAGCGATGGGCATGTTGCGCTCCTTACTTACCACTCTCGGCCGTGCTGGCCGCTGTTGTTCATTTGTGCGCCGGACCGCGCTGTCCTCCGCCCGGAAGTATCCCGTAGGTGAGGTGCGCCGGAAAAACCGACCCGGGTGCTGGCCGGGATCGGTCACCTATCGTCCGGCACGATGACGCTGATCAGCCAGGTGACCACGGTCATCACGATGGCTCCCCAGAACGCCGCCCAGAAACCGTCCACCTGGAACGGCAGGTCGAGCCCGCGGGCGATCCGGTCGGTGAGCAGGAACAGCAAAGCATTGACCACCAGCGCGAACAGGCCCAGGGTCAGCAGGTAGAACACGCAGCCGACGACCTTGATCACCGGCTTGAGCACCGCGTTGACCACGCCGAAGATCAGTGCCACCACGATCAGGGTGAGGATCGTGTTGCCACCCGAGCGGCCGTGCACGTCGACGCCGGGCACGATCAGCGTGGTTATCCACAGAGCGACTGCGGTGATCGCCAGTCGAATGAGGAAGCCCACGGCACCATCCTGGCATCGGGTTGCGTCGCCGAGGGCTGATTCCGCCCACTCCGCTTCCGGGCGCGGCGCCGGCCCAGCCCGTACGGTGGGTGGGAACCGTGCCCCGAGACCCCCGGGAGGGACGATGGGTCAGCCCGATGAGGACTTCACCCCTGGCGACCACCTCGCTCCGGACGAACGCGACCCCGAGGCCGAACCGGCCGACGCGGTCGAGCAGGCGGCGATGGCCGGCCCGGCCGACACCGACAGTGAGCCGCACCGTGGCCTGGAGGTCGACGACTGGGACGCGATGGAGCAGGCCCGGGTGGTCACCGTGGACGAGGACGACTACCGCTGACCCCGTCGCACTGTCGACTGCCCGCCTCGTGCCTCACCGGACGGCGTTGGCCTGCTCCGGGTGCTGCGCCACCCACTGCGCCAATCGATCCTCGCCCAGCGCGGCGAAGAACGCCGGGCCCTGCTTCGGGTCCAGTCGTACCCGCTGAACGTTGCCGGTCAGCGGCCCGACCGGGAGGCTGAGCCCCACCGGGTCGACGCTCTTGAGCTCGGGTAGCACCCGCAGCAGCTTGGTCAGTGGCACGCCATCGTCGTCGACCGTCAGGTCCTTGCCGGCGGCCGACAAGAGCGCGGTGAGCCGGACCGGGTTGCTCAGCACGTCCTGCGCGACAGCCCGCCGGATCAGCCCGGCGGCATAGCGCTGGGCGTTACGGTCCCGGTCGAACGCACCGTCAGGCAGGTACCGTCGTTGCCGCAGCAGTTCGACGGAGGCAGCTCCGTCGAGCCGCTGACAACCGGCTGGAAAGGTCCGACGGCTGTGCCAGGACCGGACCTCATTCGGTAGGCAGACCTCCACCCCGTCGACGGCGTCGGTGATCCGGCGCAGCCCCGCAAAGGTCAGCACCGCGCCCGCATCGACGCGTACCCCGGTCAGGCCGGCGACCACCTGGCGGGTCAGGTCGTAGCCGGCGTCCAGGTCGGGCCGGGGTTGGCCGGCACCGTCGAAGAACGCGGTGTTGATCTTGTCGATCCCCCGGCCGGGGACCGACACCTCCAGGTCGCGCGGCAACGAGATGAGGTACGGCCGGCTCCGGTCCGCCGGAATGTGCACCAGAAGGATGGAGTCCGCCAACCGGTACTGCGGCTCCTCGCCGAAGCCGTCCACGCCGACCAGCAGGACGTTCAGCGAGTCAGCCGGCTGACCGGACGGCAACGGGTCCTCTGCCGGCTGCTCGGGACGCAGTTGCGGCACGCCGACTCCGAGCGCGGCGAGCAGGGCGAGCGTGACGCCAGCGGCCTGGAACCTCTGCCGGCGGCGGCGACGGCGGGCGGCGAGCCGGTCGATCGCGGCCCGCAGCGGGCCGGTCGACGGGGTCAGCGGTTCGTGCCGGGCGAAGGCGGCACGCAGGTCGTCCTCAATCATGTTCACGCCTCCACGTATTCGGCCCGGAGCGTGGCCAGGGCCCGGGAGATGGACGAACGTACGGTCCCGACGGCACAGCCGAGGATGTCGGCGATCTCGACGTCGGGCAGGTCTTCGTAGTAGCGCAGCACCAGGGCGGCCCGCTGCCGCCGCGGCAGCCGGGACAGCCAGGACCAGATCTGGTCCCGGTCCACCGCGGACTGGGCGTGGTCGGTGGGCACCGGCACCGTCGCGTCGGGCTCCCCGCGCAACAGCACCCGGCGTACCCACGAGCCGCGCCGCCAGTCGACGTACTGGTTGGTGAGCATCCGGCGTACGTAACGCTCGGGTGAGTCCGCCCGGGCGACCCGCCGCCAGTTGAGCTGGACTCGGACCATGGTCTCCTGGACCAGATCCTGAGCCTGGTGCGGATCGCCGGTGAGCATCACCGCATACCGCAGTAGCGGGGCCAGCCGCGTGTCCGCGAACTCCTCGTACGTCACTGCACCTCCCGGGGGCTCCTGCCACAGATGACGGGAGCGGACCGCCCGAACATTGCGGTGATCCTTGATCAACCTTTCGGTTCGTCTTGCTCGTTGGGCGACTCTCGGGGCCCCCGCCAGCCTTAAGGGCTCCTTAAGATCCACGGGCTCCACCTGAACCCCCAACTGGAGGAACACCCCTCATGCTCACCCACTCCACCCGGCGTTGGCTCGCCGGACTGGGCGTAGCAGGCGCGTTCGTCGCAGCCTCCGCCAACCCGGCCGCCGCCGCCGAGGAGGCACCCATTGAACTGGGCGCCTACTTCAACGACACCACGCTTGCCGCAGGGTCCGAGGGCAAGATCGACTCACCTCTCCTGTTCGCCTCCGAGCCGGTGGTGGTCGAAGGCCTCACCGTCACCTACGACTACCGGGACCTCGACGGTGTCGTTCAGCTCAAGCCCGACTCGGCGAGCCCCGAGTGCAGTTCAGCGGAGGCTGGCGTCCTGGTCTGCACCGACCCCTTCGAGGTCGACCTCTACGACTGGGCCTACGGCGGCCTCTTCAACGTGGTCATGACGCCGACCACGAAGGCTACGGACGGTGACACCGGTGACCTTAAGGTCACGGTCAGCGCCGAGGGTCTCGCTCCGGCCAGCCACACGGCCAAGCTGCGGATTGGCGAGGGCGTCGACCTGGCCGCCCCGGGCGAGGAGACCAAGATCTCGTCCACTCCCGGCGGCAAGTTCAGCGCTCCGCTGACGCTCAGCAACGCTGGCAAGACCGACGCCAAGGGAGCGGTCGCGGTCTTCGACCTGGACTACTCGATCCGTCCCGACAAGCAGTACAGCAACTGCACCTACGCGGACGGCCACCTGCGGACCTGCACCTTCTCCGAGGTGACCGCCGCCGGAGATGCCCGCTCGGTGTCGATGCCCTACGTCCTCGGCAAGGACACCTACGCGCCGGGCAATGACTACGGCAACTACAACTGGATGACCATCGCCGAGTTCGAGGACTTCAGCGCTTACCTCCAGGCCGGGGGCCTCTCGGCAGGGCAGCCCGGCAACGGTCCGGTCCTGAGCCTTCCGAAGGCTCCGGGCAAGATGGCGGCGCGCAGCTTCCAGGCCGACACCGACCCGATGAACAACTGGTCCAGCATGACCGTCAAGGTCAACGGCAAGAACGGCGCGGACCTGGTGGCGGTCGGCGACCAGGTGACTGGCAAGGCCGGCGACGTGGTCACGGCCACCGTCGGAGTCCGCAACGACGGTCCGGCCGCGCTGGACTTCGGCCGCTCGGGCTCGCCGGTCACCAAGATCGACATTGCCGTTCCGGAGGGCACCACCGCGGTCGAGGTTCCCGAGGTCTGCGCGCCGCTGAACGGCGACGAGCAGGACTGGGAGAACGCCGGCAAGCCGGGCGCGAAGCTCTACCGCTGCTACCCGGACATCTTCATCGGCGTCGGTGAGGAGCAGACGGTCGACATCGGCCTGCGGATCGACAAGGTGATCGCCAACGCGGCGGGCACCGTCACCATCAACGCCAAGTGCGAATGCGACGGCTTCACCGAGGACCTGAGGCCGGCCAACGACGTCGCCAAGATCCTGGTGAACGCGGCCGGCGGCACGGATGGCAACGGCAGCACTGGGGGTAACGGCGGCACTGGGGGCAACGGCGGCACGGGCGGCAACGGCGGCGGTGACGGCGGCGGCCTGCCGGTCACCGGTCAGTCCACCGGCTTGATCGCCGGCCTCGGCGCGCTGCTGCTCGCGGCGGGCGTCGGCGGCTACCTGGTGGCCAAGCGCCGCCGGACCCGCTTCGTCGCCTGATCCACCCCGCACCACCGGTGCCCCGTCGACCACCCCGGTCGGCGGGGCACCGTCGTTGGTCCACGCTGCGCGGGTGGGTGGCGAGGGGCCAGTCCGGCGCGGCCGGGGCCCCGGGCTTCGGTACCCTTTGTGGCCGTGGACACAGCTGAGCAGACCCGCGCTCTCGTGGAGAGCGTCGCCCTGAACCCGCTCGATCCCAAGGATCTGTTGCAGACCTTCGGGCTGATCGGCGTGTGGGTGATCCTCTTCGCCGAAACCGGCCTGCTGGTGGGCTTCTTCTTCCCTGGCGACTCGCTGCTGTTCCTCGCCGGTGTGGCCTCGTCACCGGTGGCGGACGCAATCTTCGGAGACGGCACTCGCCTCGCCTTGGCCGGCCTGCTGATCGGCGGGCCGATCTGCGCGATCGCCGGCGCCCAGTTGGGGCATTGGCTCGGCGCTCGATATGGCCGGCCGATGTTCGAGCGGCCGAACTCCCGGCTCTTCAAAAAGGAGTACGTGGAGAAGGCCGAGTACTACTTCGACAAGTTCGGCCCGGCGAAGGCCGTGGTGTTGGCGCGCTTCATTCCGATCGTCCGGACGTTCCTCAACCCGGTCGCGGGCGCGCTCGGCATGCCGGCCCGGAAGTTCCTGCTCTGGAACATCGTCGGTGCGGTGCTCTGGGTGGACGGCATCCTGCTGATCGGCTACCTGCTGGCCGAGCAGATCTACAACGCCATCGGCGACAAGATCGACCACTACATCCTGCCGGTGGTGGCCCTGATCATCGTGATCTCAGTGTTGCCGATCTTCTTCGAGTTCCTTCGCGACCGGCGGGCTCGTAAGCGCGGCGAGGCGGTCACGGTGGTCGCGGCGGCCAGCGCCGCTGGCGCGGTGGAGGCAGCCCGCGAGGCGTTCGACCACGACACGCGCCAGCACGGCCGCCACCGCCCGGAGCGCGGCCAGGACCACTGAGCCCAGGTACGACGGCGGCCGGCCCCCTGGTGCGGGGGTCGGCCGTCGGCATGTCGGACCCGACCTCGGCGGTGCGGCCGGGGACGAGCAGGTATTACCCACCGGTGGCGCCACCCCTGGCTCGCCACCGGACGTCGTCCCGGCGCGGGACGACGTGCAGTGCCTACGTCAGCGAGCCTTCTTGGTGGCCCGCTTACGCGGCGGGGTCAGCAGGTCGGCGATCGTCGCGATCGCACTCGGGACCAGGCTGTAGTACGCCCAGACACCGCGCTTCTCCCGCTGCAGCAAGCCAGCCTCGGTGAGGATGCGCAGGTGATGACTGACCGTCGGCTGAGAGAGGCCGAGCGGTGCCGTCAGGTCACAGACGCACGCCTCGCCCTCGGGGGCCGACTGGATCAGGCTGAGCAGCCGCAGCCGAGCAGGATCCGCAAGGGCCTTGAGGACCCCGGCGAGACGCTCGGCATCGGCACGTTCGATCGGCTCGCCGTTAAGCGGCGAGATCTGAGGCATAGTCATTTCGGCCAACGCAGTTCCCACGTATTCCATCCTTCCACCAGCAGCATCGATCCGCCTGCATGTCAGCAGATCCGAATCGGCAAACTTTTACGCCACAAGGCCGAGGTCAGCCAACGTATAGGCCGCCCGGTAAGGCAATCCGGCGGCTCGCACCGCGTCGCCGGCTCCTCGATCAACAATAACCGCCACGCCCACGACTTCTGCCCCGGCCTCACGAAGCGCCTCGACAGCGGTCAACACACTCCCGCCTGTCGTGGACGTATCCTCCACCGCCAACACCCGACGGCCGGCCACCTCCGGTCCCTCGATCCGACGCTGCAGACCGTGCGCCTTGCCCGCCTTGCGCACCACAAAGGCGTCCAGGGCCCGGCCGGTCGGAGCGGCAGCGTGCAGCATCGAGAGCGCGACAGGATCCGCGCCCAGGGTTAGGCCGCCGACAGCCTCGTACTCCCAGTCGGCGGTGAGGTCGAGCAACACCCGGCCGACCAAAGGAGCGGCCTGGTGATGGAGCGTGACGCGCCGCAGATCCACGTACCAATCTGCCTCACGCCCCGAGGCGAGCACGACCCGCCCGTGGACTACAGCCAGGTCGGTAATGAATTTACGCAGGTCGTCGTGGTCCCCCATGGCGATAGAGGTTACTGCGCAAGTCTGAACGCCGTGTGTGGGGTCCACCCTGATCAGCCCAGCGAGGGACCGATGGTTGGCGATGTTCGACTACGCTCAGCGACTGGCTTGATAGCGGCGCGCCAACGCCACCCCAGAGGCCCGCGGCAACCGGCGGGCCTGTCGAGGCTCAGCGCTCGTCGCGACCGATCCGGCCGCGGGTGTCTCGTGCGACCGCCTGAAGCAGCCGGCGAGGCGCATGCCGCATGCCGGCGACGACTACCTTGTACTTCCATGCCGGGACGCTGACCATTTTTCCTTTTCGCAGGTCACGCAGGGCCTCGTCGACCACATCCTCGGCCCGCAGCCACAGCCATTCCGGCGTCTTGGACATGTTGATGCCGGCCCGCTGGTGGAACTCGGTGCGGGTGTAGCCGGGGCAGAGGGCCATCACCCGGACATCGAACGGGCGCGCCGACAGACCAACGGACTCGCTGAAATTGGTGACCCACGCCTTGCTGGCCGAGTACGTCGATCCGGGCATCGTCGTGCCGAACCCAGCGACCGAAGAGACATTTATCACTGCCCCATTTCGCCGTTCGGTCATCGGTCGCAGCGCCGCCAGGGTCAGGCGCATGACCGCGTGCACGTTGAGCCGCAGCAGACGCGCCTCGTCCTCCGCGGTGGAGCGCAGGAATGGTTTGTTCAGGCTGATCCCGGCGTTGTTCACCAACAGGTGCACGGGGCTGCCATCGGTGAACCGCTGCTCCACAAGGGCGCAGCCGTCGTCGGTGGACAGATCCGCGGGAATCGTCTCCACCTCGCGGCCGTACGTGGAACCCAGCTCGCCTGCCATCTCGGTCAGCCGGGCCGCGTCGCGGGCAACCAGCACCAGATGCCAACCGTCGGCGGCCAGTCGCCGGGTGAACGCCGCGCCGATGCCGGCGGTGGCCCCGGTGATCAGGGCTCGGCGCTCGGCAGTCGTGGAGTCGAGCGGCACGGGGCGGGTCCTCACCTGGGCGGGTACGGGGGCGCGGGTGGCGGCGACGGGGGCTGGTGCGGGGCGGGCGTGAACGCGGGTGGTGCGGGTGGCATGGGCGGCGCGATCGAGCGACGGTGACCGAACCAGGTGTTAGCCGCCGGCAGGGCCAGCAGCGTAGCTACTACAAGGTAACCGAGCCCCTGCCCGACGGAAAGCCCGGCGTTGAGCGGAATCCACCACGACGGGTACGCGTCGCCGATCAGGCCCAGCAACTCGCCGAGAGCCTGCTCGTCAGCGCCCAGTTGCAGTGGCGCGGCCCGTTCACCGATGAGCACCGCGACGCTGCAGCAACCGCCGAGCAGACCGAGCCCGCTGACCACCCAGGTGGCAACCCGGACACCGTTGCGACCGGCCAGCAGCCCGAGGGCCAGGCCGGCGAGCACCGGCGCGGAGAGCGCAGCCACCACCGCCGACAGGACGGCGGACACGCGGAGCAGGGTCACCACCTCGTCGATCTGCTCCGGACTCGCCGAGGTGTCGCGGGCTGCCGAGCGGAACGCGTCGACCGTCCCGCCCAGCACCACCAGGTCGACCACGGCGTACGCGAGCGCGCCGGCCGCCATCACCAACAGCACGGATACAGCCGACAGGACGACGGCAGGCCGGCGGGCCGGTGCCGATTCTGGGTTCGACACGACGAATCCCTCCGGTAGGCGTCGGGTTGCAACCTACTCGGAGGGATCGTCGGCGTCGTGCTTATCCTGCGGTCAACTCGTCGACGGCGGGGTTGACCCGGGCTGGTCCGCAGGCGGCGTGTCGTCCGGCCGGTTCGCGGGCGGCGGCGGGTAGCTCGGCTCCCCACTCGACGGATAGCCCGGCTCACCGGACGACTGGGGATAGCCAGGCGCACCGGACGACTGCGGGTAGCCGGGCTGACCCGGGGCCTGCGGGTGTCCCGGGTAGCTGGCGCCCGGGGTCGGCGGCTCCCAGGCTGCGGTCGCCTTGCGGAAGAACGGGTTGGCCTTCGGCAGGGCCAGCAGGATCAGCGCCGTGACCAGCGCGATCAGGCCGATCACGGTCAGCAGGATGCTGACCGGGTTGACCCAGGAGGGCAGGGCCTCCTCCACTCGGCGCTGGATTTCCTCGGTGCTCGGCCCGTTGCCGCCCGTCTCGCCACCGGTGGTCATGCCGCCGGCCGCCCCGCTGAGCAGGCTGCCACCCAGGCAGCAGACCATGATGCCGCCGACGATCCAGGTGGTGATCCGGGCGCCGTTGCGGCCCTGGTTGTTGAACATGGCCAGGACGGCCAGGACGGCCGCGAGCACCAGCATCAGCACGCTGCTGGCGAGGCCGATGGCGAAGAAGACATCCGCCACCTGGTCGGCGTTGTCAACGGTGCTGCTCGCGTACGCGTCGCGGATCGCGTCACGCGACTTACCGATGGTGCTGAGCGTGATGATCAGGCTGATGACCTGAACTGCCAGGAACAGGTAGAGCAGGTAGCTGGAAATCGACACAATGGATGGCCGCTGGCGAGCCGGCGTGTTCTGGGAGTCGACCACGATTCTCCTTCCCTAGAGCGCGGCCCACACCGTATCGACAACCGGCCACTTCGGCACACCGTGGCGAGCCCGGCACGCTCAGCCGATTCGGGCTCAGCGCTCCCCGGGGATCGGGGGAATCGTCAGGTCAGGGGGTTCGAGCAGGTCGCCACGGGCCACCCGCCAGCCCTCTTCGCCGTACGCTTCGAAGGAGAGCCGCGCGGTGCCACCGGACTGGTAGTCGTGGTAGCGCACCGTGCCGGCCGCCGTCAGCCCGGTCTCCCCGGTGGCGGTGTAGCGCGCCTGCCCGCTCTCGGCCCAGGTGTAGCGCAGCCCGTCGAGGTCGATGGTCGGGGCGCCGGGGGTGACGGTCGCGCCAGGTTCGGCCGTCCAGAGCACCAGCTCCAGTTCGGGGCCGTCCTCCACGGAGAGCCGGTGGGGGGTGCCCGAGCCGTCGTCGAGCAGGTGCTGCACCCAACTCCAGTCGCCCTCGACCAGGCGGATCGTGCCGCTCACCGCGTACTCCCGCTCGCGGATCCGCACGCGGTCGCCCGGGGTCAGTCGCAGTGGGTCGCCGCGCAGCGACTCCGCCGTGCGGGCAACCGACGATCGTCCGCCGGGTCGGGTCGTCGCCCGCCGCGAGGCCCGCACGACGATCACGACCACAACCACCGCGAGTACGGCAAGCGCCACCACCAGGTACGTCACTGACCCGCCCACCCGACCATCTCCCCAGGTACCTCGGCGCAGACGGTAACAACCTTCGGCACCTGCGGGACCCATACCGTGATCGACAGCTCAACTACCGACGGCATCCGTGGCGTCGCCTGCTGTGCGTGATCGCGCCGTTAACGGCTGGGTGGGCGCTGGTGACCGTGTCTGCGAGTTGATCAGGCTGCGGTGAGCCGCTGGCTGGCGTAGTTGCCAAGGGTTTCGCGGTCCATCACGCAGCCGACGAAGGTGGTGAACTCGCTCGGGTCGTCCCGCAGCGACGTCCAGGCCGCCCGGGCCGCCGCCGGGTCGACCCGCTCCAGCAGCGTGGCCGCGTACGCCCGGCCGGCGGGTGTGCCGTCGGCCAGCACCCGGTCGAGCTGCCGGCGCACCTCCTCGGGGTGGTCGTCGAGGGCTGCGGCAACGCGCTCGTACGCCTCGGTCACCGGCAGAGTCGTGCCAGCGATGCCAACCCCACCGAAGGCGAGCGTGTCAGCCGACACCAACTCGTCGACGGCCGCGTCCAGTTCCCGCTCCCAAGCCTTCCGCATCCCAAACATGCCTCCACCCTTTCCCCGCCCGCCCCCACTCCACCCTGTTGATCAAGAGGTTTGCACCATGAGCGGACATTCCCCTGACGTAAAACGCCTGGCTCAGGCGCCAGGTGGTGGGGGTCAGTACCCGCGCCACTCCGTGCGGGCGTAGTCGAGGACCCTCGGGGATCGGCCCGGGTGCGACGGATCAGGCGGCGGTGACGGCCAACCCTTCCTGCGCGTCGACCAGGTCGACCTTGACGGTGTCACCGTCTCGGATCGTGCCGGACAGCAATGCCCTGGCCAACTGGTCACCGATCGCGGTCTGGACCAGGCGGCGTAGCGGACGGGCGCCGTAGATCGGGTCGTAGCCGTGCTCGGCCAGCCAACCCCGAGCGGCATCGGTGATTTCCAGGCCGAGCCTGCGGTCGGCCAGCCGCCGCCGCATCCGGTCCAGCTGGATGTCGACGATGGAACGCAGATCGTCCCCCCTCAGCGAGGCGAAGACCACGATGTCGTCCAGCCGGTTGAGGAACTCCGGCTTGAAGTGCGACCGGACCACGGCGAGGACACCCTCCCGGCGCTGCTCATCGGCCAGTGTCAGATCACTGATCACCGACGACCCGAGGTTTGACGTGAGGATCAGGATCGCGTTCCGGAAATCCACCGTGCGGCCCTGACCGTCGGTGAGCCGACCGTCGTCGAGCACCTGGAGCAGCACGTCGAAGACGTCCGGGTGCGCCTTTTCGACCTCGTCCAGCAGGATCACCGAGTACGGCCGGCGGCGCACCGCCTCGGTGAGCTGGCCACCCTCGGTGTAGCCGACGTAACCGGGCGGGGCACCCACCAGGCGAGCGACCGAGTGCTTCTCGCCGTACTCGCTCATGTCGATGCGGACCATCGCCCGCTCGTCGTCGAAGAGGAACTCGGCGAGGGCCTTGGCCAGCTCCGTCTTGCCGACACCGGTGGGGCCGAGGAAGAGGAAGCTCCCGGTCGGGCGATCCGGGTCGGCGATGCCGGCCCGGGCGCGGCGTACCGCGTCGGAGACCGCGCCGACCGCCTCGGCCTGGCCGACGACCCGGCCGCCCAGCGACTCCTCCATCCGCAGCAGCTTGGCCGTCTCGCCTTCAAGGAGGCGGCCGGCGGGGATGCCGGTCCAGGAGGCGACCACGGCGGCGATGTCGTCGGCGCCGACCTCTTCCTTGAGCATCGCCCCATCGGCCTGGAGCTGGGCCAGCTCCTCCTCGGCCTGCTTCAGCTCGACCCTGAGGGCGGGGATCCGGCCGTATCGCAGCTCGGCGGCGCGCTCCAACTCTCCGTCGCGCTCGGCCCGCTCGGCCTCACCGCCAAGGCGCTCCAGCTCCTCCTTGGCAGTGGAGAGCTTGGTGATGTGGCTCTTCTCGGTCTGCCAGCGCGCGGAGAGCACGGTGAGCTGCTCGTGCTTGTCGGCCAACTCCTTACGAAGTCGCTCCAACCGCTCGGCGGAGGCAGCGTCCGGCTCCTTGGCCAGCGCCATCTCCTCGATCTCCAGTCGGCGAACCGCCCGCTCGATCTCGTCCACCTCGACCGGCCGTGAGTCGATCTCCATCCGGAGTCGGGACGCGGACTCGTCGACCAGGTCGATCGCCTTGTCCGGCAGGAACCGGTCGGTGATGTAGCGGTCCGACAACGTCGCGGCGGCGACCAGCGCGGCGTCGGTGATGCGTACGCCGTGGTGCACCTCGTAGCGCTCCTTGAGCCCACGCAGAATGCCGATGGTGTCCTCGATCGTCGGCTCGCCGACCAGCACCGGCTGGAAACGACGCTCCAGCGCCGGGTCCTTCTCGATGTGCTCGCGGTACTCGTCCAGCGTGGTGGCACCCACCATCCGCAGCTCACCGCGGGCCAGCATCGGCTTGAGCATGTTGCCGGCGTCCATCGAGCCCTCGCCCTTGCCGGCGCCGACGACGGTGTGCAGCTCGTCGAGGAACGTGATGACCTGCCCGTTGGAGTTCTTGATCTCCTCCAGGACGGACTTCAGCCGCTCCTCGAACTGGCCGCGGTACTGCGCGCCGGCGACCATCGCGCCGAGATCCAGCGAGATCAGCTTCTTGTCGCGCAGCGACTCGGGCACATCGCCGGTGACGATCCGCTGGGCCAGACCCTCGACGATCGCGGTCTTTCCGACGCCGGGCTCGCCGATCAGCACCGGATTGTTCTTGGTACGCCGGGAGAGCACCTGGATGACGCGGCGGATCTCCGAGTCGCGGCCGATGACCGGGTCGATCTTGCCGTCCCGGGCGCTGGCGGTGAGGTCGACGCCGTACTTGGTCAGGGCCTGATAGGTCTGTTCCGGGTCGGCGGTGGTGACCCGGCGGTCCCCACCACGGACGGTCGGGAAGGCGGCGACCAGGGCCTCCTCCGTGGCACCGGCTGCCTTCAGCGCGCCGGACACCGCGCCGCCCACCCGGGCGAGGCCGGCGAGCAGGTGCTCGGTGGAGGTGTATTCGTCGCCCAACGGCCGGGCGATCTGCTCGGCGGCTCCGATGGCGTTGACGAACTCCCGAGCCAACGTCGGCTCGGCGATGCTCGAACCGCGGGCGGCCGGTAGGGCGTCGACCGCGCGCTGGGCGGCCCGGCGCAGCTCGGCGGGGTCGGCCCCGACGGCGCGCAGCAGACCGCTGGCGGTCGAGCCATCGGTGTCCAGGAGTGACAGCAGCAGGTGCCAGGGCTCCACGGTGGCGTGACCCCGCTGGTTGGCGAGTGCGACGGCGCCCGTGATGGTTTCGCGGCTCTTGGTGGTGAGTTTTTCCGTGTTCATGGGCTCCCCCGGATCGGCGTTGTCCATTGGGTTGGACACAACCAGAGTTGAGCGTATTCCGCTCAACATTAGCGCTGTGACACCCATCACTGCCGAGGGCGCCACCGCCAGTCGAACTCACCGGCGGCCGGCGGCGGGCCGGGCAGCGGGTCGGTGCCCGACACCGTCGAAAGGCCCGCCAGCAGCACCGCGAGCTGGCGACGGCGCAGCTCCCCGGTCCGCTTCGAATCGGGTACGCGCACTGCGGCGCACGCCTCCAGCAACAACCCCAGATCCTGGACGACCGCGTCGGGGCGCAGCCGCCCGCTGGCACGGGCCCGGTCGAACAGGATGGTCGCCAGCTCGTTGGCGCGCATCGCGTCCCGGCCCATCTCCTCGGTCGGCGTGAAGGTGCCGGCCAGGTGGACGGTGAGCGAGTGCACGTCGGCGTCGACCACCCCTCCCAGGAACCCGGTGAACGCGGCCCAGTCGTCCGGCTCGGTGAGGGCCGCCTCGGCCTCGGCGACGTACCGACGCAACCCGTCGTGGCAGAGCTGGCGCAACAGGTCCTCCTTGCCCGCGTACCGCCGATAGAGCGCGCTGATGCCGACGCCCGCGCGTTCGGCGACGGCGGCGATCGGCGCCTTCGGGTCGTCGAGGAAGACCGCGCGGGCGGCCTCGAGGATGACCTCGTCGTTGCGGGCGGCCTGGGCGCGGCGGCCGGCCAGCGCCTTTCCAGGAGTCGTTGACATGACCCCAGCCTAACAGTGGAACGGACCGTTCCGATCTGCTACTGGCGTTCGCGCTGACGCAGAGCCATGATCGACACGACGTCGCCGACATTGCGGCATCCGGGGTGATGGATGTCGCAATGTCGGCGATCTGGCGTGGATCAAGCCTGGACGGGGCCAACCCGAGGGGTGCCTCCATCCAAGATCCTGCCTCCGTTCAGCAAGCGCTAACCTTGATGAGTGCGAGTACGTGTTGAACAGACTGCCTTGCCGGGCATCGGGGTGCGTCACGATCTGGTGACCGAGTCCGGACGCCGTCTGGGCGTCGTTTCCCACCGCAATGGCCGCCGTGATCTCGTCCTCTACGACCCCGACGACCCCGACGCCTGCCAGGCCGACATTCCGCTGACCGACGACGAGGCCGAGGCTCTGGCCGACATCCTCGGCGCGTCGCTGATGCTCGGCCAGCTCTCCGGGCTGCGCGAGCAGGCCGCCGGTCTGCTCACCGAGCAGATCGCCATCACGGCCGGATCCCCGTACGTCAACCGCAAGCTCGGCGACACCAAGGCGCGTACCCGCACCAGCGCCTCCATCGTGGCAGTGCTGCGTGAAGGCGAAGTGATCGTTTCGCCACTCCCCTCCTTCCGCTTCGCAGCCGGCGACGTGGTGGTCGTCGTCGGGACCCGCAGGGGTCTCGACGGCGTGTCCGCCATCCTCGCCGACAGTGACCCGGACGGCTGAGGCGGATGCACGATTCCACCACCCTGCTCGTCGAAGTCGGCGCGCTGCTGCTGCTGCTTGGCGTCCTCGGTCGGCTCAGCCGCCGGGTAGGCCTGTCACCCATTCCCCTCTACCTGCTCGCCGGGCTGGCGTTCGGGCACGGTGGGCTACTTCCGCTCGCCGCCAGCGAGGAGTTCTTCGCGGTGGGCGCCGAGATCGGCGTCATCCTGCTGCTGGTGATGCTCGGCCTGGAGTACTCGGCCAACGAGCTGGTCGGCAACCTCCGGTCGGCGGCCCCGGCAGGGCTGATCGACGGCGTGTTCAACGCGCTGCCCGGCGCGGCCTTCGCCCTGCTGCTCGGCTGGGACTGGGTCGCCGCCCTGGTGCTCGGCGGCATCACCTGGGTCTCCTCCTCCGGCGTGATCGCCAAGGTCCTCGCCGACCTGGGACGACTCGGTAACCGGGAAACCCCGGTGATCCTCTCGGTGCTGGTCATCGAGGACCTGGCGATGGCGCTCTACCTGCCGCTGGTCACCGCCGTGCTGGCCGGCACCGGCCTGCTCGGTGGCGGCATCGCACTCGCCGTTGCGGTGGGCACGGTGCTGCTCGTGCTGGTCGTCGCCATCCGGTACGGCCATCTCATCTCCTCTGCCCTGTCGGCGAGGGACCCGGAGGCGCTGCTGCTCGGCGTACTCGGTCTGACCCTGCTGATCGCCGGGCTCGCGGCGAAGCTACAGGTGTCGGCGGCGGTCGGCGCGTTCCTGGTCGGCATCGCGCTCTCCGGCCCGGTGGCGCACCACGCGACCGAGTTGCTCTCGCCGCTGCGGGACCTGTTCGCGGCAGTGTTCTTCGTCTTCTTCGGCCTGGTCACCGACCCACGGGACATCCCGCCGGTGCTGCTGCCGGCGCTCGCGTTGGCCGTGGTCACCATGGCGACGAAGACGCTCACCGGTTACCTCGCCGCCCGCCGGGTCGGCATCGCGGAACCCGGTCGGTGGCGTGCCGGCCTGGCACTCGTGCCCCGAGGTGAGTTCTCCATCGTCATCGCCGGGCTCGCGGTGGCCGCCGGGAGCGTCGAGCCGCGGTTGGCGGCGCTGGCCGCGACGTACGTCCTGATCACCGTGGTGACCGGACCGATCCTGGCTCGGCTGCCGGACTTCCCGTGGTTCAAGCGGTGGCTGCGCAACCGAGCGGCGGCCCAGCGGCCGGCGCCGGTGCCGATCCACGACTGACGATCAAGCCCGACCAACGGTTGTTGAATTGCTCCGCACAGGTACTACCGCAGCACCCGACGGCGGGTTACCGTTTCGCCCCAGCAGCCAGGGTCCGCAGGCAGCGTTGCCAAACGCGGGCGAGAGCGGAAGGTTGGCCGGTGAGCGTGCAGGAGTCGACGTTCCACGGCTTCGCCAACCCCGTCGATCCGACTCCGGCGGAGTTGCGGGCGTGGGCGTACCAGCCCGATTCGGTGCCGTTGGCTTCCATGCCACCCGACTGGGACCTGCTGGTCTCCGGCGACCAACTGGTGCTGACGCTCTTCGCGTTGGCGATGGATCCGACCTGCCCGGCCCGGCGTTTCGCGCTGCACTGTCTCTACATCTACGCGGCCGACGGCATCCGGACGAACTTCCGCGCACACCCCAAGCGCCGCTTCCGCAAGATCGTCGAGCAGGCCGAGCGTAACGGCGACGAGCTGATGAAGATCTGGGCACACAACGGGCGGGTGCTGCTGGCCCGACCGGATCTGTTCGTCTACCGGGACTGGTGCGAGGGCGGCCTGGTCCGCGAGAACCGCCGCCTCGGCTGAACTGCTGGCTTCGCTTCACCACTCCTGACGGCGAACGAGCCGGGACCCCCCGTGAGTCCCGGCCCGCACGTCGGTCACCGATCAGTCCTGCTTGCCTTCACTCTCGGCTCGGGCCCTGTCGCCGCCGCGGTCGCCCTGTTCGGCGAACCGACCCGCGACGACCCGGTCCCGGTAGGTCCCCTCGGTCACCTTGTCGAACTTCTTGCGGACGGTTTCGGCCAGGTCTTCCAGCCGGTCCTCCGTCTGCTGTGCAACCTTCTTCGCCGGCTCCGCCATCGCTCCCCCTCGCCATGCCGGTAGGTCCGTATTAAGCCGGTTGGACCCGTAATGAAAGGCTAACTGAAGCGGCCCGAACCGCGCCGGGGAATCCGGTGCGATCCGGGCCGAGGAAACAGATCCGAGAAAGCGGCAGGTCAACGATCGGGCGTACGGCGCGGTCGCCAGACCACCAGCGCGGTGGACGTGCGATTGGTCGGCACCAGATCCCGGCCCGGGAAGCGGGCGAGTGATTCCAGCTCGGCCACCCGGCGGTACGCGGCGTCCAACTCCGCCTCCAGCCGGGCCACCCGCTGCTGCGCCTGCTCCAGCAGCCGCTCCAGCCCGATGATCCGCTTGACGCCGGCCAGGTTGATCCCGTCGTCCTGGCTGAGCCGCTGCACCTCGCGCAGCAGCACCACGTCGCGGACGCTGTACCGACGACCACCGCCAGCGGCCCGGCCAGGCTGCACCAGCCCCAGCCGGTCGTACTGGCGCAGGGTCTGTGGGTGCATTCCCGCCATCCGAGCCGCGACCGAGATCATCAGCACTTTGGCCTCGTAGGCAGGGTCACCCGAACCGAGGAACTCGCCCGACATCCCGCTCACCTCCGCGTCCATTTCACCGGACTAACCGACCCGACGCACCCGCGCGTCGAGATGTTCCCGGGCCGCCGGCGGACTCTGCTCGGCGAACGCCTCCAACGCCGTGCGCGCCTCGTCGGACAACCGAGCGGGCACCACCACATCCAACGTGACAAGCAGGTCGCCCGCCTGCCCGTCGCGGCGAACCACACCCTTGCCCCGGGCGCGGAGCACTCGCCCGCTCGGCGTCCCCGGCGGAACCCGCAGGGTCACCGCGCCGTCGAGCGTGGGCACCCGCAGGTCCGTGCCGAGCACGGCCTCCGCGAAGGTGACCGGCACGCTCAGCGTCAGGTCGTCGCCGGTACGCCCGAACAGCTCATCCGGCCGAACCTTGACCTGCACGAACAGGTCGCCAGCAGGGCCGCCGCGTTCGCCTGGCTCACCGCGCCCGGCCAGCCGGATCCGCTGACCGTCGGCCACCCCGGCCGGGAAGCGCACGTTCATGGTGCGGGTCTTGGTGACACCGCCACTGCCGTGGCACTCCGGGCACTTCTCCTCGACCACGGTGCCGACGCCCTGACAATTGCGGCACGGCTCGGAGAAGCTGAACGACCCCTGGTTGCGGGTCGTCACGCCGGCACCATGGCAAACCGTGCAGGTACGCGGCTGGGTGCCGGGCTTGGCTCCGTTGCCATGACAGGTTTCGCAGACCCCCGGCGCGCGCAGCGTCAGGGGCACCGTCACCCCTCGCACCGCGTCACCGAAGTCCAGCGCCACTTCGGTCTCCACGTCCCGACCACGGCCCGGACCGCGCGGCGCCGCCTGCCCACCGGCCTGATTGCCGGTGAAGATCGAGCTGAACAGGTCCTGGAAGCCGCCGCCTCCGAAGCGACGGTCACCGCCCCCGCCGCCGCCGAACATGTCGGAGACGTCGAACGGCATGCCGCCCGGCTGGCCCTCGCCTCGGGCGTTGCGTCGGAACGCACCCGAGCCGAACAGGGAGCGCATCTCGTCGTACTCGCGACGGCGGCCGGAGTCCGACAGCACGTTGTACGCCTCGGACGCGGCCTTGAACCGCTCCTCGGCCTTGGGGTCGCCCGGGTTGTGGTCCGGGTGCGACTCCCGGGCCAGCTTGCGGTACGCCTTCTTGATGTCATCCGCGGAGGCGGCCTTGTCCACGCCGAGCACGGCGTAGAAGTCCTTCTCGATCCAGTCCTTTGAACTCACCGGTCCACCCCCTTTCGACAGTTGCGGCCCGGCCGTCCCGCCCACCGCTGCGCGGTGGGCGGGACGGCCCGGTCACTGTCTCGCACTATTCCGGGTCCGCGACCGCGACCAGCGCAGGGCGCAGCAGCCGCTCACCGAGCTGGTAGCCGCGCCGCATGACCTGTACGCAGGTCGACTCGCTGACCTCGGCCGAGGTCTGGTGCGCGACCGCCTCGTGTCGGGTCGGGTCGAACGGATCGCCCTGTTCGCCGAAGGCGTTCAGGCCGAACTTGCCCAGCGCGGTGGTGAGCTGTTCCGCCACCGTGCCGAACGGCCCGACCAGGTCGCCATGTTCCCGTGCCCGGTCCAGGTCGTCCAGGATCGGCAGCAGCGCGGCCAGAACCGAACCGGTCGCCTGCTCCTGCACCAGGTTGCGGTCCCGGTCGACCCGCTTGCGGTAGTTGGCGTACTCCGCCGACACCCGCTGCAGATCCCTGGTCCGCTCGTCCAACTCGGCCCGGAGCGCCTCCAGCTCAGCGCCGAGCGAGTTGCCCGCGCCGCCGCCGTCCACCGGCTGCGCCGGGGCGTCCACCACCGCCGGACCGGACGGCTCCGGACCGTCGGTCGAGTTGACCTCGACCTCGATCTCGTCGACCACGACCTCGGCGTCCTCAACCAGGCCCTCGGCTGGTACGCCGGTCTCCGCGTCGGCTGCGGTCCCCTCCGGCTCGGAGGTGTCGACGAGCTTGCGGTTGTTGCGGATGACGACCCGCTCCCCGTCGCCGTTGGTCGGCTCCGTGGGCGCGGAGCCACCCGGCGTCGACCCGGTGTCGCCCGGGTCGGCGGCTCGTGGCTTCTGCGTCATGCGGCTACCTCATCCCCTTCGCCGTAAATACGTGTCGGAGGCCGACGGTCACTTCTTGCCGTCCTCGTCCACGATTTCCGCGTCGACCACGTCGTCGGCGCCGCCGGCCTGCGCGCCAGCCTGTGGGCCGGTCGCCCCGGTCGCACCCGGTCCGGCCTCGCCACCCGGCTGCTGACCCTGCTCGGCCTGCTGGGAGTAGAGCAGCGAACCGGCCTGCTGGGAGACCTGCGCCAGCTTCTCGTGCGCGGACTTGATCTTCTCGATGTCCTGACCGCCGAGGGCACCACGCAGCTCGCCGAGCGCCTCGGTGAGCTGCTCCCGGTTCTCACTGGGCAGCTTGTCGCCGCTCTCGGCGAGGAACTTCTCGGTCTGCCACTGGAGCGCCTCGGCCACGTTGCGGGTCTCGGCGTCGTCGCGGCGGCGCTTGTCCTCCTCCGCGTGCTCCTCGGCGTCCCGGCGCATCCGCTCGATGTCGTCCTTCGGCAGCGAAGAGCCGCCGGTGATCGTCATCTTCTGTTCCTTGCCGGTGCCCAGGTCCTTGGCGTGCACGTTGACGATGCCGTTGGCGTCGATGTCGAAGGCGACCTCGATCTGCGGCACACCGCGCGGCGCCGGCGGGAGGCCGGTCAGCTCGAAGGTGCCGAGCTTCTTGTTGTAGGCCGCGATCTCCCGCTCACCCTGGAAGACCTGGATCAGCACCGACGGCTGGTTGTCGTCCGCCGTGGTGAAGACCTCGGAGCGCTTGGTCGGGATTGTGGTGTTGCGCTCGATCAGCTTGGTGAAGATGCCGCCCTTGGTCTCGATGCCCAGGCTCAGCGGGGTCACGTCGAGCAGCAGGACGTCCTTGACCTCGCCCTTGAGCACACCGGCCTGGAGGGCGGCGCCGACGGCGACCACCTCGTCCGGGTTGACGCCCTTGTTGGGGTCGCGACCGGTGAGCTGCTTGACCAGGTCGGTCACGGCGGGCATCCGGGTCGAGCCGCCGACCAGGATGACGTGCTCGACGTCGGAGATCTTGATCCCGGCGTCCTTCACGGCCTGCTCGAACGGGCCCTTGCAACGGTCCAGCAGGTCCTGCGTCATCCGCTGGAACTCGGCGCGGCTGAGCGTCACGTCGAGGTGCAGCGGGCCGGCCGCGCCGGCCGTGATGTACGGCAGGTTGATGTTGGTGGTGGTGGCGGCGGACAGCTCGATCTTGGCCTTCTCGGCCGCCTCGCGGAGCCGCTGGAGGGCCATCTTGTCCTGACCCAGGTCGATGCCGTGCTCACCACGGAAGGTCTTCACCAGGTGGTCGATGATCCGCTGGTCCCAGTCGTCGCCACCGAGCTGGTTGTCACCGCTTGTCGACTTGACCTCGACGACGCCCTCGGCCAGCTCCAGCAGCGACACGTCGAAGGTGCCGCCGCCGAGGTCGAAGACCAGGACGGTCTGCTCCTTGGAGCCCTTGTCCAGCCCGTACGCCAGGGCGGCCGCGGTCGGCTCGTTGACGATCCGCAGCACGTTGAAGCCGGCGATCTCACCGGCCTCCTTGGTGGCCTGGCGCTGGCTGTCGTTGAAGTAGGCCGGGACGGTGATCACCGCGTCGGTGATCTGCTCGCCCAGGTACGCCTCGGCGTCCCGCTTGAGCTTCATCAGCGTCCGGGCCGAGATCTCCTGCGGGGTGTACTTCTTGCCGTCGATGTCGACGGACCAGTTCGTGCCGACCTCGCGCTTGACCGACCGGATCGTCCGGTCCGGGTTGGTCACCGCTTGGCGCTTGGCGACCTCACCGACGAGCACCTCGCCGTTGCGGGCGAACGCGACGATCGACGGAGTCGTCCGCGACCCCTCAGCGTTGGCGATGACGGTGGGTTCACCGCCCTCGAGAACGCTGACGCAGGAGTTCGTCGTGCCGAGGTCGATACCGACCGCACGTGCCATCTTCGCTTCCTCGCTTCGTAAGGTTGTGCAGGTGACGGGCATCGCCCGCGGGCTGCCTGGCGAGCACCGCCCGCAGCGGGCCCCACCACAAGTTGAGTGAACTTGACTCAATAGTGCCACGCGTTGGCGAATCGTCAAGTTGGGTTGAGTCAACCCGACGCAACCCAGCCGTTTTACCGTCCGGTTGTCTTCCCTTGCGTCGGTCGGGCACGCTTTAGCGGTGACGACGCACGGCGATTCCGCCACCCGTTCCGGCGCGCCCGCCGTCGCAGCCCGCACCGGCCCGCTGGACGCCGCGGAGGAGCCGCCCGCCACCACCGGGGACGACAGCCTCCCCGGCGCACTGTCGGGCCTCCGGGAGGCGATCGGTGCGACCCGGTATTCCCTCGCACTGCCCTCCGCCAGCTCCGCCCGGCACACCGCCACGGCCCTCACCGACCAACTCGACGACTACCTGCTGCCCCGGCTCGCCCGGCTGGACGCCCCCCTTCTCGTGGTGGTCGGCGGCTCCACCGGCGCGGGCAAGTCGACCCTGGTCAACAGCCTGGTCAAGGCCCGAGTCAGCGCCGCCGGCGTGCTCCGGCCCACCACCCGCTCCCCGGTGCTGGTCTGCAACCCCTCAGACGCGGCCTGGTTTCGGCAGGGTGACCTGCTCCCCGGGCTGACCCGCACCACCGAGCCGAGTGACGATCCGCGTGCCCTGCACCTCGTCACCGCCCCGGCCCTGCCCGCCGGGCTGGCCTTCCTCGACGCGCCCGACATCGACTCGGTGGTCGACGCCAACCGGGCCCTCGCCACCCAACTGCTGGCCGCCGCCGATCTCTGGCTCTTCGTCACCACCGCCTCCCGGTACGCCGACGCGGTGCCCTGGGAGCTGCTGCGCAGCGCCCGGGCGCGAGGCGCGGTGATCGCCATGGTGCTGGACCGGGTGCCCGCGGAAGCCACCGACGAGATCGCCGCGCACCTGACCGAGATGCTCGCCGAACAGGGCCTCGACCGGGCGCCGCTGTTCGTGTTGCCGGAGACCTGGGTCGACGGTCAGGGGCTGCTGCCCGAGGGCGTGACCGCCTCGCTGGCCGACTGGTTCGCCCGACTGGCCGGCGACGCGGACGCTCGAGCCGCGGTGGTCCGCCAGACGCTCGACGGCGCGCTGGCCGCGCTCCACCCCGCCGTCGAGGAGCTGGCCGACGCCGCCGACGAACAGGTCGCCGCCGCCGACGGGCTGGACGAACGGGTCCGGGCCGCGTACCGGGGTGCCGAGCGCACCGTCGAGCAGGGGCTTCAGGACGGCCGGCTGCTCCGGGGGGAGGTGCTCGCCCGCTGGCAGGAGTTCGTCGGCACCGGGGAGCTCTTCCGCACCCTGGAAGCACGGATCGGCCGCTTCCGGGACCGCGTCGTAGCCGCTGTCACCGGCCGGCCGGCACCCGCCGTCGAGCTGCGCAACGCCATCGAGTCGCAACTGGTCACACTGCTGCGCGGGGTGGCCTCCGAGGCCGCCGAATCCGCGTACACCGGGTGGAAGGCACACCCGGCGGGCGCCGGGCTGCTCGATCCGGCGCTCGCCCACCCGAGCGACGACCTGCCGGAACGCGCCGAACGAATGGTCCGGGACTGGCAGCGCGGGGTGCTGGAGCTGGTCCGGGTCGAGGGCGGCGACAAGCGGTTCGTGGCCCGCACCGCCGCGTACGCGGTCAACGCCACCGGGTTGGCCGTGATGATCGCCGTGTTCGCCTCGACCGCGTTCATCCCGACCGGGCTGGAGGTGGCCGCCGGGGCCGGCACCACAGTCGCCGCGCAGGCCGTACTCCAGGCGATCTTCGGCGACCAGGCGGTGCGTACCCTTGCCGCCAAGGCCCGCGCCGACCTGCTGGCCCGGGTGCGGACGCTGCTGGACGCGGAGGCCGACCGCTTCCTCAGCCGCACCGCCGACGCCCGCCCCGCCGCGGATGCCAGCGACAGGCTGCGCCGGGCCGCCGGCCGGGTCGAGCTGGCCCGGCACCGCAGCGGCCTGTCCGCCGGCGGGGACACCCAGCCGTCGGGCGACGAGGAGGAGACCCGGTGACCAACATCACCGGCCGGGTACGCGAGGCGTTCCGCGGCGACCAGCGGATCGACGCCGACGCGTTGATCGACCGACTGGATGCGGTACGCCGCTTCCTGACCGCAGTGGACGGCCTGCTGCCCGACTCCGACCTGGTGCCCGCACACACCCTGGTCGAGCGGGCCGGCACCCGGCTCGCGCTGTCCCGGGACCACACCGTGGTCGCACTGGCCGGGGCCACCGGCAGCGGCAAGTCCAGCCTCTTCAACGCGTTGGCCCAACTGGAACTCTCGCCGGTCGGGGTCCGCCGGCCAACCACCGGCGTCACCCACGCCTGCGTGTGGGGCCCGCTGGAGGGCGCCAGCCGTCTCCTCGACTGGATCGGCGTACTGCCACGACACCGCTTCGTCCGGGAGAGCGCCCTGGACGCGGACGACGAGACGGCGCTGCACGGGCTGATCCTGCTCGACCTGCCCGACTTCGACTCGGTGCAGCGGTCGCACCGGCTCGAGGTGGACCGGCTCCTCGGCCTGGTCGACCAGGTGATCTGGGTGGTCGACCCGCAGAAGTACGCCGATCGGGTCATTCACGACAGCTACCTGCGCGAGTTCCACAGGCACCGCGACGTCACCCTGGTCGTGCTCAACCAGGCCGATCGGCTGTCCCCGGCCGAGTTGCCCCGGGTCCTGGACGACCTGCGCCGCCTGCTCGACACCGACGGGCTGACCGGTGTGCCGCTGCTGTCCACCACCGCCATCGACCCGGCCGGAATGGTCGGGCTGCGCGGCGCGCTGGAGCGTACGGTCGCCGAGCGGCAGGCCGCGCTGCGGCGACTCGCCGGTGACGTCGACTCGGTCGTCGCCGGGTTGGACGAGCTGGTCGGTTCGGCCCGGCCGGCGGGTGGGCCGGACGACTCAGCGGTCGACGGGCTGAACCGGGCGTTGGCCGGGGCAGCCGGCGTGCCTGCGGTCACCGAGGCGGTGGAGCAGGCATACCGGCACCGCGCCGGTGCGGCCACCGGCTGGCCCGTGGTCCGGGGCTGGCGACGGTTGCGACCCGACCCGCTGCGTCGGCTGCACCTGCCCGGCCCGTCCGAAGACCGGGCCGACCCGGCGGAGAGTCTGGTCGCGGCCACCTCGGTCCCGGACCCGACGGCCGCCCAACGCTCGGCGCTTGGTCTCGCGATCCGCGCGGTGGCCGATCGGGCCGCCACCGACCTACCCGCCGCCTGGCCTGGCGCGGTGACCTCCGCCGCCCGGTCCCGCCTCGGCGACCTGCCGGACGCACTGGACCGCACGATCGCCGGCACCGACCTCGGCCTGGGCCGTCGACCGCTGTGGTGGCGGGTCGTCGGCGGTGTGCAGTGGTTGGTCACCCTCGCTGCCGTGGTCGGGCTGGGCTGGCTGGTGCTCGGCTACGCGCTGCGGGCGCTCGGCCTGCCTGCGCTGGACAACCCGATGGTCGGTCAGGTGCCGCTGCCCACCCTGCTGCTGCTCGGTGGCCTGTTGGCCGGGCTGCTGGTGGCGGCGCTGACCCGGCCGGTGGTGCGCTGGGCTGCTCGGCGCGCCCGGGCCCGCGCCGAGGAGCGGCTGACGGCGAAGGTCGCCCGGGTGGGCGAGGAGTACGTCCTGACACCGGTGCGGATCGTGCTCGGCTCGTACGCGCAGGCGCGCGACGCGCTGCGGGACGCCGGCCGCCGCTGACGCCCCCGCGACTCGCTACCGCTCTCCGTACGCCCTGGGCGGCGTAGGGTCGAAGCATGGCCACGCCTGAGACCCCCTACGACGCGGTGCTGCACGCCGCACGCGACGTGACCAAGCTGGAGTCCGCCCTCGACGCCGAGATGCTCGGCAGCGCCCTACTGGGCAGTGTCTATGCGATCGCGGAGACCGACCGCGACACCGCCGTACGGGAGTTCGTCACCGGGTTCCTCGCCGCCACCGCCCGCCGCCGGATCGCGGCGGCGACCACCATCCGGCAGGTCTTCGCCGCGCTCGTCCCGGACGCCGACGGCACCGAGCGCGTGCGTCCGGGCAGCCAGGCGCCCGCCTGGTCCGGGCAGCTCGGCCGGGTGCACCTCACCGGCACCTGGGCGTACGGCGACGTGTACGGCGACCAGACCTCCTACCTCGCTACCTTCGCCTACGACGACGCCTCCGGCGGTGCCGAGCACGCATTGGTGGCCCTCGTGGACCACAACATCGGGATCACCAAGGACATCTTCGTCGGCGGGCCGGCGGAGAGGATCCTGGACCAGGTCCGACAGATGTGCGCCGACGACGAGTTGACCTGGTTCCGTGCCGAAAACCCGGCCCGGCTCCGTGGCGAGGTGGCCCGCCACCTCGCGGTGACCGACGACCTGAGCGAGCTACCCGACGAGGGTTCCCTCTCGACCGACCGGGCGCTGGTCGGTGCCCGGCTGGCGATGCTGCCCACCGCGGCCGGCCCGACCGGCCCGGCCGAGGTCGAGCCGCTCTCCGCTGCCGAGCGCACCGACCTGGTCCGGCGGTTCCTAGCCGCACCGGAGGCCGCCCGTTTCGGGCTGGACACCGTCGACGGCCCGGAACTGGCCTCACTGCACTTCTGTCTGAGCCTGGTGCTGGACCACTCGGCGAGCTTCCCGGACGGCGACCCGATGCGCTGGAGCCCAGCCGTGTCCGGGCTCTTCCTGCTCGACTGGGTGCACCGCCGCGCCGTGCTGGACATGGACGACGCGGCGATGCTGCCCCGGGTGCTGCGCGCCTGGGCACGGTACGCGTCCCGCCAGCGCGGGTTGCCCGAGGCGGCGGCGACGCGCACCGACGAGGCGATCGAGGAGATGGTGCCGGAGTTCGCCCGCCTCTACTCCACGGGTGAGCGGCGTAGCCCGGCGACCGCCGCGGTGGCGCAGCTGATGGCCGACGGGGTGGACCCGGACGACCCGGCCGCCCTGGACGCCTGGATCGAGGCGAACCGGCACCGCCTCGCCGACGACGGGGCCTGACGATGTCCGGGGCGGGCGGCACCGCGCCGCCCACCCCGGGCCCGCCCAAACGCAGCGGGCCTCGATAGAGAGCTGGCCTCGGTCAGCGCAGCGCGCCGAAGACCGTTGCGGCGATCAGCGCGCCGAGCACACCACCGGCGAGCACCTGCGGCACCGTGTGGTCCCGCAGTCGCACCCTGGACCAACCGACCAACGCCAGCAGCGGCGCTGCGACGACCAGCCGGGGCCCGAAGGTCAGCATCAGGATGACCAGCGCGCCGGCGGCCACTGCCGAGTGGATCGACATTTTCCACCAGTGGCTCACCGACACGGCGACTACGAGCCGACCATCCCGGCCACTGCCAGCGCCAGCAGCGGGCGGGGCCCGCCGAGCACGGCGAGCACGGCGAGCCCTCCCGCGACCGCAGCGAGGCCGACCAGCAGCGGCGCCCGGCGCTGTTCCCGGCGGCCGACGTGGTGATCGGTGAGACGGCCACGGCGTACCCCGCCGACGATGTAGGCGAACGGAATGCCGGTGACGACGAGCGTGGCGAGCAGACCCCAGACAAGGCCCTCACCCGGACGGCGTGCGCTGTGCCAGCTCACGGTGAGGATCAGCAGTGACACGAGCACGGCCGGAGCGGTCACCTCGGTCACCAGCCGGGCGATCCGCAGCCCTGGGCCGGGCCGGGTGGTGACCGGGCGGAGTTCCGCACCGCCGCCCACGCCACCCCCTCCGGTATGCGCCTACCGCCGAAACACCGCCGGCACCGGATGAGCCGTGCCTGATCGTCACCGTACCGTCGGGGTCACCGTGGGGTGCGTTGGTCCGTCCAGTGGGGACCCGCTCACCGTGGGCGTTGAAGGGTCGGCCGGGGGCGACGGGACTGCTGGGCTGGGCCGTCTGGTCGGTGCAGCCGGGGTGGCGGGCGGTGCGGGTGTGACGACCGGCACGGACGGGGCACTGCTCGGCACAGCGGTCACAGTCGGGGCGCCCGTCGGCGAGGGTGTCGGGTCCGCCGTGGGCGTCGGGTCCAGCGTGGGCGTCGGATCCGCTGTGGGCGTCGGATCCACCGTCTGGGTCGGGCTCGGCTCGGGTTCCGCCGTGCCAGGATCCGTCGGCTGAGGATCCGCCGGGTCGGTCGGCGGTGGTGGGTCGGGCGGGGGGAAGGCGGGTGTGGTGCCCCGGGTGGGCTTCGGTGCCAGCGGCGGGTAGGTCGCAGGCCAGACGGGCTCCCGGTCGGTCCCCGTGGGCTCCAACGGCGGCCCTCCCGAGGTACGCCGGGGAGCAGCGGGCAACCACCCGCTGGCCGGGCCGACACTGGGTGTGCCCGGTGGCGGGAGCGCCGGCTGGCTGGTCACCGGCAGCGGGATCACGACCGGCCCGACCGACGGGGTCGGGATGAACGGGGTGCTGCTGTCCGGCAGCGCGGTGCTGCCCGGGGTGGCCGAACCCGCGCTGATCGCGGCGAGAATGGGCATCGACGCGGTGCCGGCCAGCAGTGCGACGGTGAGCAGGTAACCCTTGGTGGGACCGCCTGCGCCGGGGGCACGGTGGACACCGACCACCCGGCGGTAGCCACCGGCCGACCGGTGCCGGCCGAGCGCTGGTGTGCCGGGACCGTCGCCTGGCTCGTACACCACTCACCCCTTGTCGTCGGCCGCCGGAGGACATGGATGGACGCCGCTGGGCAGAAAGCCGGCATATGACCCGATAGGCGCGATCCTGCGGGAATCAGCCTGGCCCAGTCACCCTGCGTCAGCCAACCTCCACCGCGTGTCGACACGCGGAGCTGACCGAACGGTGACGAATCGTCACCGGAACGCCCTGGCAACGCAGGCCGGCATGATGGCGACAAACAGCGTCAAAGGGTGAGCGGTCGGAATGCGGGGCAGGCGTACTGTGGGCGCGCTCACCTGCTCTGCGAATATGGAGCACGACGGCAACGCAGCCGTGACCTCCGTGCACCCTCGCGGCAGGCGCGGTTGTGCGCCGGCGCTCCCCGATCCGGTTTCGGCCAGAACCCGGGTCACGCCGTGCGGCAACCCCCACCGGGGCTAGGCGCGGCCGCCAGGAACCGGTCCGGCAGCAGCCGGACAGGCGCACGAGTTGCGTGGCCGGGTGACCCCCCGGTGCCGACGCAGACACGACAGGGAGAGACCGATGGCAAAGGGCGACCCCGGGGGCACCACCCGCAGCAGGCGGGCGACACCCCGCTCCAAGAAGGGCGCGACCGGCGACCCTGACCTGGTGCAGCTACTCACCCCCGAAGGTGAGCGGATCGAGAGCCACACCAGCCCGGACGGCACCGAATACCGCGTCGATTTCACCGACGAGGAGTACCGCGGCCTCTACCGCGACTTGGTGCTGGTCCGCAGGCTGGACGCCGAGGCGACCGCTCTCCAGCGCCAGGGCGAGCTGGGCCTCTGGGCCAGCCTGCTCGGCCAGGAGGCCGCGCAGGTCGGGTCGGGGCGGGCGCTGCGGGCGCAGGACATGGCCTTCCCGACCTACCGGGAGCACGGCGTCCTCTACTGCCGGGGCATCGACCCGATCATGCCGCTCGGCCTGTTCCGTGGTGTCGACCAGGGCGGCTGGGACCCGAACGAGTTCAAGTTCAACATGTACACCATCGTCATCGGCGCACAGACCCTCCACGCGACCGGCTACGCCATGGGGATCACCATGGACGGCAAGACCGGTACCGACGACGGCGAAGCGGCGATCGCCTACTTCGGCGACGGGGCCACCAGCCAGGGCGACGTGAACGAGGCGTTCGTCTGGGCGAGCGTGTTCAACGCCCCGCTGGTCTTCTTCTGCCAGAACAACCAGTACGCGATCTCCGAGCCGCTTGAGCGGCAGACCCGCGTCCCGCTCTACCAGCGGGCCGCCGGCTTCGGCTTCCCCGGCGTACGGGTGGACGGCAACGACGTGCTGGCCTCGTACGCGGTCACCCGCACGGCGCTGGACAACGCCCGCCACGGGCAGGGCCCGAGCCTGATCGAGGCGTACACCTATCGGATGGGCGCGCACACCACCTCCGACGACCCGACCCGCTACCGAATCGCCAGCGAGGTCGAGGCGTGGCAGGCCAAGGACCCGATCACCCGGGTCAAGGCCTTCCTGGAGAAGCAGCAGATCGCCGACGCGACCTTCTTCGCCGAGGTCGAGGAGCAGGCCCGCCGCGAGTCGGTGCACCTGCGCGAGCGGGTGCTCGACATGCCCAACCCCGAGCCGGTGACGATGTTCGATCACGTCTACCCGAACGGGTCTCCGCTGCTCGACGAGCAGCGTGCGAAGTTCAGCCGCTACATGGAGTCCTTCGAAGGGAGCGCCCACTGATGGCCACGGAGACGCTCACCCTCGGTAAGGCCCTCAACACCGGCCTGCGCCGCGCCCTGGAGAACGACCCCAAGGTCATCATCATGGGCGAGGACGTCGGCAAGCTCGGCGGCGTCTTCCGGATCACCGACGGGCTCCAGAAGGACTTCGGCGACCAGCGGGTGATCGACACCCCGCTGGCCGAGTCCGGCATCATCGGCACCGCGGTCGGTCTCGCCATCCGCGGCTACCGGCCGATCTGCGAAATCCAGTTCGACGGCTTCGTCTACCCCGCGTACGACCAGATCGTGTCGCAGGTGGCGAAGATGCACTACCGCTCCGGCGGCAAGCTCAGCATCCCCATGGTGATCCGGATCCCGTACGGCGGCGGCATCGGCGCGGTCGAGCACCACTCCGAGTCGCCCGAGGCGTACTTCGCCCACACGGCCGGCCTGAAGGTGGTGACCTGCGCCAACCCGCAGGACGCGTACGTGATGATCCAGCAGGCCATCGCCTCGGACGACCCGATCGTCTTCCTGGAGCCCAAGCGGCGCTACTGGGAGAAGGGGCAGGTCGACCTGGACGCGCCGCTGTCCGAGGCGTACCCCCTGCACTCGGCTCGCGTGGTGCGGCCCGGCACGGACGTCACCGTGCTGGCCTACGGCCCGATGGTGCGGACCTGCCTGGAGGCGGCGACCGCCGCCGCCGAGGACGGCCGGGAGCTGGAGGTCATCGACCTGCGCTCGCTCTCCCCGCTGGACCTGGCGGCGGCGTACGAGTCGGTGAAGCGCACCGGCCGCGCGGTGGTGGTGCACGAGGCGCCGTCAAACATCGGCCTCGGCGCCGAGCTTGCCGCCCGGATCACCGAGGAGTGCTTCTATTCCCTCGAATCGCCCGTGCTGCGGGTGACCGGCTTCGATACCCCCTACCCGGCCTCCCGGGTGGAAGAGGAATACCTGCCCGACCTCGACCGGGTGCTCGACGCTGTCGACCGCACCTTCGGCTGGTGACCGACATGTCCCGGATCAAGGAATTCAACCTGCCCGACCTGGGCGAGGGGCTGACCGAGGGCGAGATCCTGGCCTGGCTGGTGAAGGTCGGCGACACGATCGAGCTGAACCAGCCGATCGTCGAGGTCGAGACGGCCAAGGCGGCGGTGGAGATCCCGGCGAAGTGGGCCGGGCAGGTGCAGGCGATCTTCCACCCGGAGGGCACCACGGTCGAGGTCGGTACGCCGATCATCGCGATCGACACGGACCCGGGTGCCGGCCCTCTGGAGGCGCTGTCGACCACGGCCACGGCCAGCGGCAACCTGCCCACCCCGTCGGCGGCGTCGCTGGCGGCGGTGGAGGTGGCACCGGCCGAGGGCATGGTGGAGCCGGGACTGATCGGCGGCCCGGCCCCGGGTGGTCGGACGGCGGTGCTGGTCGGCTACGGCCCGCGGACGACCGCCGCGAAGCGTCGCCCCCGAAAAGGCACCGTCCCCACCCAACCCCCTGCCCCCACCCCGGCGGTCGATCATGGAGTTGTGGTGGGTGACAAACCAGCCGCAACCTCCACGATTCCGGCACCACAACTGCATGATCGACGCGATGGGGCGAGCGGCGGCCCGGTGCTGGCCAAGCCACCGGTGCGCAAGCTCGCCAAGGACCTCGCGGTCGACCTCGGCACGTTGACCGGGTCCGGGCCCCTGGGCTCGATCACCCGGGAAGACGTGCAGCAGGCAGCGAGCGGTGCCGTGGCCGTGGCCGAGCCGATCGTGGCGACGGCCGCCCCCAGCTTCGGTGCGGACCGGGAGCAGCGAATCCCGGTCAAGGGGGTCCGCAAGCTCACCGCCGAGAACATGTCCCGCTCGGCGTTCACCGCCCCGCATGTGACGGAGTTCCTGACCGTCGACGTGACCCGGGCGATGAAGGCACTGGACCGGCTGCGCGGCCGGCGGGAGTGGCGCGACGTACGGGTCTCGCCGCTGCTGCTGGTGGCGAAGGCGGTGTTGCTGGCGGTGAAGCGTCACCCGATGGTCAACTCGACCTGGGCCGGCGACGAGATCGTGGTGAAGGATTACGTGAACCTCGGCATCGCGGCGGCCACCGAGCGTGGCCTGATCGTGCCGAACGTCAAGGACGCCGGCCGACTCTCGCTGCGGGAGTTGGCGGACTCGCTGACCGACCTGGTGCAGACGGCGAAGTCCGGCCGTACCTCGCCGGCGGCCATGTCGGGTGGCACCTTGACCATCACCAACGTCGGCGTGTTCGGGGTGGACACGGGCACGCCGATCCTGCCGCCGGGTGAGTCCGCGATCCTGGCCTTCGGCGCGGTGCGGGAGATGCCCTGGGTGCACAAGGGCAAGGTCAGGGTGCGTCAGGTCACCACGCTGGGGCTGAGCTTCGACCATCGGATCATCGATGGCGAACTGGGCTCGAAGTTCCTGCGCGACATTGGTGACTTCCTCACGGATCCGGAGGCGGCGCTGCTCGCCTGGACCTGATCTTCGAGACGCCAGCCACGGCCGGTGTGCCACGGGTTAACGCCCGGCACACCGGCCGTGTCGTTCAGGCGACGGAAGCGTCGGCCAGATGACCTCTTGACCTTTGATTGTTAGGCAGGTGTCCCAGCTCACCTAATAATCGATGGAAGTTGGCGGGGTTCTGCGGTTGAATAGACGCATCAGGGGCTGACAACCGAATAGCTAGGGGGACCCACCAATGAGCATGATCGAGCGAATCCGCAACCACCGCGACGCCACCCGCCGCGCCCGTGCCATCGAGCACGCGCTGCGCTCGGCGAACTCGCCGGCAGTTCGCGAGGAACTCCTCGTCATCGCCCAGCGTCACATGGGCTGACGCTCCACAACTTTCTTCATCTCCTCCAGATCGATGGCCCGCCCGGCCCACCGGGTGGGCCATCGGCGTTTCCCAGCCACCCGCCACCGGGATTCCGCCCTGCCGCAGCGCCCGGTACGGTGGGCTTCGGTCACCGCCCGCCGACCCGGCAGAGGCCGAGCCGACTAAAGCAGCTCGACACCGACCGGCCACGGGGAGTGACGACCAGTGCTCCTTGGACGTGCCGTGCCACCACCCGATACCGTGCGGGGAGCCGGCACAGCGGTACGCCGGTGACGCCGGCAGCCACGCCGAGGAGACCGATCGGCACCGGCGAGCCGACATGTGATGGAGGAGGCGCACCCATGACGTCCGAGGGCCCGCACCGCACCGGCCAAGAGCCGGACGAGGTGTCACCGGGCGCCGGCGGACCGGCGCCGTACGGCGACCGCCCGGCGCAGCCGGACAACACCGCCGGCCCCGACCTGGGCTGGGCGCCCCCACCACCGGCGCGACCCAACCCGTCGACGCCTGCGTGGGCTACCCAGTCCGAGCAGCCGGCGGCCCCCGCCTGGGGTGCCGCCGCTGCCCCGCAGCCCAACGACCCGGCACAACCCGCCTGGGCCGCCGGCGGTGGCGCAAGCGAGCCGCCGCAGCAGCAGCCCGGCACATGGCCCGGCAACGATGGCGCACCAGCTCCGGCGCAGCCGGCTTGGGCCGCACAGCAGCAGGGCTGGACGCCTGCCGAGCCGAGTGCACCCGCACCCACCTGGAACCCGAGCGGCGCTGAGCAGCCCGACTGGGTGCAGGCCCAGCCGAGCGCACGGGGCGCCGCGCAGGTGGCTCCGGCCACCGCCGCCTGGCCCGCCCAGGAAGACCCGGCCCGCTCTGGCGGCTGGGGTGGCCCGGCGCAGGCCAACCCGTCCGCCGGAGACTGGCGCGGGGCCGAGTCGCAGCAGCCCGAGCCGCAGCAGGCTGCCAACTGGTCCGGCGGCGCTCAGCAGGACGACGCGTCCGGCAACGGTGGCTGGCCCGCCAGCGCCGCCGCGCGCGACGACCAGCCCGTGTGGGCCCCGGCGGAGCAGTCGCCGCCGACCTGGGGCCAGCCAGCCGAACCGGCCGAGCAGCCCGCACCCGGGTGGGGGCAGGCCGCCCAGCCCAACGCCGCCCGTGGCGCGGCCCAGGTGCCGGCACCGACGACGAACTGGCCCGCGCAGGACGACCCGGCCCGCTCCGGTGGGTGGGCCGCACAGCAGCAGGCGCAGCCCGCAGGGTGGGGCGACGGTGACGCGCGACAGGACCAAGCCGCGCAGCCGGCCGCCTGGGGCGATGCCGATAGCCGTCCGCAGCAGCCCGACTGGGTGCTCGCGCCGCAGGACCAGCCCACCGAGCGTCCGGACCCGGTGGGGTGGACCCCGGCGGAGCAGAGCGGCCCCCCCGCCCGCGCCAGTGTCAGCGTGCCCGGCAACGACGGCGCGCCCGGTTGGCCCGCCAGCCCGGACAACGCCGCGCAGGGCAACACCGGCGTGCCGGAGGTCGAGCCGTGGGCACCCGGTGAGGTGTGGGGTCGTGCCGAAGCGGAAGCTTCCGCCCAGTCCCGCGGTGGTTGGGAGGCAGACCGGGGCGACGAGGCGCCGGCCTACCAACCCGGGCCCGCGCCGGGCATCTCGCCGGCGAACGCGGTGCCGCTGCCTCCGCAGGAGCAGCGCGTGCCGGGCGCCAGCCTGGCCGCAGCCCCGCCGGCCGACTACGCCCCCCAGGCCAAGTTCGCCCCGATCCCGGAGCAGCCCGCCTACGCCGAGCGGGAGACCCCGGACACCGCCGCGCAGTACGAGGCGGACCCGGCCGGCTGGGGCCGCGCCGAGGATGCGCCCGCGAGTGGCGCGTTGGTGCCTGCCCCGCGTACCTCTCCGGAGTCCGGAGCGGGCCGCGCGGTCGTGCCGGTGTCGGACGCCGAGTCGGCAGCCGGCGCGGCGGCCCGGGCCACGGCGAGCGCTTCGGTGCCGTTGGCCAGCCGGGTGATGCCCCCGACCGACCAGGCCATCCGACCGACTGGCACGGCCACACCACAACCCCGGGTGTACGGCCGTCCGGCTCGACCTGAGCCGGAGAATGAGCCGGAGCCGGAGGCATTCCAGGTCGACCCGGGTGCCGAGCGCCAAGGTGCACCGGAGTGGCAGAACGACGCGCCACGCCAAGGTGCACCAGAGTGGCAGAACGACGCGCCACGCCAAGGTGCACCGGAATGGCAGGACGACGCGCCACGCCAGGTCGTACCCGACTGGCAGAACGAGCCGCAGCGGCAGGTTGGCCCCGGCTGGGGTGGCGAACCCGCCGCCGAGCCCCGCTTCGACGACCGACAGCTCGCGCCGAACGCGTTCAATGAGCCCCCGTCGGCACCTCCGGCGTTCCCGCCTGGCGTGCCGTCCTTCGTCGACGCGCCGGCCAACAACCGGCCGTTGAACGGCACTCGGCCGCACTCCGGCGCCGAGCGGCCGGTCGACCAGTTCGGCGGCCCCGGGTCGCCTGCCGCCGGTGCCGCCACGGGAAACGGGACGTCGACCTTCGGTGGCCCGAGCTTCGGCGGGCCGGGTGCCGTCGGGTCCGGCTTCGGCGGGCCGGGTGCCGCCGGGTCCGGCTTCGGCGGGCCGGCAACCGAGTCGGTGCCGGGCGGCGGCTTCCCGCCGGCCTTCCCGCCACCGCAGCAGCCCGCGCCGTCTTGGGGCCAGGAGGCCGGGCAATCGGACCAGGGCCGGTTCGACGCGTTCAAGCCGGACGCCGACGAGCCGAAGGCGGAGCCACCGACGCCGAAGGTACGCAACGGCCGGGTGCTGGCCGCGGTGCTGATCGCCGCAGTGCTCATCCTGGCGGTGCCGCTCGGCCTGCTGATGCTGCTCGGCAAGTTCGGCGGGGACGACTCGCCGGCCTTCGACCCGGCGGTCGGCACCTGCGTCAAGCAGTCCGGCGAGGGTGGCGCCTCTGCGGCTGACTGCGGCGAGGCGGACGCTTTCACGATCGTCTCGAAGGTGGACGCGAAGGAGAAGTGCACCGACCCGACGCAGCCCCACGTGGTGCTGACGGGTGACGGCACCAACCGGGTGCTCTGCCTCAAGAAGGCCACGAAGTAGCTCCACCGGAGGCGGGGTCACGGACAACCGTGGCCCCGCCGCCGTCGTACCACTCGGGCATCAGCATCTCGGGCACAATCCAGTTGTGGAACGTGAGTTGGCGGCGGCGCTGGAGCCGATCCTGGCCGATCTTGGGCAGCCTGGCGGGGTGCCGCCCGATCTTCGCGATGAACCGTGGCGAGAGGACCCACAGACCGCCAGCGCCTTCCTCTACGCTTCCGACGGTTCCGGCCAGGGAATCTCGATCGACCTCGGACTACCCGCTGTGACACAGGTCGTCGCGCTCGCCGACCAGGTTCAGGACTGGGCGGTGGAGGCACTTTGGTCGCTGGGCCGTGCAACCAACTGGCCGCCCTGCCCCCACCATCCCGAGAGCCATCCCCTGGCAGCGGTGGTGCGCGCCGACCGAGCGGTCTGGGCCTGTCCCACCCTTGGGACCGAGATCGGCGAAATTGGGACGTTAGCCAGCTAGGGCCTGTGTCCGAGTCCTCGGTCGAGCAGAGGCGAGTCCAGATGTCGGTCCGGCGTCGTGACTCGCCCCTTGATCGTTGGCAGCTGAGCAACTCGACACGCCGAGCACCGCCCTGCTGAGCTGTCAACGATCGCCACGACGATCCCGAGCAAGGTGAACAGGCTTGCCGATGGGTTATGGCGAGTCATGTCGGCCGCTTCCTCGGGCACGAAGGTGGCGCGGGCTAGAACGGGGCTGGAACTCTCCCTGTTCGTCTGTCGTCCGGGTCACGGCGGCTGAGCCTCGGGGCGTGGCAGGCTGACAGGCATGGGAACGACAGCGCGTGTACGTGCGCCCGAGCTACACGGCCGGCAGTGGCTCAACACCGGCGGACGCGACCTCAAGCTCGCCGACCTTCGTGGCAAGATCGTGGTGGCAGATTTCTGGACATTCTGCTGCATCAACTGCCTCCACGTGCTCGATGAGTTGCGCCCGCTGGAGGAGAAGTACGGCGACGTGCTCGTCGTGATCGGCGTGCACTCGCCGAAGTTCGAGCACGAGAAGGACGCCGACGCGCTCGCTGCCGCCGTCGAGCGGTACGGGGTGCACCATCCCGTACTCGACGATCCCGAAATGGACATGTGGCAGCAGTACGCGGCCCGGGCCTGGCCGACCCTGTCGGTGATCGACCCCGAGGGTTACGTGGTGGCCACCATGGCCGGCGAGGGCCATGCCGAGGGTCTGGCCCGACTGATCGACGAGTTGATCGCCACCCACGAGGCCAAGGGCACCCTGCACCGGGGTGACGGCCCGTACGTTCCGCCGCCGGCGCCGGAGACCGCGCTGCGCTTCCCGGGCAAGGCGGTGCTGCTGCCGAACGGCAACCTGTTGGTCTCGGACTCGGCTCGACACTCCCTGGTCGAGGTGGCAGCGGACGGCGAGACGCCGGTGCGCCGCATCGGCTCGGGCGAGCGGGGCCGAGCCGATGGGCCGGGTGGTGCGGCGACGTTCTCCGAGCCGCAGGGGGTATGCCTGCTGCCCACAAATGTCGCCGAGGTCGCCGGCTACGACCTGGTGGTGGCAGACACGGTCAACCACCTGCTGCGCGGCGTACGGCTGGATTCCGGCGAGGTGGTCACCGTGGCCGGCAGCGGTCGGCAGTGGCGCGCCGAGGTCGACGACCACGCGCACGACGCGCTCGCCGTGGATCTCTCATCGCCGTGGGACCTGGCCTGGTACGACGACAAGCTGATCATTGCGATGGCCGGCATCCACCAGCTCTGGTGGTTTGACCCGATCAAGCGGACCGCCGGAATGTACGCCGGCACCACGGTCGAGGCGCTGCGCGACGGCCCGCTGGCCGAGGCGTGGATGGCGCAGCCGTCGGGGCTTTCCGTCTCCGCCGACGGCACCCGGCTCTGGATCGCCGACAGCGAGACCAGCGCCGTCCGGTTCGTCGAGAACGGTGTGCTGGGCACCGCCGTCGGGCAGGGCTTGTTCGACTTCGGGCACGTGGACGGTCCGGCGGAGTCGGCACTGCTGCAGCACCCGTTGGGCGTGTGTGCGCTTCCGGACGGCTCGGTGCTGATCGCGGACACGTACAACGGCGCGGTGCGTCGCTTCGACCCGGCCAGCAACCAGGTCTCTACCGTCGCCGACGGGTTGGCTGAGCCGAGCGACCTGGTGCTCACGCCGGCCGGTGAGGTGCTGGTGGTGGAGTCCGCCGCCCACCGGTTGACCCGGCTCGCCCCGGGTGCCCTGTCGGCGGCGGGTGCCAGCACGGTGGACGGCCCCCGGCACCGCACCGAGCGCAAGCCGACCGACGTCGCGGCCGGTGAGGTCACCCTGGACATCGTCTTCACCCCCGCGCCGGGGCAGAAGCTCGACGAGACGTACGGGCCGTCGACCCGGTTGGTGGTTTCCGCCTCTCCGCCGGAACTGCTGGTGGAGGGTGCTGGCACGGGCACCGAACTGTCCCGTCGGCTGGTGCTCAGCGGCGACGTCACCGCCGGGGTGCTCCAGGTGACCGCCCAGGCGGCGACCTGCGACGCGGACGTCGAGCACGCGGCGTGCCACCTGACCCGGCAGGACTGGGGCGTACCGGTCCGGGTGGTCGACGGCGCGGTGACCCGTCTCCCGCTGGTACTCCGCGGCTTGGACGCCTGACTGTCCCCCAGGGGCCTCATGAGGCCCCTGGGGTCACGCGAACGGGGCCAGGGGGATGTTGGCGTCGATCAGGGTTGCGCGGACCAGTTCGGCGGCGGAGACCGCACCAGGGGTGTCGCCGTGCACGCAGATCGAGTCGACCGAGCAGGGGATGACGGTGCCGTCCACCGCCACCACTGTCCGCTCGGTGGCCATCCGCGTCGCCCGTTCGGCCACCTGCTCCGGGTCGGTGATCACCGCACCGGCGGTGCCGCGCGGCATCAGCGCCCCGTTGGGCAGGTAGGCGCGGTCGGCGAAGGCCTCGGCGACGACCGGCAGGCCCGCGCCGACGGCGAGTTGAGCGAGGGTCGAGCCGGGCAGGCAGAGCACGGGCAGCTCGGGGTCGTAGCCGGTGACTGCGGCGACCACCGCCGCCGCCTGGGATTCGTCGGTGCTGGCCGCGTGGTAGAGCGCGCCGTGCGGCTTGAGATAGCGGACCCGGGTGCCGAACAGCTGGCAGAACGCGTCCAGCGCCCCCAACTGGTAGGTCACCTCGTCGCGTAGTTCGGCGAAGTCGTACGCGATGCGCCGCCGGCCGAAGCCGGCCAGGTCCCGGTAGCCGACCTGCGCGCCCACGGCGACCCCGCGCCGCGCGGCGCCCTCGCAGACCCGCCGCATGGTGGACGGGTCGCCGCCGTGGAAACCGCAGGCGACGTTGGCGGAGGTGACGAGGCTCAGCAGCGCCTCGTCGTCGCCGAGCCGCCAGATGCCGAATCCCTCGCCCAGGTCAGCGTTGAGGTCCATGGAATCTGACGGTAGTCCCTGGCCGGGCCTGCGCGAGCGGGGTCACGTCGGTGACCACCCCGATGACGGGGTATCCGCCGGTGGTCGGATGGTCGGCGAGGAAGATCAGGGGTTGTCCGTCCGCAGGCACCTGCACCGCTCCGAGCACGATGCCCTCGCTGGGAAGTTCGCCGGCGACCGCGCGGGGCAGCGTCGCGCCGGCGAGCCGCGCGCCGACCCGGTTGCTCACCGGGCTGACGGTGTACGCGGTGCCGAACAGCCGGTCGAGTGCGGTCGGCGTGAACCAGTCGTCGCGAGGGCCGGGACGCAGCATCAGGTGCAACTCCGGCTCCGGCGCGCGGCTGACGGCCAGGTCCACTGGCGCGGGTGCGCCGAACGGCTCGCCGAGCGGTAGCTGGTCGCCGTCGCGCAGCGGAGACGGGCCGAGCCCGGACAGGGTGTCGGTGGCCCGGCTGCCGAGCACCGGCGACACGTCGATGCCGCCCGCCACCGCCAACCAACTCCGTACGCCCCGTCGGGCGGGACCGATCCGCAGCACCGTCCCGGCCGGCACGCTCAGCGGGCGTCCGGTGTCACCGGGCCGATCGCCGGCGTGGATCGTCACTTCGGCGCCGGTGACCGCCACCGTGGTGGCCCTGGTCAGCCGCAGTGTGCAGCCGGACAGAGTGATCTCCAGGCCGGCGGTGTGCTCCGGATTGCCGACGAGCCGGTTGGCCAGCCGCAGAGCCGACGGGTCGAGGGCACCGGACCGGGGTACGCCCAGGTGCGCCCAGCCGGGGCGGCCCAGGTCCTGCACCGTGGTGAGCGCGCCGGCGCTGAGCACCTCGATGGTGGCCGGGTGGGTCATGCCGCCGCCATCCGGACTGAGGTGCCTGGACCGAGTTGGGACGGCGGGTCGGCGTACACGTCGAAGAGGACCAGGTCGGTCCGGCCGACCAGCAGCCAACCGCCAGGGGATGCGCCCGGGTAGATGCCGGCGTACGGGCCGGCCAGTGCGACCGAGCCGGCTGGCACCCGGGGGCGGGGGGTGGCCAGCCGGGGCAGCGCCAACTCGGCGGGCAGCCCGGTCAGGTAGGGGAACCCGGGGGCGAAGCCGCAGAACGCGACTCGGAACCGGGTGCTGGTCAGCCGATGCAGCACGGTTGGCACGGCCACGCCCCAGTGCTCGGCAACCGTCGGCAGGTCCGGCCCGTCGAACTCGACCGGAACAACCACCTCCGTGCCGTCGCCGCGCTCGCCGTCGATGGGACGGACGGTGGCGGCGTTCGGGAATCCAGACGCCCATCGGGTCAGCTGCTCGGCCGTGGCGGTCGGGTCGGGCAGGCCGTCGAGCAGGACAGTGCTGGCAGCCGGCACGATCTCTACGGCGATCAGTTCGCCCTGCTCGCGACGCCGCCACAGCTCGGCCCGCCACGCTTCGACCAGCGCCGCTTCGGCAACGTCGGTGGGGGCGGTGCAGTCGAGAAGCAGGGCGTGCGCCCCGACGGGTCGGATCCGCATCCGCTCATCCTCGCCGATGTCGTGCCGATCTGGCGTTCACGATGATGGTGCCAGGTGTCATCAACGCCACTACTTCTAGGTAACCTACGGTGCCGTAGCCTGACGGGGTGAGCACCTCCGCCCCGCTTCGCCTGAAGCCGGTCGACATCGGTAAGCCCCGGATGCGCGGCTGGCTACACACGTACGCCTTCTTTGTCGCCCTGGTCTGCGGCATCGTGCTCTGCTCGATCGCCGCCAACCGGCCGGGGTGGGCACCCCTCGTCAGCTGTCTCATCTACAGCCTGACGGTGTGTGGGCTCTTCGGCACGAGCGCGCTGTACCACCGTCGTGTGTGGTCAGAGCGCGGCTACCAGGTGATGCGCCGGATGGACCATTCGATGATCTTCGTGTTCATCGCCGGCACGTACACGCCGCTCTGCACGATGCTGCTCAAGCCCCGGCCGGCCACGGTGATGCTGGCCCTGGTCTGGGGTGGCGCTCTGGCCGGCGTGGCGATCAAGGTGGTCTGGCCGCATGCGCCGCGCTGGGTGTCCGCGCCGCTCTACCTGGCGCTGGGCTGGGTCGCGGTGGCCATGCTGCCGCAGATCCTGCATGGAGGTGGCGTCGCGGCACTGGTGCTGCTGATCGTCGGTGGCGCGATGTACAGCGTCGGTGCGGTCTTCTACGCGTTACGTCGGCCCAATCCGTGGCCGACTGTCTTCGGTCACCACGAGTTCTTCCACGCCTGCACGCTGCTGGCTGCGCTCTGCCATCACATCGCGATCTACTTCGCGCTGTTCGCCTGATCTTCAGGCCGGATGCAGATGCGAGCCGGGGCCCCGCGACGCTGCGGGACCCCGGAGTGTGTGAAGGCGAATCAGACCGGCCGGCCCGGCCGACGCACCTCGCGGACCTCCCGCACGACCTGGTCGTCCTGCACCGGCACCACCCGGTCGGCCACCACGCGCTCCGCACGGACCGGCGCGGCGACCACCGTGCGACGGCGGCTGTTCCAGAAGTAGAGGGTGGCGAGCAGACCGGCGACGCCGGCCAGCATCAGCACCCAGCCGACCACGGACAGGTCCAGCCAGCCCAGGTCAGCCTCCACGGCGAATGCGAGGATCGCGCCCAGCGCGATCAAGAAGATGCTGCCACCAATGCCCATGTCTCGCTCCTCGGCTCTAACCTGGCGTACGACGCGCCGCGGCCGTCGGTAGGGGTGCGGCATCCATCGACTTACCCCGGCACAGAGATCGCCAATCGGGCAAGCTGAGGACATGACGGACGCCCACCCCGAGACACGGACACTGGTGTTGCTGCGGCACGCGAAGGCCGAGCAGGGCAGCGACTCGGCGGATGATGCCGAGCGGCCGCTGAGCGCACGCGGGGAAGCCGACGCGGCAGCGGCCGGTGCGTGGCTGGCGCAGCACGGGTTGCTACCCGACGTGGTGATCTGCTCGACGGCCAGACGTACCCGGCAGACCTGGCATCAGGTGGCGGTGGGGATGACCGGTTCGCCGCCGGAGGGTGGCCCGTCCGGTCCTCGCCCGACCGTGCGTTACGAGCCCGGCGCGTACGACGCCCACCCCGAGGAGTTGTTGGCGCTGGTCCGCACGGTCGACCCGGCAGCCCGCACAGCGCTGCTGATCGCCCACAATCCGGGCATCTCGCTGCTCTCCGCCCTCCTCGACCCGGAGGGGGCGACCGAAGAGGGTCTGCGCACCGCCGAACTTGCGGTGCACCGTTGCCCGCTCGACTGGGCGGAGCTGAGTCGGTCGGGAGCGCCGATCACGGCACGGCACACCGCACGCGTCTGAGCCACCCGTCGTCCCTCGACGGGTGGCTCAGGGGTACGCGCCGAGCCCGTGAAGGGCTAGGACGGCGGTGCGGTCGGTGGCGGCGGGTCTGGCGGTGGCGGCATCATCGCCGTCGGATGAGAGAGCCGGTTCTCCTCGACGATGAGGGTCCGTGCCCGCTTGCGCCGGTCCTGCCAGAACCAGACCGTGGTGAGCAGTACGGCCAGCCCGGCCAGGATGAACACCCAGCCGACCGCCCGCACGTCGATCCACCAGACGTTGGCCCTCAGTGCGAAGGTCAGGATCGCGCCGATCGCGATGAGAAAAATGCCGCTTCCTACACCCATGTGCGCTGCACTCCCCCGTGCGGTGGCTCTGGGCGTTCCCTTTCGAGGTCACGTGACGGTTACCCGCCACGCCGCCGGCATACCCGGCCCGGCTCGCCGAATGCGCGGCGCGAGGCAGGGCCGACCGGTGGTCCTTGCTGCCCTTTGCTCTGCTTCAACCCAGGCAACAGTTTTGACCCGGGACTGTTGCCTGGGTTGAAGCAGAGCAAAGGGGGGCGGAAGGGGGTGGCAGGGTTGGAAGCCGGAAGCCCGGGCAGGCCCACCCTCAGACGCGGCGACGGCCGGCGGGGCAGGTGCCCCGCCGGCCGTCGGGTTCGGTCCCAGGTGGTGCGACCCGGAACCGGCCAGCCGTGCCGTGGCACGGTCAGAAGGCCTCCTCCGGGAGGTCCATGATGTCGAGGTCGGCACCCTCGATGATCCGCCGGTCGGCGCCGATGCGGGGCAGCACCTCGCGGGCGAAGAACCGGGCGGCGGCCACCTTGCCGGTGTAGAAGGCCCTGTCGCTGGCGGAGACTTCGCCGCCCAGCGCCTTCAGCGCCACGTCAGCCTGACGCTGGAGCAGCCAGCCGACGATCAGGTCGCCGATCGCCAGCAGGAACCGCCGGCTGCCCAGCCCGACCTTGTAGAGCGAGCGGGTGTCGCCACCCTGCGCCTCGCCCAGCCAGCCGGTCAGCACGCCGAGGATGGTCTGAATCTCGGCCAGCGCCTTGCCGAGCGCCTGCCGCTCCTCCTTGAGCTGGCCGTTGCCCGCCTCGGAGGAGATGAACTCCTGAATCTCGCCGGCAACTGCCAGCATCGCCTTACCGTTGTCCCGGACGATCTTGCGGAAGATCAGGTCGAGGCTCTGGATGGCGGTGGTGCCCTCGTACAGGGTGTCGATCTTGGCGTCCCGAACGTACTGCTCCAGCGGGTAGTCCTGAAGGAAACCGGAGCCGCCGAAGGTCTGCAGGGCCTCGTGCCCGAGCATCTCGTACGCCCGCTCCGAACCGACACCCTTGACCAGCGGGAGCAGCAGGTCGTTGACCCGCTTGGCCAGCTTGGTGGCCTTCTCGTCACCGGCAGCCTCGGAGATCGCGACCCTGTCCTGCCAGGTGGCGGTGTAGAGGACCAGGGCACGAAGACCCTCGGCGTACGACTTCTGCAGCAGCAGCGAGCGGCGCACGTCCGGGTGGTGGGTGATGGTGACCCGCGGGGCGGTCTTGTCCGCCTGCTGGATCAGGTCGGCGCCCTGCACCCGGTTCTTCGCGTATTCGAGGGCGTTGAGGTAGCCGGTGGAGAGGGTGGCGATCGCCTTGGTGCCGACCATCATCCGGGCGTACTCGATGATCATGAACATCTGCCGGATGCCGTCGTGCTTGTCGCCGAGCAGCCAACCCTTGGCGGGCACGCCGTGCTCACCGAAGGTCACCTCGCAGGTGTTGGAGACCTTCAGGCCCATCTTGTGCTCGACGTTTGTGGCGTAGACGCCGTTGCGCTCGCCCAGCTCGCCGGTGGTCTCGTCGAAGTGGAACTTCGGCACCACGAAGAGCGACAGGCCCTTGGTGCCGGGGCCGCCGGCACCCTCGACGCCCACCGGGCGGGCCAGCACGTAGTGCACGATGTTGTCGCTGAGGTCGTGCTCGCCCGAGGTGATGAAGCGCTTGACGCCCTCAATGTGCCAGGAACCGTCCGGCTGTTGGATCGCCCGGGTGCGGCCGGCGCCCACGTCCGAGCCAGCGTCCGGCTCGGTGAGCACCATCGTGGAGCCCCACTGCTTGTCGATGAAGAGCTTGGCCCACTGCTTCTGCCGCTCGTTGCCCTCGACGTGCAGGACGTGCGCGAAGGACGGGCCGGAGGCGTACATCCAGACCGGGGCGTTGGAGCCGAGCACCAGCTCGGCGAGTGCCCACCAGAGCGCGCGTGGCGCGTTGGTGCCGCCCAGCTCCGGCGGGAGGTCCAGGCGCCAGAACTCGGAGTCCATGAATGCCTGGTAGGACTTCTTGAACGACTCCGGCAGCGGCGCGGTGTGCGTGGCCGGGTCGAAGACCGGGGGGTTGCGGTCACTGTCCGTGTAGCTGGCGGCCAGGTCCTCGCGGGCGAGGCGGTCGACCTCCGCAAGGAAGCTGCGGGCGGTGTCGGTGTCGAGTTCTGAGTACGGCTCCTGGCCGAACGCCCGGTCCGCCCCGAAGACCTCGAACAGATTGAACTCGAGATCCCGGAGGTTGCTCTTGTAGTGGGTCATGCTCACTAGCCCCGCTTCCGGACAGGTATTACCGATCAGTAACCCCGACTGTATTACTCACGGGTAGGCAGCGACAAGCGGATCACCCAAGTGACGGCGATTACACACACGCTCGCAACAAGGCGTGGGTCAGCTCTCGGCGGCGCCGACTTCCCAGCTCGGGACGGCCGCCGTCGCGCCGGTACGGGCACCGACGTACTCCATGAGGACCAGGGCGATGTCGTCGTCGAGCCGTCCGTGGACCCACTCGATCAGGGCGGTCTCCAGCGAGGCCAGCCCGTCGGCGACCGTGCCGTGGCCGAGCAGTCGCCAGGCCCGGTCGGCGGTGGGGAAGAATTCGCCGTCCCGCCGTGCCTCACCGAGGCCGTCGGTGAACAGCAGCAGCCGGTCCCCCGGCTCCAGACGTTCGACCCGGGGGCGCACCACCGGCATGAACCCCAGCGGAGGCGCCGGCGCTGGCGGCTCCAGCGGGATCACCGCACCTCGGCGCAGCAGCAGCGGTGGCGGATGCCCGCAGTTGACGATCGTGAGGGTGCCGCCGCGCTCCTCGACCAGGGCCGCAGTCACGAAGTCCTCGTCACCGACGTTGCGGGCCACCGCGCGGTCCAGGTCGGCGACGACGGCGCGCAGGTCGGACCGCTCGTACGCCACGTGCCGGTAGGAGCCGAGGACGATGCTCGCCAGTCGGACGGCGTCCAGGCCCTTGCCACGAACGTCACCGATGATCATGCGTACGCCGTAGGGCGTGTCGATCGCCTCGTACAGGTCTCCGCCGATCTCGGCCCTGGCGGTGGAGGAGATGTAGCGCCCTGCAACCGAGAGTGTCCCGACCTGCGGCCCGAGCGGACGCAGCACCGCCTGCTGGGCCACCGAGGCGAGCTTGGTCAGCTCGACGATCTGCTCCGCCTGCCGCTGCCGAACCGACGCCACCGCCACCGCCAGCCCGGTGGCGAGCGCGACCGCGACCACGTTGACCGAGGTGACCAGCGACATGTCCGGCTCGACCACGGCGAAGCCAGCCCCGGCCAGGGTCGCTGCGACGCCCACCCCCAGCACGACCGGCCAGGACGCAACCGCGGCGGCCAGGAACGGTACGGCCGCCAACAGCGCGACGTAGTGTGCCAAACGGCCGTCCGCCGCCTCCAGTGCCGACACGATCGCGAGCAAGACGAGGGCCGCGCCGAGGCCGGCGCGGGATCCGGGGCTCAGCGGGCGACGGCCCGACTGGAGGAGTCGCGTGGATACGAGGGACAGTTTGCCTGATCCGCGTGAACCGGTGAAAGAACCTGACCCGTCGTCCGAGAAGGTTCTGTCCGGCCGGCCCGGTCGACCGACCGAACCGGCGTAATCCGCCCCGGTCAGCCGAGGACTTCGTAACGGACGGTGAGCGCGCCCACGTCAACCGAGGTGATGGTGGCGAACGCGGCCCGGGAGAGGTCCAGGCAACGGCCGTCGATGAACGGGCCGCGGTCGTTGATCCGCACCACGACCGACTTGCCGTTGGCCGGGTTGGTCACCCGGACCTTGGTGTTGAACGGCAGCGTCTTGTGCGCGGCGGTCAGCGCGTTCGGGTTGAACGACTCACCGTTGGCGGTGAGTTGCCCGTCGGAGTAGAACGAGGCGCCGCACGAGCCGCTCTCCAGCACCTTTGGCGATGCCGTGGTCTTCTTCGCGGTCGGGCTCGGCTTCGGCGACGCGGTGCGGGCCTTGCCCCGGGACGCGGCCTGCTGCGACCGGGTGGCCGACGGGCTCGCGGTCACGCTCGGCGAGGCGCTGGCACTCGGGGAGGCTGCCGGGGAGCTGGGGCTGAGGCTGCTCGCGGCGGTGGTCGGGGTGAGGTCGAGAGCCTCCTGCCCCGACTGCGCAGAGCCGGAGGTGAGCTGCACGGCACCGACCGTGCCCCCGACGGCGAGGGCGACGCCGACCGCCGCGGTGGCCACGATGCCCGCCGGGGAGGAGAAGATGCGGGTACGCGAGTGCTTGGCTGCCACCGGCCCGGTCCTTTCGTCGTCTGAACAAACCGGGTCGGACCGTAACGAGAGAAGCACTTCCGAAGTCAACGTGATCATTGTGGTATGCCCGGATTTGCACTGGTACGTGTAGCCGATCATCCGATCCGGGGTGGGCCGGCCGGCCCAGGTGCCGACACGCCGACCGTGCGTGCCGCAGGATGGGCGGATGCCCGCTGAGCTGACCGAACGTCTGGCCACCCTGTTCCAGTGGATCGACCCCGGCCCGGGCACCAGTCACCTGGTCAGCGACATCTCCGGCTGGTGGCGTGACCCGACCGTCCTCGCCGAGCTGGGGCCAGCCCTGGTGGCGCCGCACCGGGCCGCCCGGCCGACCGTGGTGCTCGCCCCGGCAGTCACCGGGCTGCTACTCGGGCCATTGGCCGCCACTGCCCTCGGGGTCGGCTTCGTGGCCGCCCACAAACCCGGCGATGGGCGACTGCCGGCCGGGCCGCTCACCTGGGCGCAGAGCCCACCGGACTACCGGGGCCGGCGGGTCGACCTGGCCGTACGGGACCGGCACCTCGGCCCCGGCGACCGGGTTCTGGTCGTGGACGACTGGGTGCGCACCGGAGCACAACTCCACGCTCTCTACGACATCTGTGCCGCCCGCGGTGCCGAGGTGCTGGGCACCGCCGTCGTGGCCGTCGACTGCCCACCCGAGGTCGCGGCGGAGCTCCGGATCACCGGCCTGATCAACGCAGCGGATCTACCAGCTTGACTTGAACCATGCTTCAGCTCCGACGATCGACGCATGAGTGACGACATCCTCGATCTCCAACCACGGGCCGAACGCCGGCCGAGGCGGAGCGAGGGCTCACCACGCTGGTGCACCGTGCCGGCCTCGACTACCTGCGCTTCGGGCATGTCGAGCCGGTCATGCTGGTGCACGCGGTCACCGCACCGACCGCGGTGCTGCGTACCCTGCCGGCACTCGACCAGGCGCTGTGGGCGCCGAGCCTCGCCGCGGCCTGGGCCGCGACGGCGGCCATGACCTCGGTGTACGCCCCGGTCGACGGCCTCGCGCCACCGACCGTGACGGCCGCGACCCCGGCGGAGGTCTTCGCCCGCGCGGCCCGGCACGGCGACGAGCACGTGGTCAAGCTGGCCGATGCGGTGCTCGACGCGCACGCGGCCACCGGCGACGACCGGCTGCTCACCGCCGCCGGCTACGCCGGGCAGTTGATCTGAGCAGAGCCCGACGTATTGCGGCGGCGGCGTGGGCCGCGCTGGCCTAGCCTCGGCAGGATGTGGCCTCGGATCGGTGAACTGCGCGCCCTCGCCCTCGGAACCCCCGGCGAGCTACGGGAAACCCTCAACACCCTGGTGCTCGCCGGTGTGAAGACCGCGACGGCCGGGCGGCTCGCCGAGTACGCGGAAGAGGGCGAGGAGTTGGAGCACGTCGGCGAACGGCTGGCCCTGGTCGACGACGACAACGCCCTGGCCGGCGTGGTGGAGATCACCGGAGTTGAGATCGTCCGCTTCGCCGACGTGCCATGGGACTTCGCCCGCGCCGAGGGGGAGGGTGATCGCTCGATCGAGGAGTGGCGGGCCGGGCACTCGGCCTACTGGGCGCGGCTCGGCACCCCGGTCGACGGAGACACCCCGATCGTCTGCCTCCGCCTACGGCTGGTCTCCGGTGGCGAGGGCGGCGTGGCCAGCGGCGACCTCGGCACCTGATCCGGTTGGTCGGCTCCGCTGCGGTGCCGGTTCAGCCGCGCAGCTCCGGCAACAACCGGGTCGCCACGTCCACCAGGACGGCCTCGTCGCCGGCGTACCAGCTGCTGGCGCGCGGCCAGTGCGTCACCACGTCGGTGAAGCCGAGGTCGGCTGCCCGGCCGACCTGATCGGCGAAGAACTGCGCGCTGCTGAGCGAGAACACCGGCGCCGCGTCCAGTGAGAGGTAGCGGTCCAGCGTGGCCGGGTCGCGGCCAGCCTCGTCCAGCGTCCGGTCCATCCGCGCGGACAGCGCCGACACGCTGTCCCACCAGCTCGCCAGGTCGTTGTCGTCACCGGTGCCGGTGGTCACCCACCCCTGACCGAAGCGGGCCACAAGCCGCATCGACCGCGGCCCGTTGGCGGCCACCACGAACGGCACCCGGGGCTGCTGGACGCAGCCGGGGTTGTTGCGGGCGTCCACCGCGCTGAACCAGTCACCGCGCCAGGTGGTGCCGTCCTCCCGCAGAATCAGATCCAGCAATTCGGTGAACTCGGCGAACCGGTCGACGCGCTGACGCGGCGGGAGCGTCTCGCCGCCCAGCACGGCCGAGTCGAAGCCGATGCCGCCCGCGCCCAGGCCGAGCAGCAGGCGACCGTCCGAGACGTCGTCCACCGTGGTGATCTGCCGGGCGAACGCGGCCGGGTGCCGGAAGTTCGGCGACGCGACGAGGGTGCCCAACCGGATCCGGGACGTCACCGTGGCGGCGGCGGTCAGCGTGGTCATCGAGTCGAACCACGGGCCGTCGACCAGGTCCCGCCAGCCCAGGTGGTCGTAGGTCCAGGCATGGTCGAAGCCCCACTCGTCGACCTGCCGCCAGCGACGCTGCGCCTCCGCCCAACGCTGGTCGGGCAGGATCACGATGCCAATCCGCATGATCGCCAGCCTAGCTGGGGGCACCACCGACTCCCGGCTATCGCTACCGTTCCGCTGTGGACCTACCTTCGGGGCGAGCCGCCACGGTACGAGCCTTTGGCACCATCTCGCTGGTGGCGGGCTTCATGACGTCGGTGCTCAGCATGATGTCCAGCTACGACGGGCTAAAACCCCAGATCCTCGCCGCCTTCCTCATCCTGACCGGCATCGGTCTGCGGATCGAGGCCGCGATCGTCGACCGCATGCAGTAAGTCCTGCCAACGTGTGGCCCGCATCACACCGTCGCCCTGTAGGGCTGTCTCGGTCGGGTCCGACTCCTCCATGAGCAGGCACCCGAGAGGTGCCGCCCGAGGAGAGGAAAGACGCGAGATGACGAAGGTGACCGCGCAGCTGTCGGTGTCGGTGGACGGGTTCTACGCGGGCCCACAGTTCGACGGCGGCGGCGACTGGATCGACTCGGCGGAGAGCGCAGCTTTCTTCCGGGTCACCCGCTGGGTGACCGAGGCGACGGCCTGGCGGGAGCGACAGGGCTTCACCGGCGGGGAGCAGGACGCCAACTCCGACGTGGTTGCCGAGTCGTTCGGGGCCGCCGGCGCGTACGTGATGGGACGCCGGATGGCCGACGGGGGTGAGGTGCCCTGGGGTGACGAGCCGCCGTTCCGCGCGCCGGTCTTCGTCGTCACACACCGCCCCCGCCAGCGCCTGCTGCGGCAGGGAGGCACCAGCTTCACCTACGTCACCGATGGCGTGGCCAGCGCCGTCGAGCAGGCACGCGCCGCGGCCGGTGGCAAGAACGTCGCCGTGGCCGGGGGCGGCAGCCTGGTGCGACAGGTGCTCAAGGTCGGTCTGCTCGACGAGTTGGAACTGCACGTCGTACCGGTGGTGCTCGGCACCGGGCTCCGACTGTTCGACGCGGACCTCGACCTCGGCGACAAGGAGGCGGTCGAGCTGACGCCGACCCGCGTCATCCACACACCGCAGGTGACCCACATCCGGTACGAGGTGCGCGGTCGCGCACCGCTCGTGCTCGACGACCGTGGCAGCGGTGGTGGCCCGACGGTAACCGCGAACTGAAGCACGGCCCATCGAAGGACCCGCGCGGATCCAGCGGGAACCACCGCGGTCGATCCCGCGGGCCCGGCCGTCCCACTGAACCCTTGCGCAGATTGATTTGCAATGCAAACCTATTGGTAGTGCAGGATCAATCCTGGAGGGCATCGTGTCGGAACAATCGAGCACCGCACCGAACAGCAAGGACACACCCGGAGAGCTGCTGGCGTCGGTGACCGCCCTCCAGCGGCGTACCCGGGCCGCCCGACACGCCTACTGGCTGCCGCTACTGCTGTTCGGTCTCCTGATGGCGATGGCCGCACCCCTGTACGTCGAGTCGGTCGAATCGCCCACCCTGCGCGCCACGCAGGACAACCCCGCACTGACCGGCCTCGGTGGGGACTTCCTCGAACGCTCAGCGGCCCTCGGCTGGTACTGGCTGGCGGCGCTCATCGGCGGCTACCTGCTCAGCCTCTGGTGGTATCGGTGGCATGGTTTACGGGTGGGCGTCCAGACCTCGGCTCGGCCGTACGTCATCGCCGGCATCGTGGGCACCCTGGTCGGGCTCGTGTTGCCGATCGTGCTGCGGTTCCTGTTGCTCAACACGGCGGCGGCGATTTCGAGCGGGACCAGTTGGGCGACCACACCGCTGTTGGGCGTCTCCAATCGCGGCATGCTTCCGCATCTGGTCATCGCGGTGGGTCTTCTGGTCCTCGCCCGCCTGGAGCGCAGTCGCGGCCTAACGGCCGTGGCCGTCTGCTACGTCGTCGCGGTCGTGTTCATCAACATCTACTTCCAGACCACGGACTTTGAGCCGGGGGACCTGAGCCGCTACAGCTTCATGCTGGCGGCCCTGCTGCCAGCACCGATCCTGCTCGTCGGCGGCATCGTCGCCCTCCTCACCACGAACAAGAAGAGGTTGGCGTGAGCAGTGCGGATGGCGCCGACGCAGCGGCCAACGGCCCCGCCAACGGTGGGCATCCGACGAACGGGCTCAGCGACACCGTCCACCAGCGCAACCGGCTCGGCATCCTCACCATCGCCGCGGAGGCCGAGCGGGTGGAGGTCGCCTATCTCCGCGACGCACTCGAACTCACCGCCGGCAATCTTTCCCGACATCTCGCCGTACTCGAAGAGGCCGACCTGATCCAGATCGAGCGGGGCTACCACGGCCGCAGACCCAAGACCTGGATCAGGATCACCCAGCAGGGGCAGGCCGCGCTGGCTGCCGAAATCAGCGCACTACAGGAACTCCTCCGACGGCACCAGAAGTTCCGGGCCTCCAGCTGAGCGCAGTGGATGGGTTGGCACAAGGCCAAGTTTGCTCATGGTTCCGTGCGGCGGAGGCCAGCAAGGACGAGGGTGACGACGCCGGCGCCCACGTCGTCGCGGATGCTTCCGGTCTTGGGCTCCGCGACCTGAACCGGTGGCCCAGCCTCAACCATTTCCGTGACGGGTGGCGTTCTACCTGGCGAGGGGGTGGGGATGACCGAGACGTTCCACGAGTTCGTGGTGCACCGCACGCCGGCGCTGTCCCGGACGGCCTACCTGCTCACCGGTGACCACCAGCTCGCCGAAGATCTGTTGCAGAGCGCCCTGGCCCGGACGTACCGGCACTGGCGGCGGATTCACGGCGGCGACCCCGAGGCGTACGTGCGGCGGGTGATGTACCACCAGCAGGTCTCCTGGTGGCGGCGTCGCCGGCTGGCCGAACGGCTGGAGTCGCACCCCACCGAGCGGCCCGGCGACGACCACTCCGAGGCGACCGCGCTGCGGCTGAGCCTGGTGAACGCGCTGCGCCGGCTCACCCCTCGTCAGCGCGCCGTGATCGTGCTGCGGTTCTACGAGGACCTGACCGAGGCCCAAGCCGCCGAGGTTCTTGGCTGCTCGGTCGGCACCGTCAAGCGGCACGGCCACGACGCCATCCGCCGGCTGCGCACGACCGCCCTCGACCTGGTCGACACGACGGTGGAGAGGAGCCAGCAGTGACCGCCCGCCTCCGTGAGACGCTGCACGCCGCCGCGGCCGACGTCCCCGCCTACCCGGTCTACGAACGAGCGCTCGCCACCGCCCGCCGCTCCCGCCGCCGAGCCGTCCTCGCCGCTGTCGCCGCGCTGGTGCTCGTCGCGCTGACCGGGGCTGTGCTACCGCTGACGCGTACCCCCGCCGTCGATCCGGCGGCCGGCGCGGATGCCGCGCTGCCCGACCGGATCGCCCTGCCACCGCTCGGGGCGCTGCACGCCACCGACCGACCCCGGCTCGGGCCGGCGTCGGTCATCTTCAGCGGTCAGGCGGCACGCCTTCAGGGCTGGGACGAGGACGGGATCGTCGGTGTCGTCGGCGCCGACTCCGACCGCTACCGGATCTTCTCGATGGGGTACGAGGCACCGGTCGGCGAGCAGGTGGTCCTCTCCCCGGACGGCCGGTACGTGGCCCGGCCCGCCGGCCTGTACGACGACCCCCGGTTCGACGTCATTGACCTCGTCGCCGGCCGCACCCGGCAGATACCCAGCGCGGTCGCCGACAGCGTGGGGACCACCCCGTTGGCCTGGTCACCTGACGGCGAGCACCTGGTGGTCAACGACACCGTGCCGGCCAACCCGGAGGGCAGCAGCTATCGGCAGGTGCTGAGCATCGTCACGGTCGACGGCAAACGCCGGACCCGGTTGACCGACTGGATTGAACAGCCGATCTTCGGCTCGTCCGTTGCCTTTGCTCCCGACGGGGGGCGGCTCGCGTACCAGATTGGCCGGACCGTGACGGTTGCCGACCCCGACGGCCGGGCGGTGTCCTCCTTCCAACTGCCCGCCGAGAGCTGGCTGGCCGGCAAGGGCGCATGGACCACGGACGGTGCGTTGACGCTTGTCAGCCGGAAGGCCGGCACCACCGACTGGAGCCTGCGCCGGGTCGATCCCGCCACCGGCAGGGACACCGCGCCGCTGCCGCTGCCCGGCGTCTCCGGCGTGACCGCGATCCGACTGCTCGGCTGGGGCCCGGACGGGTCGGCGATGGTGGTCGCGTACCAGCCCGAACCCCTAAGTCCGGACCGGTTCGACCAGCCGCTGGAGATGGACCAGCGCACCGCGTACCCCAATGTGCGCAGCGTACGGGTGCTGGCGCTGACGCCCGGCGCCACCGCGCCACGGACCATGTTGACTGCCCCGGAGCAGGTCCTTGCTGTCGACGTCGCCGACAACGTGATCAGCGCCGGCCGCACCCGCGACGCGAGCCCACCTGGCGGAGTGGGTGGCCGGTTCTGGTTCTGGACCATCCTGATCACCGTCCTGGTCAGCGGTGTCGCCGCGTACCGCGCTCGTGAGGGACTGGCACTCTGGCTCGATGATCGGCGGGTGCGGCGCACGCGGGGCCCAGCCGGGTGATTCTTGCCCTTGGGCTCGCCTATTGCCCCAGCGCTCGACGAGTTGGAGCTGCACGTCGTACCGGTTGTGCTCGGCACCGGGCTCCGACTGTTCGACGCGGACCTCGACCTCGGCGACAGGGAGGCGGTCGAGCTGACGCCGACCCGCGTCATCCACACACCGCAGGTGACCCACATCCGGTACGAGGTGCGCGGTCGCGCACCGCTCGTGATCGACGACCGTGGCAGCGGTGGTGGCCCGACGGTAACCGCGAGCTGAAGCACGGCCCATCGAAGGACCCGCGCGGATCCAGCAGGAACCACCGCGGTCGATCCCGCGGGCTCGGTCGTCCCACTGAACCCTTGCGCAGAACTCCTCAAACGCCACCAACAGTTGGGCGGTGCTTCGCGGCCACTCGGGCAGAAGCAGTGACCTGTCGCACGGGCGGCGTAGTTTGCCAGTCATGAATGCGTCGATGGCGGCACCGGATCCGATCACCCGGCTCGTCGAGCGCCCGGAAACACCAGTCATGTTCATCTCGACGGCCGACGAGCAGGACGCGATCACGGAGGCGTGGGCCCGCCTGGAGGAGATCGTGGGGTCACTTCATGGGCGGAAGTTCTTCGGGGTCTTCGGCCCGCCCGATGGGTCGTACCGCGTCTGCGTGCAGGTCCAGGACGACGGCGACGACGCGTTGAGCGGGCTCCAGTCCGGGTCGATCCCCGGCGGCCACTACCTGTCGACGACCGTGCAGGGTGAGCCGCCAGAGATCTACTCACACATCCCCATCCGATACGCGGAGCTGGAGCAGGTTGCCGACCACGATTCGACGCGTCCCAGCATCGAGTTCTACCGTCGGCGCGACGAGATCGACCTGCTGATCCCGGTGAACGCCCGATAGCAGCGGGCTTACCTACTGCCCCCAGCGCTCGGCGGGCCGGCAGTCAGCTCCCGGCTCGCCGTAGACGAGGGTGCCGGAGGAGTCGACGTAACAGTGGTCGAACTCGTCGGACGGACGGAACAGCAGCCGGCGGTCGATCTCAGCTCCGGTGGCGTCATAGGCGACCAACTCGGCCTTCTCGTTGACGGTGGCACCCTCGCTGAGCAGGCCGAACACACCGTTGGCCAACCGCGCCGTGGTCGTGTGCCCGTCGCCGTGTTCGAGCACCAGCCGATCCACCCGAGCACTGACCCGGCCGGTCACCGCGACGTCACCGCCGTCCCAGTCGGTCGACGAGAGCACGAACCGCTGCATCGGGCCGGGCAACCAGTTCCGTTGTGGCCAGACGCGTTCACCGCTGGTACCCCCACTGGCCTCCTCATGGGGCGGCCTTGAGACATCACAGGTGAAGTACCCGGTCTCCGTTATGAACAGCGCCACGGCACGGTGATCCTGCTCGGCGGCCACGGCCAACTGGTCCATCGACACCGGAAGCCGCTCGTGCTGCGCGTTCCACGACAGGCACTGCTCCATTGCTTGGTGCAGCGTCGGTGACAGTTCACTCGAACCCATCGCCAGGTTCCGCACACCGTCTCCGTTCGGCACCATCGACACACCGGCCACCACGGCCGCAGCCGTCGCCAGGGTGGCGATCCCGAGTCGTACCGCCCTGCGGCGCCGAGGCCGGCGGATCGACGTCATCAGGTCCACCCGCATCGTGGCCGCCTTGCCGGGGGGCAGATCCCGCTCGGCAGGCGTGTCGAGAATGTCCTTCATCGCTCCTCCTCCTGCTTGTTGCCGTCAGTGACCATCCGTGCCAACCGAGCCCGTGCGCGACTTACGCGCGAACGGAGCGCGCCTTCGCTGATGCCGAGGACTGTCGCGGCCTCGCCGTACGGCACGCCGGACCACAGGCACAGGGCCACCGCCTCCCGCTCCGCGCGAGGTAATCGGCGGACCACCGCCAAGATCCTGGTCATCTGCCGCTCGTCATCGAGCCGCGCGACTATGTCGCTGGCCGGGTCCGCGTCCGCCTCCCGCTCGGGTGGCAACCTCCGCAGGGCTGCCAACCACCGGCGGGCCGAGCGCCACTCGGTGCGGGTCGTATTGGTGGCGACCACCAGCAGCCACGGCAACACCAACCCGTCGACCAGGGCTGCCGCCTCACCGCGTCTCCGCCACGCGACCAGGAAGGTCGACTGGGTCACGTCTTCCGCGAGCGTCCAGGAGCCGGTCAGCCGGAACACGTGGTTGTAGACCGCCCGGGCATACCTGTCGAAAAGTCGGCCGAAGGCGACCTCGTCACCGGCAGCGATGGTCGACCACAGATCTTGGTCGGACGGTTGTATCTGGCTCGTCACACCTGACTATTGCCGGCCGGGGCGAATCTGTTGCAGTTCCGCTCGAAGTCGGGGCCGGACGAGGTGGGACACCGTGTCAGTGGTCGTGTCAGGGCCATGGCAGGGGGGTGACAGCCCGGCCGCCGATGGTAGGTGCATGACGAGTTCAGCGATTGCAGTCACCGGGCTGCGAAAGGCATACAAGGACAAGGTCGTGCTCGATGGCATCGACCTGGATGTCCCCGCCGGCACGATCTTCTCCCTGCTCGGCCCGAACGGGGCGGGCAAGACGACGACGGTGAACGTGCTGACCACGTTGGTGAAGGCCGACGGTGGGACCGTACGCATCGCCGGACACGATGCCGCCACCCAGGCCAAGGCAGTCCGCGCGACGATCGGGGTCACCGGCCAGTTCGCGGCCGTGGACGAGCTGCTGACTGGCCGAGAGAATCTGCAACTGATGGTGGACCTGAGCCAGGTGCCCGCCAAGGACGGCGAGCGGGTCGTCGCCGAACTGCTGGAGCGGTTCGATCTGACCGAGTCTGCGCAGAAGCCGGCGTCGACCTATTCCGGCGGTATGCGCCGCAAGCTGGACCTGGCGATGACGCTCGTCGGCGACCCGCAGATCATCTTCCTCGACGAGCCGACGACGGGCCTGGACCCGCGCAGCCGCCGCACGATGTGGTCGATCATCCGGGACCTGGTGGCCGACGGTGTGACGATCTTCCTCACCACCCAGTACCTCGAGGAAGCCGACCAACTCGCCGACCGGATCGCCGTACTCGACCAGGGGCGCATCGTCGCCCAGGGCACGCCCGACGAGCTCAAGCGCCAGATCCCCGGCACCCACGTCCGGCTCCAATTCACCACCGTCGCCGAACTCGACGCCGCCGCCCGGGTGCTCAGCGACTCCACCCGGGACGACGAGGCACTGACCCTGCGCGTGCCCAGTGACGGCGGAACCGCCTCGCTGCGGGCCCTGCTGGACCGGCTCGACGAGTACGCGATCACCGCCGAAGGGTTCTCCGTACAAACGCCGGACCTCGATGACGTCTTCCTCGCCCTGACGGGCACCCGCACCCCGGAGGTTTCCGCGAAATGAGCACCAAGTCCCACTCGATCGTCATGCTGCGTCGCAACTTCAAGCACATCTCCCGGAACCCGACCTCGGTGTTCAACGCGGTCCTGATGCCGATCGTGATCATGTTGATGTTCGTGTACATGTTCGGCGACGCCTTCAACGTCGGTGTCGACTACATCGACTACGCCACTCCGGGGCTGATGCTGTTGGCGGTCTGCTACGGGCTGGGGGCCACCGCGACGGCGGTGAACTCCGACATGACGAAGGGCATCATCAACCGGTTCAAGGTCATGCACGTCTCCCGAGGTGCGGTGCTGACCGGTCACGTCGTCGCCAGCGTACTGACCAACCTGGTCGCCATCGCGGCCCTGGTCGGGGTGGCCTTCCTGCTCGGATTCAGCCCGTCGGCGAGTCTCCTCGGCTGGCTCGGCGCGATCGGCCTCATCGTGCTGCTCGGTGTCGCCGCCGGCTGGCTCACGGTCGCCCTGGGGCTTTTCGCGAAGTCTCCAGAGACGGCGGGCCTGGCCTCCGTACCCCTGGTCATGCTGCCGTTCTTCAGCAGCGCGATCGTGCCGGCCGACAAGATGGGCCCCGGGCTCCGGGAGTTCGCGGAATACCAACCCTTCACGCCGATCATCGAAACCCTGCGCGGGCTCCTCACCGGCACGCCATCCTCCAGCGACGCGATCACCGCCATCGCCTGGTGCGTCGGCATCGCCCTCGTCGGCTACCTGTGGGCGCGGTCCACGTTCACGAAGCGAGCGTGACCGCGACCAACTCACTCCAGCTCGTCCGAGTGCCTTCCAGCGCCGCCTCCGCGAATCTCACTTCGCCGAGGCGGCGCCGCACTGTCCCCTCGATCCGGGCGACATCCGGCTGGGAATGATCCTGCCGTCCGCGCACGGCGGTGCTCGCGGCGAGCAGTCGCGCGGCCTGCTCGTACTGATCACGGCGGAGCGCCAGGTCCGCGACTCCGACGAGCACCTGCGCGATCGACGGTGCGTGCCCCAACTCGGCTGCGGCGGTGCAGGCCGAGGAGTGGTGGCTGCGCGCCTCGTCGAGATCCTCGGCGACATACCCGAGCAGGTCGTGTGTCAGCACGCGGATGTGCGCCTGCTTCGCCTCGTCGCGCAGCAGGGTCGTCACGACACCGACCTGCCGGGCCACCTCGTCGGCGTCGCCACGCCAGCGAGCGAGTTCCGCCTGCGACAGGGCCAGCACGGCCAGCGCACCCGGCCACGTGACCCGTTCCGCGGATCGCCGCGCTGCGGCGACGGCAGCCGCGCTGGACTCCTCATCACCCAGCAGCCAGTAGAGCTGAGCCTGCCGCGACCGCATCCGGATGATGTCTTCGACGGTGCCGACTTCGGTGACGACCGCGATCGCCTCTTCGTAGTGCTCGCACGCAGCGGCGAAGTCACCGCGTACGGCAATCAACTCCGCCAGCTCGGTGAGGGCGAAGGAGATCCCGAACCGTTCACCGAGCACCCGGAACTCGGCGAGCGCCGACTCGAGGTGCACGTCCACGTCCCGGCCGTCCTGACCGAGCAGGATCCGCATCTTGCCGAGTTGCAGCCGGGCCAGTGCGCGTACCCAGGGATCCTGCTCGTCCAGCAGCGGTTCCCATGCGGAAAGGACCGCGCCCGGGCCCTGCAACATGCCTTCCAACGGCACGACGAGCGCCGTCCCCGGGTGGCCGGAGTGACTGCGCTGGCTGAACTCGTACGCCCTGTGGATCCACTCCGCCGCCTGGCGCTCGTCGCCCGGCCCCGAGTTCAGGAAGAGCACGACGAGCGCGTACACCGTGGCCCGGATCTCGTCGGTCACCTCTCCTGGCGTCTCGGTGGCCGCCGTGATCAGCTCCATGCCCTCGGTCCGGTGGCCGCCGAGCCACCAGTACCAGCCGGCACCCGCGGCCAGCCGCATCGCCGCGTGCGCTTCGCCGGCCGCGAGCGCACCGCGCATCGCGGAACCGATGTTGTCGTGCTCGACTTCGAGAGTGGCGAGCCAGGTCACCTGGTCCGCGCGGCGAAGCTGCGGCTCCGCGGTCTCGGTGAGTTCGGTGAAGTACGCGAGATGCGCGTGGCGCGCCAGGTCCGATTCCCCCGCCTCGGCGAGCCGGTACGCGGCGTACTCCTTGATCGTGCCGAGCATCCGGTAGCGCGGGGCCTCGTCGCCTTCCGCGACCAGCAGCGACTTCTCGGCCAGCGCGGTGACCAGCTCGAGCACGTCCTCCTGTTCGACCTCGTTGCCGCTGCAGACCCGTTCGGCCGCTTCCAGGCTCACCCCGCCGGAAAACACCGAAAGCCTGCGCAGGACCGCTCGTTCGGCGTCGGTCAGCAACTCCCAGCTCCAGTCGACCACCGCGCGCAGTGTTCGGTGCCGGGGCAACGCGGTACGGCTGCCGCCGGTCAGCAGGCGGAACCGATCGTCGAGCCGCCTGGCGAGCTGGTCGACGGACATGGTGCGCAACCTGGCCGCGGCCAGTTCGATCGCCAGCGGCATTCCGTCCAGCGCCCGACAGACCCGCGCCATCGTCGACAACGTGTGTGCGTCGACCGCCAGATCCCTACGCACCGCGCCCGCCCGGTCCAGCAGCAACCGGACGGCGGGAGAGGATTCGATCTCGTCAGGGCCGGCGTCGACGTCCGGCAAGGCCAGCGGCACGACCGGCCACAGCGCCTCACCGGTGATGCCGAGCGGTTCCCTGCTCGTCGCCAGAATCCGCAGCCGCCGGCACTCCCCGAGAAGTCGATGGGCGACCGCCGCCGCCGACTCGATCACGTGCTCGCAGTTGTCCAGAATCAGTAGCGTCTCTCGCTCGCGGATCGCGGAGACGAGCCGGTCGATCAACTCCATGCTCGGTGCCTCGCCGAGCAGAGCGTCCCGGAGCCCGAGCCCGGCGAGGGTCGCCTGCACCACGTCACCGTCGGCGCCGATGGCCGCGAGCTCCACCAGCCAGGCGCCGTCCGGCAGGTCGTCGAGCATCCTGCGCGCGGTCTCCGTGGCCAGCCGGGTCTTTCCCGAGCCGCCCGGCCCGATCAGGGTCGTGAGCCGGTGTCCGGCGACGAGCGCGCCGACCTCGGCGACAGCTTCGTCCTTGCCGACGAAGCTGCTCAGCTCGGCTCGCAGGTTGGTCTTCCGGTTATCCTCCCGCTGTCCCAACTCGCCCCGCAGCAGCGCGACGTGCAACGCCGAGAGCTCCGGCGAGGGGTCGACGCCCAGCTCGTCGGCCAGGGCTTCGCTCGTACGCTGGTACACGAGTAGCGCCTCGTTGTCCCGACCGCTCGCGGCGAGGGCACGCATCAATGCGGTGACAAGCCGTTCCCGCACCGGGTGCGCGGCCACCAGGTCGGTCAACTCCGCGACCAACTCCGGACCGTGGCCGAGGCTGACCTCCACGTCGAAGCGATCCTCCATGGCGGACAGGCGCAGCCTCTCCAGCCGGGTGACGGCCGCGTCAAACGCCGCGCTGTCGGCCAGACCGACGTCCTGCATGGCCGTACCGCGCCACAGGGCGAGGGCCTCGCGTAACCGCCGAATCCGCTGCGGGCCCTCGTCATCGCGCGCCTGGGCGACGAGGCGTTCGAACCGTACGGCGTCGACGACGCCGGGTTCCACCGTCAACCGGTAGCCGTCCGTCTGCCCCTCGATCGACCCTTCCGGCAGCACCTTCCGCAGCCGGGAAACCAGGCGGTGCAGGGCGTTCGCCGCATCGGAGGGTGGGTGTTCGCCCCAGATCCAGTCGACGAGAGTCGCCTTCGGGACCACCTGCCCCGGGTTGAGCGCGAGGGCGGTCAACAGGCCGCGCAGCCGCGCGCCCGGCACGTCGGTGAAGGCCCCGTCTTCCGTACGAACCTCGAATGGACCAAGCATCCCGACCTGCACCTGGCACATCTTGCCATGAGCGTGAGAAAGATCCGCATTGCCGATCAGCTGGCTGTGGCGTACACGTGGCCGTGGAATGTCGAAGCCTCCGAGTGCCGCCAACAGGGTGCCGAGCACCGTGGCGAATCCGGTGGACCTGCACCCGAAGCAGTCACGGCATAACGTCGTCCGTCGAGTGCGCCGCGCTACCGGTACTGACCCCTACATCGGGCACGCCACGGAAACTTGTCCTCACCCATGTGATGATCGCCAATAGCACCAGCAGCATCGCGCCCCCAGCACCGATGAGGACTGCGTACGGTGCGGCGGCGTCCGTCGCGCTGATCCAGCTCGGCACCCCGGCGTCGTGGACGATGCCCAGTCGCTTTGGATCGCTGCCGTCGTTCGGCGCGGCCAGCGCCCCGACGACGCCGTACGCGGCGAGCAACCCGCAGACCGGCCCGATGATTCCGGGCGACCGCGATCCGGCGACGCGTGTGCGCCTTGAGGTAGACGATCCTCGACCGGGCATCCTCGTCCAGGGTCAGGCCTCGCTCGACGGCCTCCACCGCCCGCCTCACCAGATCGTCATCGCTGAACCTGAATCGCTTCGTCACCGCTCGCAAGGCAAGCGCCAGTGCCGCCCGCCGCACCGGCTCCGACGCGGCCCGCAGTCGCGCGTCAAGATCGGGCTCGTAGTGACCGAAGCTCGATGGCGGCCTAGGGTCAGCGGGAAACGAGCCAAGCCGCACCGTCACCCACGGCCCGGCTTCCGGGTCGGCCCCCTCGTCGCTCATCCACTCGGCCGGCAGCCGCACGCCGGTCCGCCGCTCGACAAACGCCATTACCGCAGGTGTCACGTACTCCGTCCCCTGCGCGGCGCGTACGTCCTCCAGATCGTCGGCGAAAACGGACGGGTCATCGCCATGCCGCCGGTCAGGATCGTTCATGTCCATCCAGGCAAGCACCTTGCCGTACACCGCGTAGGTGACCCCGCCGTTGCCGTTGATGGTCCAGTCGACCGTATGCACCCGCATGCCGTCACTGAGCCAGCGCAAGACTTCAGGCCGGCTCAGCGCGCAACCGTTGTCCTGGAACACCACCACATTCGGGCCAATCTGAGCCAGGTCGGCGAACTCGCCGGGGTTGTTGTCACCCGACTCGACACGCCTGGCCCGCAAGCGCTTGATTACCCCGTCGATAGTGGCCTCGGCACTGGCCGGCTGAACCACCGCCCAGCTCAGCCCTTCGGCGAGCCAGTCCCGATCGGCCAGGAAATCGTCGTAGTAGCGCACCGTGTCCGACACCATCGAAAAACAGTACGACGATCACCGCCCCCGGTGGTGTCCCAGCTATAGGCCACCTCCACGGGGGTGAACGACATCCCGGAAGCGCCCGTCTTCACCGCCGAGAGCAGGCAGCCGAGCTGGTCGGTCGCCACGCGGAGCTTCCGGATCAGCGCGAACTGCCAAGCGTGCAAGAGGTGACGGTCGAGCAGGTGGCATCCCCGACCGGCGAGCGGCGTTGCCACATCGTGAGCTTCGGATGGCCCGTCCGGGTAGCTGTCGACGAGGAAACGGGCGACGCGGACATTCTGCGGTGAAGGGCGGATCTGCCGATGACGCCGTGCTCGGCCATGATCAGGCCCGGTGCTCGGCAAGGACTCTGCTGAACATCGCAAGGTAGCTGTCGTGAGCCAAGGACAAATCTCCGAGTGCGTCTTCCGTGAACCACGCAATGGCATCGTGTTCGTCTGGCGCAACGTTGACCGGGGACCCCGTCCACGCTTCGATCAGCCAGATTTGCATGTCGAACGTGTCGGTGTGAACTTCTCGCAGGGGCGGACCCAACGGCGCCGCGACGTCGATGCCCAATTCCTCTCGGAGCTCTCGAGCAAGTGCCCGGCCGGGAAGTTCGCCGGGCTCCACGTGGCCACCGGGCAGATCCCAGACGTCGGGGTACCAACGGCGCTGGGGAGATCGGTGACAAAGCAGTAGCCGGTTGCCGTCCCGCAGTAACGCGGCGACGATGCGGGCCTTGGGAGAGTCGTCCACAGAGATTGACACTGGTGTATTCTGCCACCCCTCGTGAGCCGACACTGTGCCGTGCCGAACGGCGGCCGCACTGCTCGACGAAATCGAGGCACCCCGCCACCACCGCGCCGCCGTGAGTGTCCGGGGGGTGTGATGCTCGAGCCGCCAACGCAGGGCCAGCCTGAGTTACCAGATCTGCGCTCGCTCGTCGACGAACCGGGGCGGCTCGCCAAGGAAACAGCCGACCGGGACGGGTCCGTGCGCGATGTCGACCCCTGCCTCTGCACTGTCAGCCCCGGACACCACCGTGGCCCGTGGTCGGCCCGGCTTGCGCTCCGCGATGAACCTGCCCTTCAGTCGGCCTGACCGTCGGCGGCGATGGAAACGAAGCCGTCGTTCCACTGGTCCTCGTCGAGGCTGTAGCGGTTGAGGTAGAAGCAGTCGGGCTCGTCGCGGAAGCCAGGCAACTTCCTGGCTCGCTGTATCCGTTCCTCCGCTCGTGCCTCCGACGAGTACACCCCCAGAATCTTGAGATCGTCGCCGTCTTCCTCGTCCCAGACCAGCTCGCCGGCTTCGTCCCGGTGCGTTGTCGGTCGCCCGTCGAGCCACCGGGCGTGGCGGACGTGCCAGAGCAGGAAGACCTCCATGCGGGCGCACGCTACCCGCCACCGCGCTGTCTGCTGGGGGGCCGCGTGACCGATCCGCGACACGGGCGCGCTGCCCGAGACAACGCAGCCGTACGCATGAAGACGCTTTCTTGCACCCCGGTGCGACGTCACAGGACCGGCATCGGTCCCACCCGGGTGACCAGCCGGCGGATGGCCTCCCCGCCGTCCGGGGGAGCAGCCGGCGACCCCGGCCACTGATACGGTCCTGACACCAGCCATGGAGCGTGATGAATCCGATCGGCAAGTCGGACTGGACTCCTGGCAGAAACGGGGAAACATGAATAGCAGGGTGCTGCGCGCACTAGGCGCCGCAGCGATGGCCGGGCTGATGGCCGTCATGGGCCTCACCGGGCCGGCGCAAGCGGCGGAGGCCGCCGGGTTGGACGGCACGATCACCAACAAGTTGACCGGCGAGCCCGTCGCCGGGGCGGGGATCGTGATCCAGCAGCAGGACGGTTCCAACTGGAACTTCACCAACAGCGACACCGACGGGCGCTTCGCCTTTCCGGACACGCCGGCCGGCGAGTACACCGTCCAGGTCAACGCGAACGGTTACGTCGAGGAGTACCTCTACGGCCACCAGAACAGCTGGGAGGCCGACCTCATCACGGTCCCGGCCACCCTCCAGATCCCTTTGATGCCCATCCAGTACGGCGACGTCGCTGGCCGGGTGGTGGACCAGAAGGGTGCGGGCATCGCTCACGTCGGGGTCCAACTGCGACGCGGCGCCAACTGGGTGGCCGACACGGTGACTAACAACCAGGGGCGGTACCGCTTCGAGCGGATCGAGACCACCTCCAACTACACGGCACAGTTCACCTTCCCGAGTGGCCAGGTGCTCTTCAACGGCGGAGTCGAGTCCGAGTACGACGCTCCCCCCTTCACCGTGACGGCGAACAAGACGACCACCGTCAACCTCACCCGGCCCCCGGTCGGGAACCTCATGGTCCGCGCGGTCGACAAAAAGACCGGCGCCGCGATCGCCGGCTACTGCTGGTACCCGCAGGACGGCCCGTTCTCGTTCCACACCACCTGCACCGACAAACTGGGCCGGGCCCGGTTCCAGGACATGCCGGTCGGCACCTACCGCGGCGGCGGCTACGACCCCAACAAGGTCTACGTCAACGGCCTGTTCGGCCCGGTGACCGTGACCGAGAACGAGACGACCCGGGCGACCATCAAGCTGGAGAAGTCGGTAAGCCTGCACGTCGACTTCGTCGACGCGGCCACCGGCGACCCGGTCAACGGCGCCTGCGTCACCCTGGCCGATCCGGTGTTCACCGACGTCGGCCAGAACGGCAGATGCGGCTCCGAGGTGGACTACGACAACCTGTTCGCCGAGGAGCATTTCCGGCTCTTCGTCGCTCCGTACGACGAGGAGCACGGGGCGCAGTGGGTCTCGAAGACCGGTGGCGGCACGGGCGACCCGGCGCAGGCCAAGGTCTTCAAGCCGGTGCCGGGCGCGCGCATCCGGGTGACCGTCAAGCTGGACGGCGCCGGCAGCGTGACCGGCGTCGTGCGGGACGCCGCGACGGGAGCCGCCGTGCGCGACGTCTGCCCGACCCCGACCGGACCGGCCTTTTCCTACACCGAGGGTCCCAACGCCAACTGCACCTACGACGGCGGTCAGTACACGATCCGCAACCTCGGCCCGTACCGATGGAAGCTGGCCTTCCCGGCGTACGACGGCCAGCACGCCTGGGCCTGGTCGGGCAACGCGGTGAGCCGAGCGTCCGCGACGCCGGTGCAGGTGGTGGCCGACGAAACCGTCACGCTGGATGCGGCGCTGCCGGCCACGGGCACGATCAGCGGCACCGTCACCGTGCCCGACGGCACCTGCCTGACGTGCGTGGGCATCACCGCTGTCGACGCGACGACCGGCGACTGGGCAGGCATCCAGCCGTCGGTCCGCTCGGACGGCACGTTCACCATGAAGGGCCTCAACACGCAGGACGTGCGGCTCCTCTACAGCGTGGGCGACGGCCGGGTGGCGTACCCGAACCTCATCCACACCACCGCGGGTGAGGCCGTCACCGGCATCACGATCACCGTGCCGGCGGCGTAGCGCCGGAGAGGCAGCGGGCACGACAAACGCAAGAAGCGATAACGACGACTGAAGCCCCAGCCAGGAAACCGGTCCCTTGGGATCTAGCGGTCCTCGCAACACCCAGACCTTCTGGGAGTTGCGAGGACCGTGTCCGTTTCGGCTGAACTCAAGGAAAAGTTCTTCGAGATCTTTGATCGCGTTGGCAGTGCGACCACCGCTGCGTGTTGGAGCGGGTGACGGGAATCGAACCCGCACTGTCAGCCTGGGAATTGCCGATGTTCGCCCGTCTGCTGGCTTGGCGACCTGGTCTCGGTGGCCTGTCGTGGCCTCGCCTGGCCCCTGCTGTCCTCGCCCAGTAGCACGCTAATGGCGTGCCCATCATGCGGCCTCGGCCACCGACACCTGGCGGTCCACCTGGACGATGCGTCCGTCGAGAAGTTCGCGCGTGGAAGCAACCTTCAGAAGCCCCGGTCGGGTAGTAGCCGGTGACCCCGTTCGAAGGAGAGCCGGTGGCATTGAGCGACACGTTCGCTGAGTTCGTGACGGCGCGATCACCCCGTCTTCAGCGCACCGCCTATCTACTCACTCACGACTGGGCGCAGGCAGAGGATCTGCTGCAAACGGCCTTGGTCCGCGCATGGAGCGCGTGGGGGCGGATCGACGGAGATCCAGAGCCGTATGTGCGGAAGATTCTGGTGAACGTTTACGCCTCGTGGTGGCGGCGCAGATGGCGCCAGGTCGAGCTGCCGGCGTCGCAGCTGCCGGAGCAGGCGGCGGCCGACCACATCTCGCGGGTGGACGAGCGGGACGAGGTGTGGCAGGCGCTCGGGAGGCTGCCCCGCCGACAGCGGGCGGTGTTGGTGCTGCGCTACTTCGAAGACATGACCGAGGCGCAGATCGCGGACGCGATGAGCATCTCGGTGGGCACCGTCAAAAGCCAGGCCAAGAAGGCACTGGAGAAGCTGCGACTGGACAAGTCGCTGACGTTGGAGGCGTTGCACCAGTGACCGACCTCAAGGACCTCATGGATGAGCGTTCCGCTCACGGTGTGCCGTCGCCTGGACGGTTGATCGAGGTGCAGCGCAAGATCAGCGTACGGCGGCGTCGGCGCGTCGTGGCCGCAACGGTGGCAGCAGCGGCAGCGGTGGCAGCGCTGGGATCCTTTACCGTCGTTCTCGGCGGGGAGCCGACGCAGCCCTCGGCCTTCACCGCTGGATCGACGACCCCGTCAGCGGGGCCGGCCAGCGCATCGGCTTTTCCGAAACCAGTGGCGGGCCGCAAGATCGGGCCCTTCGCCGAGTACGCCCGCGGATACCGGGTGGTTGCCGTCGGCACGGCGCCAGTGAGTTCAAAGAAGGTGCAGCTCAGCTGGACGGTCAACTCGACGGACGTCCAGTTCTTCAGCTACTGCCCCGGTCTACCGGACAACCGCACACTTGACGCCGAGATTGCGATCAATGACGAACCCGCCGCCATCTCGATGAACTGCAATTCGGAGCTGCACCAGGACCCGACGGGATCGGAGTCCCGTGGGGTGGGAGCAAGCGTCGGCGACACAGTATCGATGACGTACACGGTCACCGGCGCCCAGAGCGCTGGGCGCCGGATGTCGTTGATCCCCACCCAGGGCACCCTGCACTTCGCCGTAGCCGAGAAGGTGCCGTTCACTCAGTACCCCCTGCCAGCCCGACCAGCCAAGCTGAATCCGCCAAAGCCGGACGGCATGGCCAGCGAGCCCGGCACCAAGGTCCTCCACAGCGAGCCGGCAGATCCCAACAGAGCGGTCAGCACGACGATGACCTGGCATCGCGGTTACGACTTCACCGTGGTCCCGCAGACGCCTGGCATCTACCGCATCTCTGTCAATGGTGTGAGCGTGCTCACCGGGGAGGTCTATGACTACTCCGGTAATGGTCCGAACGCCAGCTGCCAAGTCGAGCGGAACGATCAGGGATTCTGCGTGCCCGAGCTACGGTCCGTGAAGGACGGCGACAACGTCACGATCACCGTCACCGCACAGTACGCCACGGGCCCCTGGCTGGCTGAGCTTCGCTCGCAGTAGCAGAGCCCATGACCGGGGCTAATGGCACGTTAATGGCACACGGCATGAGCGCTGACCTCGGAACGTCGAAGGCCCTGGTGGGACTCGCGTCCTGACCAGGGCCTTCGCATTGGAGCGGGTGACGGGAATCGAACCCGCACTGTCAGCTTGGGAATTGGACAACGTTGGACCTTGGACCAGCGTTTCCCCTTGCCGGCAAGGTCTCACCTGGCCTGGTGTGCCCCCTGCTGACACCTCGTTGTGGCCCGTGAATGGCCTGACAATGCCGCCCCTGTCGCACGCGGACTGCACGCTGGACCTGTCTTGACCGGTAGGTAAGGTCGTCCGCATGGCTGACGCTGTCGTGATTCCCGGCGGTAGGTTCGGACCGGGCGCTCCCCTGCTGATGTATGCCGGCGATGTGGCGGAGCAGCGGGGCGCAACAGTACATCGATACTCGTGGTCCCAGGAGTTTCCGAAGCCTGATCAGCCAGAAATCGAGAGCTGGGTTGGCGGTGAGATCGTTCCACTGATCGACACCATTGGCGGTCGCCCACTGCTGATCGGCAAGTCGCTCGGCACGAACGCGGCAGCGATTGCCGCCGAAAGATCCTTGCCCGCCGTGTGGCTCACGCCCTTGCTCACCCTGCCGTGGGTGGCTGACGCGTTGGGCCGCGCAACCGCGCCGTTCCTGCTCGTGGGTGGCACTGCCGACAAGCTATGGGACGGTGACATCGCCCGCCGGCTGTCACCCCATGTGCTAGAGGTGGAAGGCGCGGACCACGGTATGTACGTACCCGGCCCGCTTACCGAGTCGATCGCGGTGCTCAGTCAAGTCGTGGTCGCCGTGGAGGAGTTCCTCGACGCTATTGGCTGGCCGAGCTAGTCACCTGGTCCCGCATCGCTGCTGGTACCTAGAAGCGGATCTCCTCGTCGGGCAGTCGTAGACCGTCCAGCCTCCCCGGACGGGGACAAGGTGGAGCGCCCTACCGGACGAACGACCTTGGCCCCGTCCGGGGAGGCTGGTAGCCCTTGTGGTGCCCGGTGAGGTGATTCGTGGCGGCATCGGCTGGTCGGCGGCGGTCGGCAAGCTCAACGTGCCGGGTCTGCACTTTCACGACCTACGGCACACGGGCAACACGATCGCGGCGCGGACGGGTGCGAGCACGCGGGAGCTGATGGCCCGGATGGGTCACGACTCGTCGCAAGCGGCCATGATCTACCAGCACGCCACCTCGGAGGCGGATCGAGCTATCGCCCAGGCGGTGAGCGACGCGGTGAAGGTCGAGCGCAAGAAGGCCAAGAAGCCGGCGGGCGGCTCCTCGGACAAGGCCAAGGGCAAGAGCAAGAAGGCCGGCAAGAAGCGTGGCTAGTGGCCTGTGAATGGCCCGACAGGCGCTCGTGGCCCAAGAAACGTCGAAAGCCCTGGCTGGGACTCTCGTCCTGGCCAGGGCCTTCGCATTGGAGCGGGTGACGGGAATCGAACCCGCACTGTCAGCTTGGGAAGCTGATGTTCTGCCATTGAACTACACCCGCAAGCGGCACCACTGTACCCGAGTCGCCCAGCCTGTGCACCCAGGCACCCCTACATGGTGCTCTTGCGCGTACACCCGGTGCCGGCCCCGTCACGACGGAGCCGGCACCGACGTCTCGGCTCGGTTCGGCTGCGGTCAGGCCGCTGTGTACTGGACGTCGCGGCTGAGTCGGGTCGGACGCGACTGCGGTGCGGCGAGCGGCGAGGCCGCCGCCGACGGGGCGTGCGGGTCGAGCCAGACCCGAACAGCCGGCCGGCCCGGCGTGAGGCCCGGGATGCCCGCGATGTGCTGCTCGCGGCGGGTCAGCATCGCCACGTCGACGGTGAACTCGAACAGCTGCCAGTCGACCTGCGGCTCGGCACGGGCGCCCTGCGCCAACCGGGCCACCCGTGCGGGATCGGTGACCGGACGGGCACGCCCCGCCACGTACGCCTCGTCGTCGCTCTCCTCCGGGGGGAACGAGTGCAGCGCGTAACGGCCGTCGCGTTCGAGGTCACGGCGCTTTGGGGAGTCGATGATGAAGCAGAACAGGCCTTCGTCGGTGATGACCGGCGAGACCGGATGGACTCGGGGCCCGCCGTCGGCGCGGACCGTGGCCAGGTAGCCGAAGCCCGGCCCGTACTGCTGGATGAGAACGCGGATCCCGTCGGCGAGTCGGGGCTCGTCAGCGGCGAATTCGGACCAGGAAGCCATGTGGGCATTCTATCGAACAAATGTACGAGCAGCGACCTCGACGCGCTGGTCACTGGCACCGATTCCTAGGGCTTTGGGCACCGCGGCTATGGTGGTCCGATGCTGCTCTCCGACCGCGACCTGGTCTCCGAGATCAAGGCCGGCACGCTGGGCCTGGAGCCGTTCGAGCCCACCCTGGTCCAACCTTCCAGCATCGACGTGCGGCTCGACCGACTGTTCCGGGTCTTCAACAACCACCTCTACACCCACATCGACCCGGCGATGCAGCAGGACGACCTGACCTCGGCGGTCGAGGTGCCCGACGGCGAGCCGTTCGTGCTGCACCCGGGGGAGTTCGTGCTCGCCTCGACGCTGGAGGTCATCTCGCTGGGCGACCAGCTCGCCGGCCGACTGGAGGGGAAGAGCTCACTGGGTCGGCTCGGGCTGCTCACGCACTCCACCGCCGGCTTCATCGACCCGGGCTTCTCCGGTCACGTGACGCTGGAGCTGTCCAATGTCGCGAACCTGCCGATCACCCTCTGGCCGGGCATGAAGATCGGGCAGCTCTGCATCTTCCGGCTGTCCTCGCCGGCCGAGCACCCGTACGGCTCGGTGGTCTACGGCTCGCGCTACCAGGGCCAGCGGGGGCCGACGCCGAGCCGCGCCTGGCAGCACTGGCGCATCTGGCCCACCCGCTGAACCCATGACGACGAGGGCCCGCCGCGACGAATCGCGACGGGCCCTTCAATCACCCTCGATCAGCCTGGGCGGCCGTAACTGTGGATCGGGCCGTCGTCGACCTTCTTCATCTTGACCGGTTGACCGGCCTGCGAGGCGTGCACCACCCAGCCGTTGCCGACGTACATGCCGACGTGGTGGATGTCGCTGTAATAGAAGACCAGGTCGCCGGGGCGTAGATCCGCTCTGCTGACGTTCTTGGTGGTGCGGCTCTGCGCGGCGGCGTTGTGTGGCAGCGACACGCCCGCCTTCGCCCAGGCGGCCAGCATCAGGCCGGAGCAGTCGTACGAGTTCGGGCCCTCGGCACCCCAGACGTAGGGCTTGCCGATCTGGGCGCAGGCGAACTTGACCGCCGTGCCCGCGGCACCGCCGGGATAGCTGCCGGGGCAGGGCGCCGGGCGCAGCGGGCCGCCGCCACCGTTGCCGTACACCTTGAGGCGCAGTTTCTGCAGCTTGTCGATCTCAGCGTTGATCTGCTTCTTCTTCGCCGCCAACTGGGCCTCGGTGCGGGTCAGCTGGGCCACCATCTCGTCGAGCGGGGCCTTCTGCCCGGCCAGCTCGTTGCGGAGGTCGGCCACCTGCTGCACGTCCTGCTGCTGGTTGTGCGCGAACCGGTCGAGCATCTCAAGCTGGCCAACCACCTCACTGGGTGTCCGGCTGCCCAGCACCGCGTTCACGGTCAGGACGTTCTCGCCCTTGTACGCGCGCACGGCCAGGGCACTGACCTTGTCCATCGCGGCGTCGACCTGACGCTCCAGCGGGGCGATCCGGGCGGCCAGCGCGTTCGCCTGCTTGCGCTTGGCGGCGAGGTCGGCCCGCGTTGCGTTGTGCTGTTCGATGATCGGCTCGAGCTTGTTCCAGTCGGCGTCGATCTGGCGCTCGATCTCAGCGACGGACGGGTCGGCGTGCGCCGCCGTGGCGCTGCCGGTCAGGACGACGGCGACGCCGACCAGTGCGGCGAGGGCGGTGGTGAAGCGGGACCAGCGTGGGCGCGGCACGATCGACGTCAGATCGGCTGATGCCGACCGTCCGGACGACGGCCGCGGGGCATGGAGTGCCACCGGGGTTCCGTACTCCTTCTTCCTGACCGCCTACCGGGTTAGCTGACGGGTTCGGGCGGGAAGTCGGCGCCCTACCGCAGTGACTGCGGATTCACCCCGAGGGACCTGGGTCCCCGGTTCGCTCGGAAACGACTCGGCGGTGTCGGTCCGTTACCGCCCGGGCTGGGCGGAGCTGCTATCGGGCCGACGAATGACCAGAGTAGAGACGCCTGTTACCGATCCGCAACCCGTGGGGCCGTGACACTCCGTACCGATCAGGGAGGGTCACGGACCGTACGTGAAGATTTCCTTCTGGACACGTCGAGATATGGAAAGGTATTGACGCAGACTCCCGGGCGGCGCGAAGGTGACCTCACCTTTATCCATGGAATCTAGGGGGTTCGATGCACCGTCCGACCCTGCCCGCCAGCCGGCGCGCACTGCTCGCGGCCGCCGTGGTCGCCGCCGCGACAGCGGTACCGCTACCCGCCGGCGCGGCCGCCGCCGCACCCACCGCCGACCGCCAGCAGCAGTACGCCGCAGCAGCAGCCGAGTACGGCGTACCAACCGACGTGCTGCTCGGCGTCTCCTACCTGGAGTCACGCTGGGACAGCAACGCCGGCACACCGAGCACCAGCGGCGGCTACGGCCCGATGCACCTGACCGACGCCCGGCATGTGGCCGCGCTGCCCGGGGGCGGCCACCACGACGCCGGCACCGAGGACCCGCGCGGCGACGGATCCCGCCTCGCGCTCGCACCCGCTCCCCGACCGGCCGAGGACCCCGCGCCGCCCGCCGCCGCGTTGCAGACCGTGGACGCCGCCGCCGCACTGACCGGTGCCGCTCCCGACTCGCTGCGCACCGACGCCGACGTCAACATCCGGGGCGGGGCGGCGCTGCTGGCCTCGTACCAGCGGGAGTTGGGCGCGCCGGTCGGTGCCGCCACCGACCCGGCCACCTGGTACGGCGCGGTCGCCCGCTACGCCGGCGCGGACAGTGCCGACGCCGCAGCGGCCTTCGCCGACGAGGTCTTCACCACCATCGGCGCCGGCGAGTCGCGGGTGACCGACGACGGCCAGCGGATCACGCTGCCGGCCCGGGCCATCCGGCCGGAGCGTTCCTGGCTGGACCGGCTGGGCCTACGCCGCCTCGCCCGCCCGGACGGGCTGGAGTGCCCCAACACCATCTCCTGCGAATGGCTTCCGGCGCCCTACGCGGCGTTCGGCGACGGGGACTACGGCAACCACGACCTCGCCAACCGGCCCGCCGGGCAGAAGATCGAGTACATCGTCATCCACGACACCGAGGCCAGTTGGGCCACCACCCTGAAGCTCGTTCAGGACCCGACCTACGTGAGCTGGCACTACTCGCTGCGCTCGGTGGACGGGCACGTCGCCCAGCACGTGCAGACCAAGGACGTCGCCTGGCACGCCGGCAACTGGTACGTCAACGCCAAGTCGGTCGGGCTGGAGCACGAGGGCTTCGCGGCGCAGGGCACCTGGTACACCGAGGCGATGTATCGGACCTCGGCGAAGCTGGTCCGGCACCTTGCGCTGCGGCTGGGCATCCCGCTGGATCGCCAGCACATCATCGGCCACGACAACGTGCCCGGCACCACCGCCGCGACCGTACGCGGGATGCACTGGGACACCGGCCCGTACTGGGACTGGACGCACTACTTCGAGCTGCTGCACGCGCCGCGGCTGGACACCGGCACCCCGGCCACCGGCCTGGTCCGGATCGACCCGGACTTCGCCACCAACCAGCCGGCGTTCATCGGCTGCGTCACCGCCGGTGTGCCGTGCGCGCCGCGCGGCTCCTCGGCTGTGGTGCTGCGCTCCGCGCCGTCCGCGGACGCGCCACTCGTCAACGACATCGCGCTCCGCCCCGACGGCACCCCGAACACCATGGAGGTGTCGGATCACGGCGCCCGGGCCTCCGCCGGCCAGACGTACGCGCTGGCCGGCCGGCAGGGCGACTGGACGGCCATCTGGTACCTCGGGCAACGGGCCTGGTTCCACAACCCGGCGTCCGCGCCGACCGCCAGTTGGACCGTCGGCCTGGTGGCCACCCCGAAGCCCGGACGGGCCACGATCCCGGTGTACGGGCGGGCGTACCCGGAGCAGGCGGCCTACCCGGCCGGCGTGCCCTACCAGGAGATCTCGCCGCTGCAGTACACCCTGGCCGCCGGGCAGCGGTACGCCGTCGGCGCGGTACTGGCCGGCGAGTACTACCGGGCCAGCACGGTCGACGGCTCCTCGCCCGGCGACTGGACGGTGATCCGCGGCAAGAACCGGTACGTGCAGATCCAGTTCGGCCACCGCATCATGTACGTCAACCTGGCCGACGTGCAGTTGCTGCCGTCCCCGCTGGGCGCCCCCCGCTGAGAAACCACGACGGCCCCCGGTCGGTGACCGGGGGCCGTCGTCGTGCCTGGGTGATCAGCCGGGTCTGCGGAACCCGGCGACCGGCATGGTGTTGATGCTGGACACCTGCACGGGTTTACCGGCCCGAGGGGCGTGCACCATCTGGTTGTTGCCCAGATAGAGCCCGACATGACTCAGGCCGGAGAAGAAGAAGACCAGGTCACCGGGGCGGGCATCGGCTCGTGAGACGGCCTTGCCCTCGTTCCACTGGTCACCGGTGAAGTGGGTGAGGTAGATCCCGGCCGCCTTGTAGGCGTACTGGGTCAGCCCCGAGCAGTCGAACGAGTTCGGGCCGGTGGCGCCCCAGACGTACGGCTTGCCGACCTTGCCGCAGGCGGTCCTGATCGCGGTACGGGCGGCCGAGCTGACCACGCCGTTGATGGTCGGGCAGGCCGCGGTCACGACCGTGGTCTTGGGCATCGACGCCTCGAGCTGCTTGATCTCGGCGTCGATCTGCTTCTTCTTGGCGGCCAGCTCGTTCTGCTGCTTGGTCTGGGTGGCGATCAGCGCGTCCAGCTTCTGCTTCTCGCCGTCGTACTTGGCCCGCACGGCCAGCACGCCCTCGACCTCCTTGTGCTCCTGCGCGGCCAGCCGGTCGAGGACGGTGAGCTGCTCGGTGAGCGTGTCCGGCTTGGCGCTGACCAGCAGCGCTCCGATGTCGTGCGACGGGCCCGACATGTAGTAGCGGGAGGCGAGATCGCCGACCCGGTTGAGCGCCAACTCACTCTGCAGCGACAGCGGCTCGATCTTCTTCTGCAGGTCCGTCGACTTCTGCCGATTGACCTTCAGCTGCGCCCTGACCTTGTTGTACTGCTCGATGGTGGGCTCCAACTGCTCCCACTTCTTGTCGATCTGCGCCTCGATCTCGTCGACCGAGGGCGCGGCGTGTGCCGGCGCGCTGAGCAGACCGGCGCCGACTGCCGCGGCGGCGACCAGGACGAGCAGGCGATGGGCAGCGCGGCGCAGGCCGCCCGGCCGAGCAGACATTTTCAGGTCGTGACGATGAGGGGGCATGGTTGCCACCGGCACCGACTCCTTTGCAACCGACCGCCGGGCGCCTCGCGTGAGGGAAGGGCCGAGGCAGACGACCCACAGCGGTCGGTGCCTCACATTAGGGAAGCTTGGAGCGGTAATCAAGGCGAACTAGGTCACCATCACTGTCGTGCAACCGCTTGCACACCAAGGGTATTGGCACATCACCCAACGATTGCGGTCAATACATCATCGAGTGTGACCACACCGAGAGGGCGCCGGCCATCACTGACCAGCACCATGTGCCGCCGCTCGCGGCGCATGGCCAGCAGCAGGTCAGCCAGCGTACGCTCCGGCGGCACCACCGCCAGCGGTCGGTAGACCTGGGCCGGCACCGGCAGCCGGCGACCCTGCCCGGCATACCCGAGCACGTCCTTGACGTGTACGAAGCCGAGAACCCGACGGGTAGACCGCTGCACCACCGGAAAACGGGACCGGCCGGTCCGCGTCGCCAACACCTCCAGCGACGCTGGCGACACATCCTCGGCCACCGTCACCACCGTCGACCACGGCTGCAACGCGTCCGCCGCGGTGCGGCTGTGCAGGGCTAGCGCACCGGTGATCCGAACGTGCTGCTCCTCGTCGAGCAAACCCTCGGTACGCGCCTGCGACACAAGCCCGGCCAGCTCCTCGGCGGTGAACACCGTCTTCACCGACTCGGACGCCTCGATCCGCCAGAGCGCGAGCACCCGGCGGGCCGCCCACTTCATCGCGAGCAGCAGCGGTTTCGTGGCCACACAGAACGCCAGCATCGCCGGGCCGAGCCAGAGTGCGGAGACCTCCGGACCGGCAAGCGTGATGTTCTTCGGCACCATTTCGCCGACGACCGTGTGCAGAAAGACCACCACGCCCAGGGCGAGCACGAACGCCACCGGGTGCACCGCCCGCTCGGGTAGGCCAGCCGCGTGGAACGGCGGCTCCAGCAGGTGCGCCAACGCCGGCTCGGCGATCGCGCCCAGGCCCAGCGAGCAGACCGTGATGCCGAGCTGCGCCCCAGCGATCATCAACGGGATCTGGTTCATCGCCGACAACGCCCACCGGGCACGCTTCGATCCGGCGGCCAGCGGCTCGATCACCGTCCGGCGGGACGCGATGAGCGCAAACTCACTGCCCACGAAGAACCCGTTGCCGAGCAGCAGCAGCACGGTCACCAGCAGCTCAGTCATCGTCGTCCGGCTCCGCCGGGCGCAACACCCGGACCTGCTCGATCCGGTGCCGCTCCACTTCCACCACGGTGAACTCCCAGCCGCCCGCCTCGACCGTCTCGCCAGCCAGTGGGATGTGCCCGAGCCTGGCCATCAGGAACCCGGCCAACGTCTCGTACGGCCCGTCGGGCAGCCGGAAGCCGGTCTGCTCGGCCAACTCGTCGGAGCGGAGCACCCCGTCGACCAGCACGGTGCGTTCACCGTCGGGCACGGTCAGCTCGACCGGACCGGTGTCGTCCACGCTCGCCGGGTCGAACTCGTCGGCGATCTCCCCGACCAACTCCTCGACGAGGTCCTCGATCGTCACCACGCCGTCCGTGCCGCCGTATTCGTCGACCACGATGGCCAGGTCGGCCCCGGCCGCCTTCAACGCCGCCAGCACGCCGTTCAGGTTGAGGCTCTCCGGCACGTACACCGGCTCGCGGGCCACCGAACCGACAATTGTCGACGCCCGGTCGGCCAGCGGCACGCCCAGCGCGTCGGGCACACCGGCGACGCCAGTTACCAGGTCCAAGGTCTCCTCGTAGACCGGAAAGCGGGTTCGTCCGGTCTGCCGGGACTGCTCCAGCAACTCGGCCACGGTGGCCGTGACGCGCAGCGCAACCACGTCCACCCGGGGGGTCATCGCCTCGGCGGCCCGCTTGTCACCGAACCGGATGGTGCGGCGCAGCAGCATCGCGGTGTCCGTCGGCAACGCACCGGCCCGGGCCGAGATGGCCGCCAGCAGGCCCAACTCCTCCGGCGAGCGGGCACTGGCCAGCTCCTCCTGCGGTTCCACGCCGAGCGCCCGGACCAGCCGGTTCGCCGAGCCGTTCAACCCCCGGATCACCCAGCCGAACGTCCGGGAGAAGGTGTGCATCGGACCGGCCGTGGCGAGCGCCGCCGGCATAGGCCGGGCCAGCGCCGCGTTCTTCGGCACCAACTCACCGAAGAGCATGGAGATCAGCGTGGCCAGGGCCAACGCGAGGAACGGGGTGAACCGCTCGGAGTCGTCGCCGACCATCGGGCGCAACAGTGGGGCGAAGAGCCGGGCCAGGGCCGGCTCGGCCAGGTAGCCGGTGAGCAGCGCAGTGATGGTGATCCCGAGCTGCGCACCGGAGAGCTGGAAGGAGAGTTCGCGCAGCGCCGTGCGTACCGTCAGGGCGGCCTGGTCGCCCGCGGCGGCCCGCCGGTCGATCTCCGCGCGGTCGACGGTGACCAGGGCGAACTCGGCCGCGACGAAGAACGCGTTGCCCGCGGTCAGCGCAACGAACCCGACCAGGGGCAACAGCGTCGTCAAGAGCAGGCCGTCGATGTCGCCTCACCTCGGCGCGATTCTTGCACGACGACGGCGGCCCGCACCGGGCCGCCGTCGTCGATGAACAGATCCCAGGTGTACGCCCTCAACCGCCGATCGACGCGGTCTCCTTGCCGCCCTGCGGCTGCTCCGGCTTGACCGAACGGAGCAGCACGCTCGCCACGTCGACCACCTCAACCTGCTCGCCGGCGCCCTTGCCGTTGACCCCGTCGTTGAGCATCGTCGAGCAGAACGGGCAGCCGACGGCGACCGTCCTGGCCCCGGTGGCCATGGCCTCCTCGACCCGGTCCACGTTGATCCGCTTGCCGATCTTCTCTTCCATCCACATCCGGGCACCGCCGGCACCGCAGCAGAAGGAGCGCTCGCTGTTGCGCGGCATCTCGACCAGGCCGCTGTCGCGGCCCGCACCGGAAACGATGGCTGCGCCACCCTGGCCATCTCCGGCTCCGCCTGCGATGGCACTCCCAAGGACCTCGCGGGGTGCCGCGAAGATCCGGTTGTGTCGACCCAGGTAGCAGGGGTCGTGGTAGGTGACGCCGCCGTCGACCGGCTGCACCGGGGTGAGCTTGCCGGTGGCGACCAGGTGGGCCAGGAGTTGGGTGTGGTGGACCACCTCGAACTCGCCGCCGAGTTGGCCGTACTCGTTGCCCAGGGTGTTGAAGCAGTGCGGGCAGGTCGCGACGATCTTGCGCTTGGCCTTCTCCCGGCCTTCGAACGCCTCGTTCAGCGTCTCCACGTTCTGCTGGGCGAGCATCTGGAAGACGAACTCGTTGCCGATCCGCCGCGCCGGGTCGCCGGAGCAGGTCTCGCCCTCGCCCAGGATCGCGAACTTCACGCCCGCCTCGTTGAGCAGCGTGGCCACCGCGCGGGTGGTCTTCTTGGCTCGGTCCTCGAATGCGCCGGCGCAGCCGACCCAGAACAGGTATTCGAAGTCGTCCACCTCGCCGACCCGGGGCACCTCGAAGTCCAGGCCCTTGGTCCAGTCCTCGCGGGTGTTCTGCGGGGCACCCCACGGGTTGCCCTTGTTTTCCAGGTTGCGCAGCATCACGCCGGCCTCGGAGGGGAAGCTCGACTCGATCAGCACCTGGTAGCGGCGCATGTCGACGATGTGGTCGACGTGCTCGATGTCCACCGGGCACTGCTCGACGCAGGCGCCGCAGGTGGTGCACGACCAGAGCACGTCGGGGTCGATGACGCCGCCCTCCTCGGCGGTGCCGATCAACGGCCGGTCCGCCTCGGCCAGGGCCAGTACGTCGAGGTGGGCGAGCTGCGCCTGGGTGGCCTTCTCCTCGCCGGTCAGGTCCTTGCCGCCACCGGCCAGCAGGTAGGGCGCCTTGGCGTACGCGTGGTCGCGCAGGCTCAGCACGAGCAGCTTCGGCGACAGTGGCTTGGCGGTGTTCCAGGCCGGGCACTGCGACTGGCAGCGACCGCACTCGGTGCAGGTGCTGAAGTCGAGCAGGCCCTTCCAGCTGAACTGCTCGACGTGGGCGACGCCGAACTGGTCGGACTCCGGGTCGGCCTCCTCGAAGTCGAGCAGTTTGCCCTGGCTCGTCATCGGGCGCAGCGCGCCGAGGCCGGAGCCGGCCGGCCGGGCCGGCTCGCGCTTGAAGAAGATGTTGGGGAACGCCAGGAAGCGGTGCCAGGCAACACCCATGGTGACGTTCAGGGAGATGACGATCAGCCAGGTCATCGAAATGATGATCTTGACGGCAGCGGCGACGCTGACCCCGTCCTCCCAGGCCGGCAGCACCGCGCCGACCGCGTGGCTGACCGGGGTGGCCCAGAACGGGAACTCGAAGTGGTCGGTGGCGACCTTGAAGCCCCGGATCACGAAGCCGAAGATCAGAACCAGCAGGACGATCCACTCGACGAAGTAGCCCTGCCACATGGTCGAGCCGGTGAACCGGGACCGCCCGCCCGGCCGGGTCGGCCGATTGCGCAGCCGGATCGCCATCAGCACCAGGATGCCGACCAGACCCAGCACCCCGATGATCTCGGTAACCAGGCCGAAGATCGTCCAGTGCCCGATGATCGGCAGGCCACCGCCTGTGGTGACCACCTCGAAGTACGCCTCGAGCACCAGCAGTGACAGCACGATGAAGCCGACCATCACGAACCAGTGCGCGGCACCCACCACGCCCCACTTGAGCATTCGGGTGTGGCCGGCAGTCTCCACGAGCATGGTCCTGGCCCGGGTGGCCTTGTCGCTGAACCGCTCCGGTGCAGGCTGCCCGAGCCGGATGACTGCCACCATCTTCAGGACCGCACGCACCGCAAGCCACACCGCAACGGCGGTGATGGCGGCCGCGAGGATCGTGGTGACGATCTGGACGCTGCCCATCGAGTTGGCCTCCCCGGTCTGCTGCCTGATGACCTCGCTCTGCTCGGTCATGCAGTGCAGCCTACGCGAAGGTTACCCAGCAGTAACGTGAGTCATCTCGCAGTAGGCCGCGCTGCCTGCGGACACCATAGGGGGCCCCACCCGATCCTGCTGGGCAGGGGCTGGGTGGGGTGACCTGGCGCCGTCGACGCGACAGCGCCGAGCCGGCTCAGCGCCAGCGGGAGAGCAACCCCAGCGAGGCGACCATCGCGCCAAAGCCAACGGCGAGGTTCCAGTAACCCCACGCCATGACCGGGTACTCCTGCTCGGACAGGTAATAGAGCACCAGCCAGCCGATTCCAACGACGATCAAGGCGACCGCGGTGATCGGCAGCCACACCGGGCTAGGCTTGCGCGTCGACGCCGCCGTCGTCGGACGGACGTCCGTCGGCGGGGTGTACACCTTCTTCTTGCGGACCTGAGACTTGGGCACGACGCTCTCCAGAGGGGTGACGACCTCGTCCGGCCTGACAACCGGGCGCGGGGGCGACGGTCCATGGCCAATAATGTTCGACAGCTAGCGTAGTCCCGATTGCCCGTCCGGACCACGAATGGGGTCAGGCCGGTGCAGGGCGTGACCGAAAAAGGCGGGACTGTTCGCATCACCGGCCCGGCCGGGGCGGACCGATCCACGACACGCGGAAGGAACGCTCGGTGGAGTACACATCCGGCGCTACCTCCTGGCAGAAGGTCCTCCGACGGGCCGCCGCCGGGCTGCTGCCCCGGCGACCGCGTCAACGCCGACCGGGCTGGTCGATCGGGGTGCCCCTGATCGCTGCCGCGGCAGGCCTGCTGTTCACCACCAGCGCGACCACCGCCGACGGCACCGCTCTGCGCGAGGACCGACGGCCCCAGCTCAACCAGCTCATCGAGGACCGGCGCGAGCAGGTGGCGGCGAGCGAACGCCGCGCCGCCACGCTGCGCGGCGAGGTCGAGCAACGGACCAACACGCTGGCCGGCTCGGATGCCCCGATCAAGGATCAGCAGAATCGCGCCCAGGGCAGCGTCCAGGCCGCCGGGTTCACCGCCCTCGGCGGGCCGGGGGTCACGGTCGAACTGAACGACGCGCCACAACTCGACCAGACCCAGTCGGACGCCAGCAACGACGACCTGGTGGTGCACCAGGCGGACGTACAGGCGGTGGTCAACGCGCTCTGGGCGGGCGGCGCGGAGGCCATGTCAATCATGAACGTCCGCGTGCTCACGACCAGCGCGGTACGCTGCGTCGGTAACACCCTGCTGCTTCATGGCCGGGTGTACTCCCCACCGTTCAAGATCGTAGCAATCGGCGACCCCGCTGCCCTCCAGCAGGCCCTCGCCAGCTCTGAGGGAGTCCGGTTGTTCAAGGGCGCGGTCGACGACTATCAGCTCGGTTACGAGGAGACAGCTTCCACGGTGCGAGTTCCCGCATTCGAGGACTCGACCGCCCTGCGCTCCGCGACGGTGCTCAAGTGAGCGGCCCGGACGAGCGTCGCGACGGACGACACCGAGACCAGACCGACGATCCGACCACCTTCCTGCCCAAGGTCGACCGACCCGAGTCGGCACCTGGACGGCCCCCGGCCGGCAACTGGCCCGAGCCGGTGCTGCCCTCCCGGCCCGGTGCGTCGCGCCCACCAGCCACGCCTGCCACGCCTGCCACGCCTGAGCCTCCCGGCCCGGCCGACCCGACCCACACCCCGGGCCGCCCAGGTGCCGAAGCCCCGCCGCGCTGGCCGGGCAGCCCCGCCGTCGGGCCGGGCGCGCACGGAGGGTCCGGCCTTCCCCCCGCGGCCGCTCCCGGCCGGCCGACCGCGGCCAACCAGGGCCCGGTTCGGCCCGCTGTCCCCGGCAACGCCCCGACCCGACCCCCCACGCCCAACGGCCCGTCCACCCGACCGGCCGCGCCCGGGGCCGCGTCCACCCGACCAGCCGCGCCCGGGGCCGCGTCCACCCGACCGGCAGCGTCCGCCCGACCGCCGGCCGCCGGTGGCACGCCAGGAGCCTCCCCGACCCCTCCGGGTACGCCCGGTGGGATGCCGACCCGGCCGCCGACCTCCGGCACGTCGAACCAGCCCGCCCCGGCCGGCCCCTCGACGCCGCCGGTTGCCGACGCGCCGACCGCGTTCATCCCGAAGATCGCCGCCAGGCCCGCCCGGCCGACCGGCTCCCCGGCCGCTCCGATCTCACCGGCCGCCCCCGACCCCACCCCGCACTCCGGGCAGGACAGATTGTCGCTCGCCGGACCGGGCCGAGTCCCTCCCACCGGGCCGACCCGGGCCGCCGACCCCGCCGCTACCGCGTTGATTCCGGCTGTGCCCGCCACACCCACCACCCGACCGCCAACCATTGACACGACCGCGCTGATGGGTGCCGTCCCCCGCACATCGGTCCCCGACGAGCCGACCGGTGGCGGGGACAACCCCGCCGAGCCTCCCCGGCCGCGGCGCGGCGAGCGGGTGGTCCAGCTCCGGCCGCACCAGACGGGCGAGGGCTACAAGAGCGTCTACTCCGAGCTCACCCGCCCGTCGTTCGGCTCCCGGCTGCGCACCGGCGTCCGCGTCACCGGCGAGGTCCTGATCACCTTCGGCCTGGTGGTGCTGCTCTTCGCCGGCTACGAGGTCTGGGGCAAGTCGGCCATCGTCGACGCCCACCAGAACGACCTCAACACCCAGTTGAATCAGGCGTGGGGCCCGACCGACGACCCGACGGTCGCCCCGTCGGCCGGCCCGAGCGTCAAACCATCCCCTCCGGTACGCGGCAAGCCGCTCGCAAGCCTCTACATCCCCAAGCTCGACAAGAACTGGGTCGTGGTCGAGGGCGTCACCCAGGCCGACATCCGCTACGCCCCGGGCCACTACCCGGCCAGCGCACTGCCCGGCCAGGTGGGCAACTTCTCCGTCGCCGGCCACCGCAACCGGGCGACCTTCTGGCGGCTGGACGAGCTCGACGAGGGCGACGCGATCGTGGTCGAGAGCAAGACCGACTGGTACGTCTACCGGGTGTCGCGGTCGCGGATCGTCAAGCCGACCCAGGTCGAAGTGGTGGCGCCGGTGCCCGGCGAGCCCGACAAGAAGCCGACCAAGCGAATGCTCACCCTGACCACGTGTAACCCGAAGTTCGACAACTACCAGCGGCTGATCATCCACGCCGAGTTGGACCGCACCCAACCCAAGTCGGCGGGCCGCCCGGCCGAGCTGGGAGGCTGACCCGATGTACTCGTTCATCTGGCGCAAGCTGCCGTTCGGCGTGATCGGAAAGCTGGTCGGCTCCGTGCTGCTCGTGGCCGCCACGGTGGCCCTGCTCTGGTATGTCGCCTTCCCATGGGCCGAGCCTCTGCTGCCGTTCGACGATGTGCAGGTCGAGTCCGGCGTTCCCGCAGAATCGGGCGACGGCGGCCCGGTGACCGGGGACACCCCGGCGGGCGATGAGCACGAGCTGCCGTACGACACCGACCAGAACAATCCCGCGCCGTCCTCCCCGAGCAGGTGACCATGCGCGTCCTGGTGATCGACAACTACGACTCGTTCGTCTTCAACATCGTGCAATATCTTGGCCAACTCGGCGTGGACTGCGAGGTCCGCCGCAACGACGAGATCGACGTCGCCGACGTGGGCAAGGTGGACGCGGCCGGCATCCTGCTCTCGCCGGGGCCGGGCAGCCCCGACCGAGCCGGCATCTGCCTGGACGTCATTCGACAGTACGCGGGCGAGCTGCCGATCTTCGGCGTCTGCCTCGGCCACCAGGCGATCGGTGAGGCGTTCGGGGCGACCGTGACGCGCGCACCCGAGTTGCTGCATGGCAAGACCTCCGAGGTCCAGCACCACTCGGCCGGTGTGCTTGCCGGCCTGCCCGACCCGTTCACCGCCACCCGGTACCACTCGCTCGCGGTGTTGCCCGAGACACTCCCGAGCGAGCTGGAGGTCACCGGCTGGACCGGCTCCGGCGTGGTGATGGCGATGCGGCACCGGACGCTGCCCATCGAGGGCGTCCAGTTCCACCCGGAGTCGGTGCTGACCGAGGGCGGCCATCTGATGCTGGCGAACTGGCTGGCCAGTTGCGGTCACCAGGAGGCGCTGGAGCGTGCACCCGCGCTCGCCGCCGAGGTCGACGCCCGCCGCCGGGCCGCCTTCGCCACCACCTGAGGCTCCGCCGCTCAGTCACGCGCCCGGGACGGCACACCGGCCGGGTCAGCCCCGCAGCGCGTCCTGGACCGCCGGGTTTGCGGGCGAGCGGACCGCTGGCGCGCGGTCCCGGACCGCGTCCCACGCCGCTTTGCCACTGGCGAAGTAGTCCCGCACCGACTTCTCAGCGAGCAGGACGGGTCCGCAACCGTCGCACCGCGCGGTGACTCCGTCGACGTCGAGGCCGAGATGCCGGCACAGCGTCACCGCCCGGGACAGGTGGTAGGACTGGGTCACGATCAGGGCCCGCTCGACGCCGTACACCTCGCGCGCTCGGGCGCAACTGTCGTACGTGTCCAGGCCGAACGGGTCGGCCACCACACGGCGCGCGTCGACACCAAGCTCGGTGAGGTACGACGTCATCACCGTCGGCTCGTCACCCGAGGTGCCGCCACCATCGCCCGACACGAGCACGACCTTGGCCCGCCCGCTCGTCACCAACTCGGCGGCGGTCTCCAGGCGGCCGGCGAGCCGGTCCCCCGGCCGCTGCCGATCGGCCGCCACGGCGGTGCCGAGGACGATCACCACGTCGGCGGCCGGTGCCTCCGCCTCGGCGTACACGTGGTTGCGGGCGGCGAGTGTCGTCCACAACCACGGGAGACTGGCGAGCAGCAGCACGGCGGCTCCCAGAATGGCCACGCGCCTGAGGCGTCGAGGACGGCGGCGGCTTACCGCCGACTCGACACCGGAAGTTTCCGCGTCACGCATGCCGAAGCCCGGGACCGTGGTGTCTGCGCCTAGTCCTCAGGAAGCCTGGTCGGCTGGGGCGGGAACGGCAGACCGATGCCGCCCCCGGTGCCGGGCGTGGTTGGCGTCACCGTCGGCGTGCTGGTCGGCGTGCCGGTGGGCGTCGGGTCGACGACCTTCTCCGGGACGCCGATCTCGATGGTCACGGTCCTGCCCTTGGCCAGCTCGGTGTTCGGACCCGGACTCTGCTTCTGGACCCGGCCGGCCTGGTCGGCCGGCACCTCGTCACCGTCGCGGAACTCGACCTTGTAACCCGCCTCGCGAAGCTCCTGCTCGGCTTCCTCCTGCGTCGAGTTGATCACGTTGGGCACCTTGCTGATGTTGCCCCTGGAGACCTCGACGGTCACCTTGCTGTTCGGCGCGACGGTGGACCCCGACGGAGGGGTCAGCTTGAGGACGATGCCCTTCGGCGCAGCGTTGTCCACCTCCTTCAACTCAACCCTCAAGCCCTTCTCGTCAAGTTGGGGCTTGACGTTCGCGTACTGGGAGTTGATCAGGCCAGCGGGAATCTTCACGTCCGGCTTGCCAGCGCAGAGCTGGATGGTCACCGTGCTGGCCTGCTCCAGCTGAGCGTTCGGCAGAGGATCCTGCTTGGCGACAGTGCCTTCCGTACAGTCGTTGGCGAGGACGGGCTCGCCCACATTCGGCCTGAGCTCGGCGGCTTCGATCTCGGCGACCGCGACGGCCTGGCTCTTGCCGACGAGGGAGGGCACCCGCTTGTTGGCCTCGTCCTGCTGTTGCGCCCAGAGCAGAGCAGCGACCAGGGCGATCACCGCCAGCACGCCGACGGCGCTGAACGTCGCGATCAACCAGGAGGACGCCTTGCGCTGGCGCGGATCGCCCACCCGGGCCATCTGCCCGGTCTGCTGCCCAACGGTGGGCGCCGGGTAGCCGCCCCGGCCGCCGGCCGGGGCCATCGGCACCGTCTCCGCCTCACGCAGCACCGGGGTGGCCAACACCGGCCGGCCGGCGGCAGCGCGGAGCAGGTCGGCCCGCATCTCGCCAGCGCTCTGGTAGCGGTTGAGCGGGTTCTTCGACAGCGCCTTCAAGACGATCGCGTCGATGGCCGGGGTGACGTCCGGGTTGATGTCGCTCGGCGTCGGCGGCGTCTCCCGTACGTGCTGGTAGGCAACGCTGACCGGGCTGTCCCCAACGAACGGGGGGTGCCCGCAGACCAGCTCGAAGAGCACACAGCCGGCCGCGTACACGTCGGAGCGGGCGTCGACGGCCTCGCCGCGCGCCTGCTCCGGGGAGAGGTACTGGGCCGTACCGATCACCGCGCTGGTCTGCGTCATGGTGGTCGCACCACTGGCCAGCGCGCGGGCGATACCGAAGTCCATCACCTTGACCTGGCCGGTCTGGGTGAGCATCACGTTGCCGGGCTTGATGTCCCGGTGGATGATGCCGTGCCGGTGACTGAACTCCAGGGCAGCGCACATGTCGGCGCAGATCTCCAGAGCCCGGCGCGGCTGCAGCCGCCCCTCGGCGCCGAGGACCTCCTTCAAGGTCCGCCCGTTGACGAACTCCATCACGATGAACGGCAGCGTCTCGCCAGTCGGCGCTGTCTCCTCACCGGTGTCGTAGACCGCCACGATCGCCGGGTGGTTGAGTGAGGCGGCGTTCTGCGCCTCCCGACGGAACCGCATCTGGAACGTCGCGTCCCGGGCCAGGTCGGTACGGAGCATCTTGATCGCGACGTCCCGACCGAGCCGGAGATCGCGACCGCGGTGCACCTCGGCCATGCCGCCGTAGCCGAGCAGCTCGCCGACCTGGTACCTGCCACCGAGCAGGCGGGCCTGCGCTGTCATCGCGTCTGTCGTCCTTCGCTCGTCGTCGTCCCGCCGTCGCCCGGCTGGAGTCGTATCTCCCGACGGTACGACGTCCGGGTCGGATCGTCGCGTCTGTCGAGTTGCAGCGCGCTGGACGTCACGGCGCGCGGAGTCGGCCCAGCGGATTGACCGTCCTGCGACTGCTTCCGCAGGTTGTAGGAAATCACGCCGGAGCAGACCAGGACCAGCACAGCCAACAGGATGGCGAGAAGCACCATTCCGGGCCGGGACCGGCGGGGCTCGGTTACCGGCGCCGACGGGCCAGCCTGCCGGGCGTACGCCGACGGTTGAAGCTGGCGGGGTGGTGCCGACGGCACCGCTGCGGCACCGCGCGGGTATCCGTTCGGCGCAACCGGCGGCCGGGCGGACGGAACGGCCGGCGCGACGGCGGTGGGGCGCGGCTGCTGTGCCGGCGCGACCGCGGTCGGTCTCGGCCCGGCGGCCGGCGGGCGGGCACCTGGCGGACGCATTTGGTGCGCCTGCGGCACCTGGGCCCGGCCGGGCGCTGCGGGCGAGGCTGGCGCCGCGGAGACGGGCCCGGAGTTGCCACCAGCCCTGGCCTGCTGGGAGAGCGCGGCCTTGAGCTGGCGGGCGACCCCGGCGAGGGCAGCGGCACTCGGCCAGCGGGCGGTCGGGTCCTTGGCCAACGCCCGTTCCACCAACGCGCGCACCTGCGGGGGGATGTCTGAGGGAAGCGCCCGGGGAGTCTCCCGAACGTGCCGCATCGCAATGTCGAGCGGGTTGTCGCCCTCGAACGGGCGCCGGCCGGCGAGGCACTGGTAGGCGACCACGCCGAGGGCATACACGTCGGACGCCGGGGTGGCCACGCCGCCGGTGGCCTGCTCGGGCGAAATGTACGAGGCGGTGCCGAGCACCGAGCCGGCGGCGGTGAGCTGGCCGACCAGATCGGAGCGGGCGATGCCGAAGTCGGTAAGCACCAGCGTGCCGTTCGGCCGGACCAGCAGGTTGCCCGGCTTCACGTCGCGGTGCACGATGCCCTTCTCGTGCGCGGCGTGCAACGCGTCCGCAGCCTGCGCGACAAGGGCCATCGTCCGGGCCGGGGTGAGCCGGCCGACCCGGCTCAGCGTGGACGACAGGGCGTCGCCCTCGACGTACTCCATGACCAGGAACGCGATCTGCTGGTCGTTGCCGAAGTCGTAGACGTCCACCACGCCGGGGTGGTTGATCGTGGCCATGGTGCGGGCCTCGCCGCGGAACCGCTCGGCGAAGTCCGGGTCGTCGAGCAGCGCGGGGAGCAGGCTCTTCACCGCGACCGTCCGGCCGAGCACCTGGTCGGTGCCGCGCCAGACGTCGCCCATGCCGCCGCTGGCGATCCGCTCGTCGAGACGGTAGCGGTTGCCGAGCTGGACGCCGGGGCTGAGCATGTCAGCGACCCCCGGGGTCGGCGATCGCGGCCCGCATGATCTGGCCGGCGATCCGGGCTGCCTCGCCGCTGCCACCGGGTCCGGCTTGTTCGAGCATCACGCAGACCGCAGAGATCGGGGTGCCGTTCTTGTCCAACGCGAAGCCGATGAACCAGCCGTGGTCGGGCCGGTCCGGAGCGGACTGCGCGGTGCCGGTCTTGCCGCCGACCGTGTAGCCGCTGATCGCGGCCTTCTTGCCGGTGCCGTTCTGGACCACGCTGACCATCATGTCGCGCAGGTCGCCCGCGACCTGCGAGCTGACCGGCTGGCGCAGCTCCCGTGCCTTGGCGGTGTAGTAGCTGGTGGTCCGGTCCGGGGCGAGCAGCTGCCGCACCAGGTACGGCCGCATCTGGCTGCCGCTGTTGGCGACCGAGGCAGCGATCATGGCGCCTTCCAGCGGGGTCATCCGAACGTCCCGCTGCCCGATCGAGGACTGGGCGAGCGCGGCCGGGTCGTCCCCGCCGTCGGCGTTCTGGATGGTGCCGGTCCGGCTGGCCGCCGTGGGCAGGCCGCCCTCACCGAGCTCGCCGACGGTCAGGTCCTCCTGCTCGAAGCCGAACTGTCGGGCCTTCTCCTTGATGGCGTTGGCACCGAGCTGCACGCCGAGCTGGGCGAAGCCGGTGTTGCACGAATCGGTGACCGCTGTCAGCAGGGTGACCTTCGGCTGGGGGCAGATCGACGATTCGGCGTTGCGGATCGGGCTGCCCGAGGTGGGCGGGGTCCAACTGGGACCGGCCGGGATCTGGGTCGTCTTGGTGATGCCGGCCTCCAGGGCTGCCGCAGCCACCACGATCTTGAAGGTGGAGCCCGGGGGCAGCGTCTCGGAGAGCGCGCGGTTCTTCAGCGGACCGTCCGGGTCCTGTTCCAACTTGTTGAACGCCGCGGCCGCCTCGCTGGTGGTGTGGCTGGCCAGCGGGTTCGGGTCGAAGCTGGGCATGGAGACCAGCGCCTGCACCGCGCCGGTACGCGGGTCGATGGCGATCGCCGCGCCCTTCTTCGCCCCCACCTGGTTGTTGCGCAGCTGGTTGTACGCCGCGTCCTGAGCCTTCTTGGAGAGCGTGAGCAGCACGTTGCCACCACCGCTGTCGTCACCGGTGAACATGTCCTTCAACCGGTCGCCGATCAACTGGTCGCTGGTGCCGGCCAGGAAGTCGTCTTCCACCCGCTCGATGCCCTGGTCGGCCAGGTTGACCGGCTTGTAGCCGAGCACGTGGGCGTACTCGGCGCCGCCCGGGTAGGTGCGCAGGAACTTCAGCGTGCCGGTGGTCTCCTTGCTGGTGGCCACTGCCGTGCCGCCAGCCTCGATGTTGCCGCGCTTGCGCTTGTAGTCGGCAACCTGGACCCGGCCGTTGTAGTCGCTGGTGCGGTATTCGTCGGCCTTGTAGGCCTGGATCCAGTTGAGGTTCGCGAAGAGCAGGCCGAACAGGACCATGACGACGACGCCGACACGGCGCAGGGGTGCGTTCACGGCTTGATCACCTCCGTGGGAGCACCATGCAGCTGCTCGGGCGGGCCGGCGGAGGGCCGGGGAGCCTTACCACCGGCCCCGGTGACCGGCCGGTGGGCGCCGTCGGAGACCCGCAGCAACACCGCGATGAGCAGCCAGTTCGCCATCAGTGACGAACCACCGGCGGACAGGAACGGGGTGGTCTGACCGGTCAGCGGGATGAGCTTGCTGATCCCGCCGACGATCACGAAGACCTGCAGACCGAGGGTGAACGCGAGACCACCGGCGAGCAGCTTGCCAAACGAGTCCCGCACCGCGAGCGCGGCACGCAGCCCTCGCTCCACGATCAGCAGGTAGACGACCAGCAGCGCGGAGAGCCCGAAGAGGCCGAGCTCCTCACCGATGCCGGCGAAGATGAAGTCGTTCTGCACCTCGGGCAGGATCCCGGGCTGGCCGCCGCCCGGCCCGGCACCGAAGAGGCCGCCGGTGCCGAGCGCGAGCAGCCCCTGCACCAACTGGTAGCCCTTGTCGGTCGGATCGGCGAACGGGTCGAGCCAGATCTCGGCGCGCAGGTAGAAGTTGGCGAACGGGCCGCCGACCGTCTCGCCGAGAACGTAGGCGAGGTACGCGCCGCCGAAGAAGAGCACCAGACCGATCAGCAGCCAACTGACCCGTTCCGTGGCGATGTAGAGCGTCACCACGAACATGCCGAAGTAGAGCAGCGAGGTGCCCAGGTCCTTCTCGAAGACCAGCACCAGGACGCTGATCAGCCAGACCCCGACCACCGGGCCGAGGTCGCGGCCGCGCGGGAAGTCGATGCCGAGGAATCGCCGGCTGGCCAGCGACAGCACCTCGCGCTTGCGGACTAGGTAGTAGGCGAAGAAGACCAGCAGCGCCAACTTGGCGAACTCACCCGGCTGGATGGAGAAGCTCTCGCCGAACTGGATCCACAGCTTGGCGCCGTTGCGCTCGGAGATTTTCGACGGCAGCACCGCCGGGATCATCACCAGCACGATGCCGGCCAACCCCAGGGTGTACGCGTACCGGGAGATCGACCGGTGGTCGCGCATGAGGACGAGCAGGCCGGCGGCGAGGATCACCGCACCGAGCGTCCAGGCCAGCTGGCGCCCGCCCTGCCCCGCGAAGGTCGCCAGACCCTCCCGGTCGGCAACCGGGGCTTCGCCCAGGTCGATCCGGCGGAGGAAGCCCACCCCGAGCCCGTTGAGCAGGGCCACCGCCGGAAGCAGGGCCGGGTCGGCGAACGGGGCCAGGAACCGGATGACCAGGTGCAGACCGAGGAAGACCGCACCGAGCGCGGCGGCGGGCATCCAGAAATCCGGGGTGACAGTGTCCAGCAGGTTCGCCTCGACGGTCGCCCCGTACGCGGCCACCAACGCCATGGCGAGCAGCAGCAGAGATAGCTCGGCGTTCCGGCGCGACCGCGCCAGGCGTACGCCGGACTGCTCGCCCGCGGTTGCGGGCGAGGGTGCCGGTGTGGCCGCTACGGTCACGGGTGGAGTCCTCGGGATCTCAGCCGACGCTTACTCAGGAGACCGGCAACCGGCTGGGTCGAGCGCCGGCGGGGCCGAGTCGGAGGGCGTGACGTCGGGTGTGGTGGTCGGGCCGGTCGCACCGACAGCGGCGGTGGCACCGACAGTCGGGCTCGCGCTGACAACCCCGTTGGGGGTCGGCGGCACTTTGGCACTCGGGCTGCCGTTCGGGGTCGGCGTGGTGCCGGTCGGCGCGGTGCCGGTCGGCGTCGTGCCGGTCGGCGCGGTGCCGGTCGGCGTCGTGCCGGTCGGCGCGGTGCCGGTCGGCGCGGTGCCGGTCGGCGTGGGCGTGGGAGTGCCGCCCACCGCGGCGGTCGGGTCGAGCGGGCAGAGCGGCTTCAGGTTGGGGTTGCTCGGAGTGTCACTGGTCAGCTCGGCGAGCTGGCGCTCGGCGTCCGGCTCGCTCTTGGCCCGGATGCCGACCTTGACAGTGTCCTGCGCAGCGACCGTGAGGTCGTCCAGTCGGGTGCCGCTGCGGCGATGCACGGTGGAGAGATCCATCCCGGCGATCTGACCCTGGACGCCACGGAAGACGGCGACCTGCCCCTCCTCGGTGGCTCCCACGTAGTACTGCCGCTGCGTGTACGTCCAGCCCGCGAAGGACCCTCCGCCGACGATCACCAGCAGGGCCAGTGCCATGGCGGCGGTCCGCACCGGGCGGCGCTTCGGCCGGTCCGGTTCGTCGTCCGAGGCCGCTGGCTCCTCGGGCGCGGCCGGGCGTGGCGCGGCGAGCGCCGAGGCCCGGGCAGCCGGAGTCGAGTCGTCGGCGGAGGTCGCCATACCCCGGTCTCGTGCGGCGGCACCGCCGACGATCGGGCTCGCCTCGACGATGTCCTGATCCGTGGCATCGGCGATGATCACCGTGATGTTGTCCGGTCCACCGCCGCGCAGCGCGAGCTGCACCAGCCGCTCGACGCACTGCTGCGGGTCGGTGTACTCCCGCAGGGTGTCGCCGATGGTTTCGGCGCTGACCACACCCGACAGGCCGTCGCTGCAGATCAGGTACCGGTCGCCGGGCAGCACCTGGCGCACCGAGTACTCCGGGTCGATGTCCCGGCCGTCGAGGGCTCGGGTGAGCAGCGACCGCTGCGGGTGGCTGCTCGCCTCCTCGGCACTGATCCGGCCTTCGTCGACGAGCATCTGGACGTAGGTGTCGTCCTTGGTGATCTGCGCGAACTCGCCGTTGCGCAGCAGGTAGGCCCGCGAGTCGCCGATGTGGACCATCCCCAGCTTGCTGCCGGTGAAGAGGGTCGCCGTCAGCGTGGTGCCCATCCCCTCCAACTGCGGGTTGGCGTCCACCGTGTCGCGGAGTTGTTGGTTGGCGGTGCCCACGGCCGAACGCAACGCATCGACGAGAGCGTCCCCCGGGACGTCCTCGTCGAGCGGCGCCATGGCACCGATGACGATGTTGCTGGCGACGTCACCGGCGGCCATACCGCCCATGCCGTCGGCAACGGCGAGTAGCCGCGGCCCGGCGTAGACGGAGTCTTGATTGCCGTCACGGATCAGACCGCGGTCGCTGTGGGCCGCATAGCGCAGGGTCAGAGTCATGGCCGTAATTCGAGGGAAGTGCGGCCGATCCGGATCGGCACGCCGAGGGGGACGGGGGTTGGTCCGGTGACCTTAGCGCGATCGAGGTACGTGCCGTTAGTCGAGCCGAGGTCCTCGACGTACCACTGCCCGTCGCGCGGCACGAGCCGGGCGTGTCGCGCGGAGGCGTAGTCGTCGGTGATGACCAGGGTGGAGTCCTCAGCACGACCAATGGTGATCTGCGCTTCACCGAGAGTGATCCTGGTGCCGGCAAGCTGACCGGCTGTCACCACCATCTGGTGAGCCGCCCTGCCCCGCTTCACCTTCGCCGGCTTCGCCAACTGCCCGGTCGAGGCGCCCACCGCACGCGGCGCGGCTACCAGGCGACCGGACCGGGCGCCCGCGAAGAGGTCCCGGCGGATCACGCCGACCACCGTGAACACGAAGATCCACAGCAGGATCAGGAACCCGAACCGGGCAACGGTGATGACCAACTCCGGCAAGGCGGGTCAGCCGTCCACGCGGAAGGTCAGCGTCGTCGTGCCGAGCTGGACCATGTCACCAGGGTTGAGAGCGACGGCGGACACCCGCTGCCCGTTGACCATGGTGCCGTTGGTCGAACCCAGATCGGTCAGCACGACCTGCCCCCCGTCGAAATCCAGCCGGGCGTGTCGCCGGGAGATGCCGACGTCGGGCAGGCGCAGATTGGCCTGATCGCCGCGACCGATCACCGTCGACCCCATCTGGAGGGGGTAGGTGCGACCATCGCCGGAGACCAGCCGCACGTTGCGACCGCCACCGTGACCGGGCGGCGGGCCGTAGCCACCACCCTGGTCGTACGCAGGGTAGGCGGGCGGGCCGGCGTCGTAGCCGGGTGCCGACACCGGGGCGACCTCGCCGCCGGTGTAGACCTCGGCCGTGACACGGAACATGCCCGTGTCCAGGCCCTCGCCTCGCTCGATCTCGACGATCACGTCGCCATAGACCGTCCAGGCCTGCTCGCCGATGAACTCCGCCTGCGACTGGGCCAGTTCCTGGGCCAGCGCGGCGGCGTACGGCGCCAGCCGACTGTGGTCGAACGGCGAGAGATCGATCACGTAGCGGTTGGGCACCAACGTGCGCCCACCGGCCAGGATCGCCTTGTGCGCCTCGGCCTCCCGCTGCATGGCGTTGAGGATCTCCACGGGGTGGACCACCCCTTTGAAGACCTTGGCGAAGGCCCCTTCGACCAGGCCTTCCAGACGCTTCTCGAAGCGTTGCAGCACGCTCACCGGCTCCTCCTCGGGTCCCGAGGACATGATGGTATCCGGCCGGCGCGCGCGCAGCTCACACGCCGCTCGGCCGCCTGCTCTCGGCCCATTCGGAAGGGCCCGGACTGTCGTGCTAATCTTTCGTCCGCCACGAACGGTAATCGCTCGTGGCGAGCGGCTGGGACAGCGTAATATTCCCGAGGCCCGTTGGAGACAGCGGGGCCGGGGCGGCTACAGTGTTCCGGGTCGTGCCACGGGGATGTGGCGGAATGGCAGACGCGCACGGTTCAGGTCCGTGTGCCCGAAAGGGCGTGGGGGTTCAACTCCCCCCATCCCCACCAACGACGAGGGCTCCGCGTAATGCGGGGCCCTTCCGTCATATCGGGGCGGGCCGGGCGTCACGCTATGCTGCGATGGATTCTGCCTCCGATGGACCGGGAGTGGCGTGTGAGTGTCGCGTTGGTGACAGGGTCGGGTGGTCTGATCGGCTCCGAGGCGGTCCGGCACTTCGCCGGCCTCGGCCTGGACGTCGTCGGCATCGACAACGACATGCGCCGGTACTTCTTCGGCGAGGACGGCTCCACATCCTGGAGCCTTGAGCGGCTCGGCCGTGACCTGGGCAACGCCTACACCCATTTCGCGGTGGACATCCGGGACCGGGACGGCCTGGAGCAGGTGTTCAAGAAGTACGGCTCGGACATCGCCGTGGTGATCCACAGCGCGGCGCAGCCGAGCCACGACTGGGCGGCCAAGGAGCCCTACACGGACTTCGACGTGAACGCCGGCGGCACGCTCAACATCCTGGAGAACACGCGCCGGCATGCGATCGACGCGCCGTTCATCCACTGCTCGACCAACAAGGTCTACGGCGACCGGCCCAACAGTCTGCCGCTGCTCGAGCAGGAGACACGGTACGAGCTGCCCGAGGACCACCACTGGTACGAGGGCATCACCGAAGAGATGTCGATCGACCACTCGCTGCACTCGGTCTTCGGCGCCTCCAAGGTCGCGGCGGACGTGATGGTCCAGGAGTACGGGCGCTACTTCGACATGAAGACCGCCTGTTTCCGAGGCGGCACGCTGACCGGTCCGGCGCACTCCGCAGCCGAGCTGCACGGGTTCCTGGCCTACCTGATGCGCTGCGTGATGGAGGGCCGGACATACAACCTGTTCGGCTACAAGGGCAAGATGGTCCGGGACGCCATCCACTCACGCGACGTGCTGACCGCGTTCGAGGCGTTCTTCCGGGCCCCGCGATCCGCGGAGGTCTACAACCTCGGTGGCGGCCGGCACTCCAACACCTCCCACATCGAGGCGTTCCGGATCGCCGAGGAGATCACCGGCCGCGAGGCCCGGATCAACTACGTCGAGCAGAACCGCACCGGCGACCACCAGTGGTACGTCAGCAGCATGGCCCGGTTCGAGGCGCAGTACCCGGACTGGAAGATCACCTACGACGTGCCAATGATCTTGCAGGAGATCTACGAGGCTAACGTTGACAAATGGGTGCCCACCGCATGACCACACGGACCAAGCGCAATGTGCTCGGCGTCCTGGTCGACGCCACCGACTACGCGACGGCGACCGATGCGGTGGTGACCGCGGCACACGAGCGACGCCCGCTCGCGCTGACCGCGTTGGCGGTGCACGGTGTCATGACTGGTGTGTTGGACCCGGCGCACAACGCGCGCCTCAACTCCTTCGACGTGGTCACTCCGGATGGGCAGCCGGTGCGCTGGGCGCTCAACCTGCTGCACCACGCCGGGCTCACCGACCGGGTCTACGGGCCGACGCTGACCCTGCACGTGCTGTCGCGCTTCGCCGACGAGGGGCTGCCGGTCTACCTGTACGGCTCGACCGAGGAAACCCTCGCCAGGTTGATCCCGGCGCTGGAGCGGATGTTCCCCGCGCTGAAGATCGCCGGGGTGGAGCCGTCCAAGTTCCGTGCCGTCCAGCCCGGTGAGGACGCCGAGATCGCCGACCGGATCCGCTCCAGCGGTGCCCGGCTGGTCCTGGTCGGGCTCGGCTGCCCGCGCCAGGAGGTCTTCACGTACGCCATGCGACCGTTGCTCGACATGCCGCTGATGGCGGTCGGCGCTGCCTTCGACTATCACGCCGGGCTGCTGCGCCAGCCCCCGCCGTGGATGCAGCGCGCCGGCCTGGAGTGGTTCTGGCGTCTCGGTCTGGAGCCGAAGAGGCTCTGGCGCCGTTACGTCATCCTCAACCCGGCCTACCTGAGCCGGCTCTTCGCTCAGAAGGTCGGCCTGTGGAAGGCCCGTCCGCCAGCCCCGGCCACCGAGCGGCCGGCGACCTTCGCGGTCTGATCCCATTTCCGTACGACACGAGGCCCCACCCGGCGTGCCCGGGGTGGGGCCTCGGTCATGGGAGATCGGTCAGACGGTCAGGGTCCAGGTGTTGATGTAGCCGGTGTCAGCGCCGTACACGTCGCGCACCTGAAGCCGCCAGGTGCCGTTCGCCGCCTCACTGGAGAGGTTGGCCGTGTACGTGGTGTTGACGTTGTCCGCGCTGTCCGAGCTGCTGCTGTTCTTCAGCCGGTACGCGCTGCCATCCGGGGCGAGCAGGTCGATGACCAGGTCACCGCGGTAGGTGTGCACGATGTTCACCGCCACGGTGGAGGCCGACGAGGCGTTGCGGTTGCAGCCGGCGATGGTGATCGAGCTGGTCACCGCCGCGCCGGCGTCCGGGATCGACACGTCGGTGCCGTTGCTGCCGGAGCATCCGCCGCCACCCGAACCGGTCACGGTCAACGTGTAGGTGGCCGTGCGGGTGCCCGCCGCGCCACTGCCGGTGATCGTGACCGGGTAGCTGCCGGCGGGGGTGCTCGCCGAGGTGGCGATGGTGAGGGTGGATGAGCCGCCCGACGTCACCGTCGACGGGCTGAACGACGCGGTCGCGCCGGCCGGCAGGCCGCTGGCGGAGAGGCTTACCGACTGGGCTGAGCCGGCGGTGGTGGCCGTGCCGACGGTGGCCGTCACCGAGCCACCAGGTGCGGTGGAGCCGGAGGTCGGCGACACCGACACGGAGAAGTCGTTGGCCGGCGGCGTGCCGTTCACGACGTAGAGCAGCTTGTTCGGGGTGCCGGTGCCGACGTTTGTCACCACGTTCGGAGTGGAGTTGTTGACCAGGTAGTCCCGCACCTGCTGCGGGCTCCAGGACGGGTTCGCCGACAGCGCCAGCGCCGCCGCGCCAGCGACGTGCGGCGATGCCATCGAGGTGCCACTGATGGTGTTTGTCGCGCTGCTGCTGGTGTACCAGGCCGAGGTGATGTTGACGCCCGGGGCCAGGATGTCCACGCAGGTGCCGTAGTTGGAGAAACTCGCCGCGGCGTCGTTGTTCTGCGTCGCACCCACGGTGATCGCGGAGGCGACTCGCGCCGGGGAGTAGTTGCAGGCGTTCTGCCGGACGCCGAAGGCGTCGCCGTTGCCGGCGGCGACCGCATACGTGATGCCGGAGTTGATCGAGTTGCTGACGGCAGTGTCGATCGAACTGTTGGCGCCACCACCGAGGCTCATGTTCGCCACCGCCGGCTTGACCGCGTTCGCGGTCACCCAGTCGATGCCGGCCACCACCTGGGCGTTGGTGCCGCTGCCCTGGCAGTTGAGCACCCGGACGCCGACGATCTGGACGCCCTTGGCCACACCGTACGAGGAGCCGCCGACCGTGCCCGCCACGTGCGTGCCGTGGCCGTTGCAGTCGTCGGCGGAGCCGCCGTCCACCGCGTCGAAGCCCGAGACGGCCCGGCCGCCGAAGTCGTTGTGCCCGTAGAGCACGCCGGTGTCGATGATGTAGGCGCGGACGTTGGACGCCGTGTTCGGGTAGGTGTACGAGCTGTTCAGGGGCAGATTGCGCTGGTCGATCCGGTCCAGGCCCCAGGAGGGCGGGTTGGTCTGCGTTCCGGAGATGGACACGGTGTGGTTCTGCTCGACGTACGCAACCGCCGGGTCGGCAGCGATCCGCGCCGCCGCGCGCGCGCTCACCGTGACCTCGAAACCGCGCAGTGCCGCGCCGTAGGTGCGGGCCACCTTGCCGCCGTGTCGGCCGGAGAGCCGCTTCGCGGTGTCGACGACCTGGTCGCGGGCCACCGCGCTGTCCTTGAGTACGACGATGTAGCTGTCCGGCACGGCGGTGGCTCCGCCGGCGGCCCTGACCACACCTGTGGGTTCGGCGGCCAGGGCCGGGGTGCCGACGGCCAGCACGGTCGCCGTGACCACCCCGACCATTACGGACCTTCGTGGAAGACCCATTTCCTACCTCCCTCTGACCGGCGGCGGAACGCGTCCGCCAGTCCCAACATCAATCGACACTTGCCGATCTAGCTGAGGGTAAGTCAGCGGTCCGGCAATTGGACATGTCGAAACGTCCATAATCTCGGTGGGATGGCCCCCTACGGGCCTGGCGTCCGGGGCGAACGGGGGACCGGCCCCGATTCGCCCCGCCGCGATTCGGGAAAGACTCTCGAACATGGAGAGTCACCTCACCATCCTGATTCCGATCGCCGCCGTCTGGCTGGCCGCCGGAGTCGTAGCCGACGGGCTTCCCCGGCTGCACAACACCCGCATGCTGCGCCGGCGTACCGGATGGTTGCTGGTGCTGACCCTCACCGGCATGGCGCTCACCGCGGCCGTGCTCGGCGGCGGCCTCCTCAGTGCCGGCACCGCGCCGGTCGACCGCGCCGCAGCCGGGCTCACCCTGGCCGCCGGCCCGGCGCTCGTGACGACGGTCTGCTCCCTGCGGCGGATCCGCCGGTTGTGGGCCGGGGCGGGCGCGTTCGCCAGTGCCCCCACCACGCCTGCGCCGCACGGGCTGCGCGCGGCCGCGGCCCACCCACTCATCGGATTGCCACTGCAGGTGACCGCCTTGGCCACCGTGCCCGCGTTGATCGCGGCGGTCGGCACCGACCTCGGTGCCGAACCCGCTGTCACCGGGCCAGCGATCACCGTGGGTGCGCTCACGGTGCTCGCCATTGGTGTCCGGCACGCGCTACGGCACAACAGGTTCGCCGAGCGGGCCCAACCCGAGGCCCCACGATCAGCGCGGACGGCCAGCCCCCTGCACGTATAGCAACTCCAGGATCGCCCTGGTCGCCTCGAACCACCGGTCCAGCCAGCCTGGCGGTGGCACGCTGCCCCTCGGCGGCAACTCCATCAGCAGCCCGCGCAACAACGGGTGGTCGGCCAGCGACCCACTGGGCTCCATCGGCCAGCCGGTCGGCGGGAACGACGGCTCGACCAGCGGGTTCGGGTCCAGCGAAGGCAGCGAGAGCGGAAGGTCCGCCGACTCGGAGGCGGACGCGTCCCGCCCGCTCATCTCCTGGTCGTTCGACACCACCTCGGTCAGTACGGTGTCCCGACGCGCTCCGCGGTACTTGCCACCGAACCGCTCCGGTTTGCCCGGACCGTTGGTGAGATTGTCTGACCCGATCGTCGTCATCCGTCTCGCCTACCTCGCTCGGTTGCCGATCGGTGCGGCGGTCGTCGACCTGCGAAGCACCGACCAGTTCAACGAGACGGGCCCGCTGTGGCGACGGGAATCCCGGCGGAACCTCGCCGACCGCCGTCGCGGCGCGGGCGCTGAGCCGACCCTCCCCGGACACGGCAAGGTCCCCATCCGGGCTGACCCGGACGGGGATCTCACGTGACCACTCGGTCAGACCTCGCCGAACGCACCACCTCGGGTGCCGCCGACGAAGGCGTGCCAGTCACCTGGTGCGAAGACCAGGGCTGGGCCCGCCTTGTCCTTCGAGTCGCGCACTCCGACCGCCCCCGTCACGTACGCCACCTCGACGCAGTTGTCACAGTTCGGCCCGCTCTTCGAGCTCTTGAACCATGCTGCCTGCGTCAGGTCCACGGGGAACCTTTTGGTCGCCATTTCCACAACGGCTCCTCTGCCAGTTTTGCGATGTGTGCGACGGACTCCTCTGGACGTATGGCCGCAGCGCGGATGTGATCGAAGATGAAGCTGTACTTCTGCAGTTCGTCGCTCTTCTCGAGGAAAAGCCCACCCGTGGCGTTCTCCGCGTACACAACATCCGGATCACCGGGTTCAGGGAAGCTGAGGATCGTGAAAGTGCCGTCCATGCCGGCATGTGCACCTACCTCGAAGGGCAGGATCTGCAGCGTCACGTTCGGCAACTCGGCCACCTCGACCAACCGCTTGAGTTGGCCACGCATCACCTCGTCCCCGCCTACCGGCCGACGTACCACCGCCTCATCGAGTACCACCCACAGATCGACCGGATCGTCCTGGGTCAACAACGACTGACGGCCCAGACGGACACGCACCCTTTGGTGCACCTGATCGGCTGTGAAGTCCGGACGGGCGGCGCGGATCATCGCCCCGGCGTACTCCTCGGTCTCCAATAGGCCCGGCACGACCTGCTGTTCGTACGCCCGGATCGAACTCGCGGCCGCCTCCAGCCCGACGTACGCGCCGACGAGCACCGTGCTGTACGGATGCCACCAGCCCTTCTGCCGGGCCTCCCGGGCGATCTGCACGAGCTCGTCGCTCTCGGCACCGACCACGCCGTAGATCCGCAGCATGTCCCGCACGTCGCGAGGGGTGGCTGTGGTGTGCCCGGTCTCGATCCGGGAGACCTTCGACGCCGAGCACTCCAACTGCTCGGCGACCACTTCGATGGTGATCCCGGCAGACTCCCGCTGGCGGCGCAGCTCGGCACCGAGCCGCCGCCGTCTGATGGTGGGACTGCGCCGCTCACTCATCGCACAACCCGTGAGTCGCTGGTCTCCGCCGCTGGCTGCTCGACCCCACTCGGGCTACCTCCGGTTGACGCGCCACTGGGTGACACCCGCCGGAGGCGCGACCGTCGACCGGCGAGCGTTCGCGACGATGGGGGTGGTGCCGGTCCTCGGCCGGCCGCGACGGGCGAAACCGGCTCTCAGTGTGCCGTCCGTACGCGGAGGGCTTCAATAGGCCTTTCGCGCAACGCGCTCACGTATCGGCAAAAGTCGACATGCAACTTGCATGAAGCACGTCGCTGATGCACTCTGTCCGTATGGCTCGGATCACTCAGCGTCTCCGTCCGCTTCCTTGGAGTGGTGACCCCACCGAACCGGGGAAGCCGGGCAGGGCGCGGGCCCGGCCGACGACACCGAGACCTGCTCCGGGGTAAAGACCCCGCCGCTGGAAGCCGGCAAGCTGCGGCGGCGGGCGCGGTTCCCGGAAGCACCGGGTGGTGGTCGGGTGGCGGCACGCCACCAGCGGGGTACGGCCCGGCCACCACCATCCGCACCACCGGTTCACGAGGCACGACCCCGTCACCGGCCGAGACGTTCCCCCGTTCAGGCACCGCCGGCACAACTGCCGGCCGATCCTCCCCAGGAGCCCATGTGCTTCCCCGCACCGGTGACGTACTGCACGTGACTCGCGCGGCGAGTGTCCAGTTTCTTAGGCCCATCAAGTTCCGGGTGATCCGGGTGCTCGACTGGCCCACCTATGACGGCTGGCTCTGGCTCGACGGCTACGAGTTGAACGCCGCGGGCGACGCGGTCAACCGACGGTCGATCTTCGTCCAACGGGATGGGCTGCAGCAACTGCAGGCAGCCCCCGAACCCCGCCCGCACACCGTACGGGCCCGACGGCCAGTCGCCCGTACTCCGCTCCGCGTCGGCTGACCGACCCGATCCGCCGCCGGTGGGCGTGCCGTCGCCATAGAATTGGTACGCCCACCCCGGCACAGTTCCACCGCGCGTCCAGGACCCTGACCCTGGGATGGTCATGGTCAATCAGCCCGCCCTACGGCGGCACCACCGCTCCCTTATCGCCTACGCATTTGGACTGCTCGCCCTCCTCGGGGCGATGGCCACACTCCTGGTCCTCGTCCGCGACCCGGCGATGTCGTCCACCCGGCTGACCACACCGGTGCCCGCACCGGAGATCACCGTGGTCGACGCCGACCCACCGACGGACGACGGCCCATCGGTGCACGAGGAACCCAGCTGGATCGGCGCCGACGCCCCCAGTAACCACGCCGACGTCACCGACCCGACCGGGGCGGTGGCTGGGCGTGGCGCTGGCGGCCAGGCCGACGGCCGTCAGGAACTCACCGAAGCAGCTCCAGCCGGACACACTGCGACGGACGTCCGCCGCTCCCTGTTCTGGTCCGGCATCTTCGGGCTCGCCGTCGCGCTCGCCGGCCTCGGCCTGGTCGGCAACCGCCGTCGGATGTGGTGACCGCCGATCACGGTGTGCTCGTCGACGTCGGGATCGCCGTGGTCGGGCTCACCCCGGTCGAGGGCCGAGCCTGAGAGACGATCAACAGCACCTCGTCGTCGGTCGACACCGGCGTGCCCGTTCCCGGCTCGGTGCCCACCACAGTCCCCGGTGGCAACTCCGACGGGCGATACACCACCCGGTAGGCAATGCCGAGCCGGCCCAGTAACCCCTCGGCAGTGGCCTGCGGCAGGCCGGCGAGTGGTGGCACCGACACCTCGTCCGGCGTGCTGGTGGTCGCCGGGCTGCTCGGCGTCTCGCTCGGCGTCTCGCTGGTCGGCCCGGCCGTGGTGGGGGATGCGCTGGTCGGTGCGGCGCTGGTGGCGCTGGCCGGCGGGAGCGACGGGGTGGAACCCGGATCGTCCCGGTCGTCATCCCGCTTGGAGAGCCCCAACCAGAGCGCTCCCCCGAGCAGGCCGGCGAGCAGCAGTGCGAGAACACCCCAGAGGATCGGCAGCCACCATCGCCGGCCACCCTGCTCCTCGACGTACCACTCGCCAGCGGGTTCAGCCGGCCGGGAAGGTCGAACCTCGGCCCGCCCGGACCACGACGGCTCCGCTGGTATCCGCGCCGTTTTGTCCGGCTCGGCCGCGGATCGGGCCGGTTGGGTCGGCTCCGGCCGGCCGGCTGCGGGTGGCAGGGGGCGGGTCCGGTCATCGTCGTGCTCGCCGTCGGGTGGCTCCTGGCGGTCGTCGCTCATCGCACGTCCTTTCCCGAACCCGGACGGGCGTCATGGCCCTCGACCGTCAACCTAGCCGCCGACCGCACCATCGGTGGGGATCAGCGTGCCGAGCCGCGCCGGACGCAGTCGCGGACGTGGTGCACCGATCCCTGGCCGATCGCGCCGGCTCCTGCACCAGGCTTGGCCGCGGGGCCTTAAGATCAGGGAGTGGGTTTCGTGGTCGGCTGGTCCGGAGCGCCCGCCCCACACCAGATGCTGACCTCGTCGTTCCAACTGGCAGGGCCGTCCTCCTCCGGCTCCTGCCGGGCGACCTTGCCGCTGCGGCCGCTGATGTAACGCGGATACAGGCCCTCGTCGATCAAATCGTCGACGGCTTTGGCGCAGTCCTTCCCGACCACGTCCGGCACCTCGGCGGATGGCGCTGGCCCAGCCACGTGCAGTTGCACCGTCATACCCCGGGTAACCTCGCTGCCCACGGCCGGTGAGGTGCTCTCGACCGTACGACCGCCGCCGCTGCCGAACACCAGCCGCCAACCCAGCCGCTGCCTGCGCAACGCTTCCCGGGCCTGCTCGAAGTCCATGCCGATCACCGGAGGCACCGTCAGGCCGGCCGCCTTGGTCGCCGTGGCGGAGGTCCGGACGGCCGACGGCGTGGTCCGGCCGGTGCTCGGCCGAGGCGCGGTGGCCCGACCGGTCGGCGAACCGGCCGTGGTCGCGACCGCCAGCGGATCCCCCGAGGGTGTGCCGTCCTCGCCGGCCAGCAGCCAGCCGCCGGTCGCGCCGATCGCGGCGAGCAGCACAGCGGCCAACCCACCACCCAGCAGTACGCTGGCCCGACCTGCACGGCCGCCGTCCCCGCCACCGGCGGCATCCTGCCGACCCGTGTTCGTGTCCGTCATAGCGCCCACCGCCTCATCACCGGCGACCGTACCGCCCGTCGCCCAATCCACTGCGCCGGCGGTTCGAACCGGCGGGTCGTTGCGACTCGCCGCGCCGACGACGGGACGTTACGCTGCCCGGCATGGCCAGACAGGGCTGGGGAGTGTCGATCGTTACCGCGATCGGTGTCGCTGCCGGCGCGGGCGCCGCGCAACTGGGCTTCGGCTACGGGCTCGGCGTCATCACCTGGACGCCAACCGATGCCGGAGCCACCGACACCGCCTGGGCTGACGGCCTCGCCTGGGCCACCTGGCTTGCTGCCAGCTCGACGGTCCTCGGGGCGGTTTGCGCGCAGCGGCTACACAAACGGAACGCACCAGCGACGGCCGAGCCGCAGGCTGCGGAGGCTCCTGACCCCGCGACCTCGCTGGAGCAGGCCTCTCAAGATGGCGGGCGTCCGTCTGCCGCCGACACCACAGGCACCGAGGCGACGGAAACGCGGTCGGCACAGGTGGCCGAGGCCACGTCCCACGACCGCGGCAGCCTGCTGCAACGGGTGGCACTTGCACTCGGCGCCGGGTTCGGCGGGCTGGTCACAGTGCTGCTGATCGCCGTACCGGCGCGGGTTGCGGCCGGAGCCGACACCGACGCACCGCAACGGACCGCCGCGGTGCAGGCGACGCTGGGCATCCTGATTGGCGTGCTCGTCGCGATCTGGGCGCTTCGCTCCCGGGTCGCGGCGATCAACGTGACGGCGACCGCCGCCTGGCTCTGGCTGCTCGCGGTGGTCTCGGTGCTCGACGGGGTACGCGTCGGACGAGGGCTGATCGGCGCTCAACTCGGCACCTGGCAGCTCGACCCGGACCACCCGCACTACTGGATATCCGACCAGCTCTACTGGCCCGGCGCGCTGTTGGCACTCGTGCCCGCGCTGCTGATCGGCGTGCTGGCCGCCCGGCGGACCGCCCGATCGGCCGGGCACCGCGTTGGCGCGGCAGCCTCCGGTGCTGCCGGTCCGGTGCTCGTCGCACTCGCCTACCTGACCACCCTGCCGCACTGGTCGACGCTGGGCCCCGCGCAGTTGTCCACCCAACTGATCGCCCCGTACGCGGTGCTCGCCGGTATCGGCGGCTCGGTGCTGGCCGCCGCCCTCGCCGAGCGGGCCGACCGGAGTCGGGCAGCCGACCGAAATGCGGCTGTCTCGGGTACGAAGACCAACCCAGCCCCGGCAGCGCACGCCGACTCGAACCCGGCCACCGCCGGTGGGCCGACGCCGGCAGCGCACGCCGACTCGAACCCGGCCACCGCCGGTGGGCCGACCCCGACCGCTCGTCCCAACCCGGCTCCGGTCGCCCGGACCGACTCCGAGCCGTCGGCTCTCGGCTCGTCGATCGGCACCGCAGCCCGGCGCGGCAGGGCTGACGCCGCACCGCAGGCAACCAGGACGAGTTCCCTACCGGGCGGGGCCAGCGCCGTACCGCGGGTGCCCGCGCCGCGCACCGAGCCGAACCTCACCGGTCCAGCCCATCCTGGCGAAGCCGGAGCAGCAGAGGATCCGACGCAGAGCGGTCGACGCACCCGCGCATCCCGCCGATCCACCCGCCCCACCACCGACTAACCCATCCCATCCCACCCGCCCCACCCGGCGGTGAGGGTGCCCGGAGGGGGTGGGGGTGGGGTGGGGGTTAGTTGACTGGCCAGGTGTGGACGGGTTCGTTGGCTCGCTGGAGTTCGGCGTAGCGCTGGACCATGTGGTGCAGCGCGGCCGCCCGGTCCATGCCGTGGTGCCGCTCCGCCGCCCACACCGCCTCGGTCTGCCAGACGGCACCGTTACGGCCGGTTCGGCAGCGCTGCTCGATGATGCCGAGCAGCCGGTCCCGCTGCGCCGGGGCGACACCGAACCCGTCCAGGCCGGCCGCGGCGGTGGGCAGCAACTGCTCCAGCACCAGCCTGGTGACCGGCACGTCGCCGAGCCCGGGCCAGTGCAGCACGGCATCGAGGCCACGTCGAGCGGCGGCGTGGAAGTTTTCCTCGGCGGAGCTGAAGGTGAGTTGACTCCAGATCGGACGGTCCGCCTCGGCCAGACCCCGTGCCAGCCCGAAGTAGAAGGCCGCGTTGGCGAGCATGTCCACCACCGTCGGACCGGCCGGCAGCACCCGGTTTTCCACCCGCAGGTGAGGTCGGCCGTTCATGATGTCGTAGACCGGGCGGTTCCACCGGTAGACCGTGCCGTTGTGCAGCCTCAACTCTCCGAGCTGCGGCACCCCGCCGGCGTGCAGCACCTCCACGGGGTCCTCGTCCTCGCACATCGGCAGCAGCGGCGGGAAGTAACGGACGTTCTCCTCGAACAGGTCGAAGATCGAGGTGATCCACCGCTCGCCGAACCACACCCGTGGTCGTACGCCCTGGGCCTTGAGCTCGTCCGGGCGGGTGTCGGTGGCCTGCTGGAACAGGGCGATCCGAGTTTCGGCCCACAGTTGGCGTCCGTAGAGGAAGGGGCTGTTCGCCCCGACCGCCACCTGAACGCCAGCGATGGCCTGGGACGCGTTCCAGTAGTCGGCGAAGCTGTCCGGTGCCACCTGGAGGTGGAACTGGAGGCTGGTGCAGGCGGCCTCGGGGGCGATCGAGTCGGTGTGCGTCCGCAACTGCTCGACGCCACGGATGTCCAGCTCGATGTCCTCGCCTCGGGCGCCAACGATCTGGTCGTTGAGCACCCGGTAGCGCTCGCTGGTGGAGAGATTGTCCTCGACCAGATGCCCCTCGGTGAGGGTGGGCAGGATCCCGACCAGGACGATCTTCGCGTCGGACTTGGCCGCTCGCTCGTCGGCCCGGGACAGGCTGCCGCGCAGGTCGTGCTCGTAGTCGGCGAAGCCGGTGCCCTCGATCAGTCGGGGCTCGGCGTTGAGTTCGAGATTGAACTGCCCCAACTCGGTCTGGAACAGCGGGTCGGCGATGTCGGCGAGGATCTCCTCGTTGCGCATCGCCGGCTCGCCCGCCGAGTCGACCAGGTTGAGCTCGATCTCCAGGCCGGTCATCGGCCGGTCGGCGTCGAACCCGAAGTCGTCCAGCATCAGGGCGAAGACGTCCAGGCACCGCCGCACCTTCTGCCGGTAGCGGACGCGATCATCCCGGGTGAAGGCGCCCTGCGAGACGTCCCTGCCCATGTGTCCTCCCGACGGCCGGCGCGGTCGGGATCCTGCCGTCCCGGAATGCGCATTGTGAACCCTCCACGTTAAGAGCGCCCACCCGAGGGGGGCCAGAGGCCCGCAGCGGTGATCCGACGTCGACCGGAGTGGACGCCCTCGTGGTGCCTTCTGTACCCAATCGTCGACCGACTGGATCCGATGGCGGGCGAACAAGTCGTGACAATTACCACGACGTCGGCGTCGGGTGTGGAGACGACGCAGAGCCCGCGCCTACCTGCGGCGCGGGCTCTGCGTACTGGTGATCTGGGTAGATCAGGCCTGGCGGATGGCCTCGCCCTCGATCTCGATCTTGATCTTGCGGCTGACCAGCACACCCCCGGTCTCGAGGGCGACGTTCCAGGTCAGGCCGAACTCCTCACGGTCGATCTCGGTGCTCGCGGAGAAACCGAAGATGTCCTGGCCGAACGGGCTGCGGCCGACACCCTCGAACTCCACCTCCAGCTCGACCGGCCGGGTGACGCCCAGCATGCTCAGCTCACCGGTGAGCACGAACTCGCTGCCACGACGGGACTTGACCCCGGTGCTGCGGAACTCGATCGTCGGGAACTTCTCGGGGTTCAGGAACTCGGGGCCGCGCAGGTGTGCGTCCCGGTCGGCCTGGGCGGTGTCGATGCTGGCGGCCTGGATGGTGGCGACGACCGACGACTGCAGCGGGTCCTCGGCGACGGTGATGGTGGCGGTCGCCTCCTTGAACTCACCGCGGACCTTGCTGACCATCATGTGCCGGGCAACGAAGCCGACACGCTTGTGCGCCACGTCGAGCGCGTAGGTGCCGGCCGCCGGGATGGTGAGGCCGTCCCAGTCGCGGGTAACCGCATCGGTGCTGCTGGTCATGCTGCTGTCCTCCAGAGGAATGTTTAATAGCCCAACGACTGCTGAAGCAAATACAACTGCAACAACATTCCCCGTGTCAAGTACTGGTAGGGTGAACGAGTGACCAACGTGTTCGACGATCCCCGGATCACCGCCGTCGGCCTGCTCTTCGAGGCACACGCCGGTCTGTCAGCCCGGTTTACCGCTCAACTCGAGGAGCACGGCCTCTCCGCGGTCGAGTTCGAGGTCATCACCCGACTCGCCCGCTCGCCGGGCAACCAACTCCGCATGACCGACCTCGCGGCGCAGACCTCGTTGTCGACCAGCGGCGTGACGCGCGTGGTGGACCGGATGGAACGTGACGGGTTGCTCACCCGCCGGGCCTGCCCGAGCGACCGACGCAGCTCCTACGCGGTCGTCACCGCCGCCGGGATGCACCGACTCAACGAAACGCTACCCGGGCACCTGCAGATGATCGAGCAATGGTTCACCGGCCAACTCGACCCGGAAGCACTGGCGGCTCTTCTCGACGGGCTACGCCGGGTCCGCGATGCCGCGCATCCATGCGCCACCGCCGGCAGCGACGACGTCGGCCCTGAGCAGCAGACCGCCACCACCGGCAGCGGCACACAGCGCTGAGCAGCACCGGCAGAAAGACCGGCAGAACTGACCCAGCCAAGCCGGAGGATTCGGTCTAACCCGACTTCCTACCGCCTTGGCGGTGGCAGGCTTCCTGCACCGGGGATCACCGGGGGGTGACGGCGCGGGCGAAAAGCGAGGGGTAGCACCAAGGGGGCTCTTCGCCCGCGCCACTCTCCCCGACTACGACAGGCCGCGCTCAGGCCACCCAAGCTGTCGTGACTACCGTGCTTCCGGCCCACCCCGTGCGGTGGTCAACGCGTAGAGCAGACCCGACTCATGGGGCAGTAGCCGAATGCCGCTCTCCTGACAGACCCGCTCCAGCCGGTCGAGAACCGCCGGGTTCGAGGTGCTCGCTGCCAGTCCCACCAGCGCCTCCACCACGTCTCTGCGATCCTGACTCACGTCGTCGTCGGCGGCGGCGGCGAACCACTCGGCAGCCAACTCCCGGTCACCCCGGTGCAGGGCCAGATTCCCCTCGATCAGAGCACACAGCCCCGCCTCCGGCCCACCCGACGACAGCGCCGCATTCGCCGAGCGCGGCGGCGGTGCCACGGCCCGCCGAGCCGACGAACGCGCCGATCCGGCCGCCGCAGCCTCGGCGGCCCCCGTGCGCAGCTCAGCGAGCACCTCGGTCGCCTCGGCGCCACGCCCGTCCTGAGCGAGCGCCAACCCGAGTTTCCCGAGCACCCGGCGGCGAAGCCCCGGATCACCCAGCTCGGACAACGCGGTGATCACCCGTCGGCCATGGTCGATGGCGTCCGCGTACCAGCCCTCCAGGCGGGCGACCTCGGCCCGCTTGGCCCAGGTCAGCAACCGAAGTCGCTGCTCCCCACTCTCGGCGGCGAGCCGGTCCGCCGCAGCGAGCCGGCGGCGGGCCGCAGCCAGATCACCAGCCCGGATCTCGTGCCAGGCGAGACTGTTCTGGGCCACCGCCAGGTCCCTGGTCCGTCCGTTGCGGGCCGCCAACCGCAGCGCCGTCTCGGCCTGCTCGCGAGCCTCGTCCTGACGACCGACGGAGATCAGCAGGGTGCCGAGCACGTTCCGCGCCTCCAACTCGCCGGTGACATCGCCGGCCTGCCGGAAGGTGTCCAACGCCGCGCGCGCCGTCGGCAGTTCCTCGGCGCCCGCACGGTGCTCGGCGGAGAGCCGGGCAACCCCGACAGCGGCCCAGCCACGCAGGACCGGATCAGCGCCGGCGGTCCGAGGGTCCGCCAGCAACCGCCGTAGCCACTGCCGCCCGGCGACGTCGTGCCCACGGAACCGCCACCACCGGGTCAGGCAGGCCGCCAGCCGCAGCGCGGTCAGCGGGTCGTCCGTGGCCGCGTGGGCCAGCGACGAGCTGATGTCCCTGCTCACCTCGTCCAGCCGGTGCACCGCGTCCGACGACCGTGGGCCGACCAGGTCGGTTGCGGTCCGCGCCACCAAACGCGCGATCACCTCCGCGTGTCGACGTCGGATGCGGGTCAACTCACCCTCGCCGGTCGCCTGCTCGACGGCATAGTCGCGGACCGCGTCGAGCAGCCGGAACCGGAACGACCCGGTGCCGCGTACGCTCAGCAGCCCGAGCTCGACGAACCGGTCCAACAGCGGAACGGGGTCGATCGCCACCGTGCCGTCCCGGTCGGCCTCGTCGGCGAGCATCTCCTCGGCCAACTCCACCGACCAGCGGTTGCCGAACACGGCGAGCTGCCGCAGCGCTGCCCGCTCGTCCTCTGCCAGCAATCGATAGCTGGCCGCCACCGCGTCCCGCAGGGTGACCGTGCCCGCCACCGCCGCAGGCGTGGTGTCGATCGATCGTCGGGTGGGCGCATCCGGTGCGTCCCAGCCGGGCTGAACCACCGAGTCCGCAGGAGTGGCGAGGTCGAGCACCCGGTCGCCGTACCGGTCAAGCAGTTGGGTGAGGTCGAGCAGCCGGCCCCGGGCGGCCATCAGCTCGATGGCCAGCGGCAGCCCGCCCAGCCGGCGCACCAGCGCGGCAAGCGCTGGCAGCTCGTCCGGGGTCGGCGGCTCCCGACGGACCTGAGCGAGCCGGGAGGTGAACAACGCGACCGCCGGCCACGATTCGAGCGTTGCCGCTCCGGAACGTTCGGCGCCCGGTGGCGGCACGTCGAGCGGCGCGACCGGCCAGACCCTCTCCCCGGACAGCCCGACCGGGTGCCGTCCGGTGACCAACACCCGCAGCGAGGGCAGGGCACCGATCAGCCGGTGCAGCGTCGCGGCCACCGGGCCCGGGGCACGCTCCACGGCGTCCATCACCAGCAGCGCCGGCCGCCCGGCGAGCCGAGCCACGAGTTCCGGCAGGCGCGCCGAGCCGAGCACCGCCATCGAGGCGGCAAGCACGTCCGGCCCATCCAAGCCCTCGCCGACCAGCACCCCGGCCACCCCGGCCGGATGGGCGAAGGCCACCGCGTGCGCCACCGCCGTCGCCAAGGCGGTCTTGCCGACCCCGGCCAACCCGACCAGGCTCACCAGTCGAGGCCCGCGCTCCGCCGTCAGCATCCCGGCCAGCTCCGCGAGGTCGCGGTCCCGGCCGATCAGCGCGACCGGCGGTGGGAGGGCGACCGGCGGGTCGGCGGGCGCGGCCTCCGACGTCGCGCTGCCGTTGAACGCGAGCGCCTTCGAGGTGGCGTCCGGCCGCGACGACTCAGCGCCGGAGGAGCCCCGGGCCGCAGACAGGAACGCCGTCCGGCTGGTGCCGGTCAGCGCCAACGCTTCGGCGAGCAACTCGACAGTGGTGCGCTGCGGCCGGACCGACCGGCCACGCTCCAGGTCACGAACCGTCCGCACACCCACCCCGGCCCGGGACGCCAGCTCGGCCTGGGTCAGGCCCGCGGTGCGGCGATGCGCGCGGAGCAGCTCCGGCAGGGCGGTACGACCAGCCGGGCTCCGCGACCCATCATGATCCGGAGTCATGGGCACGAAGAGTACGGATCGACTACGACCGTCGGCAGCCGAACGTCGGGCTACCGACGCCTGCTCGCCGAAACCCGACAGCCGTACGGTCAGCCCGGCCGGGGCCGGTTGGTCAGCGCGCCCGACTGGGACCTTCAGAGACCCAGATCGCGAGCGATGATCATGCGCTGCACCTCGCTGGTGCCCTCGCCGATCTCCAGGATCTTGGAGTCCCGCCAGAACCGGGCCACCGGGTACTCGTTCATGAAGCCGTAGCCGCCGTGGATCTGGGTGGCCTCCCGGGCGTTGTCCACCGCGATCGTGCTGGCGTGCAGTTTGGCGATGGCGGCCTGCCGCTTGAACGGCTCGCCGGCCAACATCCGGGCGGCAGCGTCGTAGTAGGCCAGCCGGGCGGTGTGTGCCTTCAGCTCCATGTCAGCGATCTTGAACTGGATGGCCTGGTTGGCACCGATCGGCTGGCCGAAGGCGTGCCGCTCCTTCGCGTACTTGATCGACTCGTCGACACACCCTTGAGCGAGGCCGACGGCCAGCGCGGCGATGGCGATCCGGCCCTCGTCGAGGATCCGCAGGAACTGGGCGAAGCCCCGGCCCCGCTTGCCGAGCAGGTTGGCCGCCGGCACCCGGCAGTCGTCGAAGGTCAGCTCGTGGGTGTCCGAGGCGGTCCACCCCACCTTCGAGTAGCCCGGCGCCACGGTGAACCCGGGCGTGCCGGTCGGCACGATGATGGTCGACAACTCCTTGGAGCCGTCCGGGTTCGTGCCGGTCACCGCGGTGACGGTCACCATGACCGTGATGTCGGTCCCCGAGTTGGTGATGAAGGCCTTCGACCCGTTGATCACCCACTCGTCACCGTCGAGCACTGCCCGCGTCTGGGTGCCTGCGGCGTCCGAGCCGGTGCCCGGTTCGGTGAGACCGAAAGCGGCAAGTGCCTCGCCGCTGAGCAGCTTGGGCAGCCACGTCGCCTTCTGCTCCTCGGTGCCGAAGCGGTAGATCGGCATCGCGCCCAGCGAAACCGCCGCCTCCAGCGTGATGGCCACGCTGGAGTCGACCCGGGCCAACTCCTCCAGGGCCAGGCAGAGCGCGAAGTAGTCACCGCCCATGCCGCCGTGCTCCTCACCGAAGGGCAGGCCGAACAGGCCCATCTTGCCCATCTGCCGGATCACCTCGTACGGGAACGTGTGCTGCTCGTAGTGCCCGGCGATGACCGGGGCGACCACGTCACGCGCGAAATCCCGCACGCTCTCCCGCAGCGCCGCATGTTCGTCGGTGAGCCGGAAGTCCATCTCTTCCTCCTGTGTGGACGGTCCGCCAGGCGCTCGTGACGCCGAACGGGTCGCTCTGGCGGCCTGGGTCGAGGATCAGACCGGGGTGACGCCGTGCCGACGGCGGGAGAAGTGCCGATCCTTCGTACGCGCGGCCGCGAAGCGACGGACCAACTCGGTGCGCAGGTCGTGCGGCTCGACGATGGCGTCCACCACCAGCTCGCTGGCAAGCCGGACGACGTCGATGTCCTGCTCGTATTCGGCCCGCTTGGCCGCAACGAAGGCGGCCCGCTCGTCCTCGTCGCCGATTGCGGCGATCTTGTTGGCGTAGACCGCGTTCACGGCGGCCTCGGCCCCCATCACCGCGATCTTGGCGCTGGGCAGCGCGATTGTGGCGTCCGGCTCGAAGCCGGGGCCGGCCATCGCGTAGAGGCCGGCGCCGTACGCCTTGCGGACCACCACGCAGATCTTCGGCACTGTCGCCTCGGAGATCGCGGTGATCATCTTGGCGCCGTGCCGAATGATCCCCTGCTTCTCCACCACGCTGCCGACCATGAAACCGGGTACGTCGCTGAGGAACAGCAGCGGCACGTTGAACGCGTCGCACAGTTGCACGAACCTGGTCGCCTTGTCGGCCGAGTCGACGAAGAGCACGCCGCCCTTGAACATCGAGTTGTTGCCGACGACGCCGACGACCTGGCCGTCGAGGCGACCAAAACCGATTGTCAGCTCCTTGGCCCAGAGCGCCTGGATCTCGAAGAACGAACCCTCGTCGAGCAGGCCCTTGACGTACCGCCGCATGTCGAACGCCTGCCGCTCGCTGGCCGGCACCAGCGCGGCCAGGTCGGCCTTCGCGGGCGCGGCGACCGCCGGCGCGGTCGGCGGCTGCTGCGTCCAGTTCGCCGGCAGGTACGACAGGTAGGTCTTCACCACGTCGAGCGCGTCGGCTTCGGTCTTGCAGAGGAAGTGCCCGACACCGGACTCGGCGGTGTGCACCTTGGCCCCGCCCATGGCCTCCAGGGTGGTCTTCTCGCCGGTGACCATCTCGACCATCCGGTCGGAGCCGAGATACATGCTCGCGTTGCCGTCGACCAGCGCCACCACGTCGCAGAACGCCGGAATGTACGCCCCACCGGCGGCGCTCGGACCGAACAGCGCGCAGACCTGCGGGATCGAACCCGAGGCGCGCACCTGGTTCCAGAAGATCTTTCCGGCGCCACGCCGGCCGGGGAAGAGGTCGACCTGATCGGTGATCCGAGCGCCGGCCGAGTCGACCAGGTAGACCATCGGCACACCGGCGCCGTACGCCCGCTCGATGATGCGGATGATCTTTTCGACGGTGCGAGCGCCCCAGCTGCCGGCCTTGACGGTGGAGTCGTTGGCCATCAGGCAGACCTGGCGACCGTCGATCGTGGCGGTGCCGGTGACCACCCCATCGGCGGGCAGCCCGTCGGCCAGCGCGTTCGCGTAGAGGCCGTCCTCGACGAACGAGCCCTCGTCGACCAGGAGCGCGACCCGCTCACGGACGAAGAGCTTGCCCTTGGCCGCGTTGGCCGCGTGGTACTTGTCCGCGCCGCCGGACCGGGCCCGCTTGCGCAGCTGCTCCAGCGCTTCACCGTCGAGCGTCACGCCGACTCCCTCGCCATACTGACCTGAACGATCGTTAGGCTATCGCACCGACAGGGCTGTCGGCGACCCATGAGCGAACCAGGCGGCGGAACCCAGAGCAAGACATTGAAAAACATGAATGCTTATCGCTAGGCTCCTGGCACCCCCTCCTCCCGGATTGGAGTCAGCGATGACCTCACGACTCAGTCGGCTCGCGGTCACCCTGGTGGTGACGGCAGGTGCCACCCTCGGCGTCACGGTCGCCAACCCCTCGCCCGCGTCCGCCGCCATGACCATCTGCTACAACACCAGCCAGGCGGGAAGCTACGCCGGCACCGCCAACCAGGCCGCCTCGATCTGGAACAACGCCACGTCGAACCTGACGCTCTCCGCCAACTGCGGCTCCAACCTGCGGATCTACCGGATCACCGGCGGCGGCTCGTACGCCGTGCGGACCAGCCTCGGCAACGGCCGCGTCTACATCGACACCCAGCAGGCTGCGCAGTACAGCGTGCTGCGGATCATGACCCACGAAATCGGGCACATCCTCGGCCTGCCGGACAACTACAACGGAAACTGCTCGCTGCTGATGTCCGGTGGCAGCGCCGGCACCAGCTGCACCAACGCGTACCCGAGCACCGCCGAGGCGAACCGGGTGAGCAACCTGTTCGCCGGCACCCGCATCGCCACCGAGCGCAGCACGGACCGCGCCGGGGCTGACATCTTCCGCGACAGCTGGCCGAGCATGCTCACCACCGTGGGCTGATCTACCGGATAAGTCGGAGGGGCCGGCAGCGCGCCGGTCCCTCCCCGCGTTTTCCCCAGCGGTCAGCTCGGCAGCGGTGTCAGCCGGGTCCGCGGGCCCGCGCGCAACACGCCGGACGGGAGATTCTTGCCGAGCAACTCCTCGGCCAACTCCGCCACCTCGATGAGCGCCGCCAGGTCGATGCCGGTGTCGATACCCATGTCGTGCAGCATGTGCACGGCCTCCTCGGTGGCCAGGTTGCCGCTCGCCCCCGGCGCGTACGGGCAGCCGCCGAGGCCACCGACGCTGGCGTCGAACTCGGTCACCCCCAACTCCAGCGCTGTCAACAGGTTGGCCAGCGCCGTACCCCGCGTGTTGTGGAAGTGCAGCAGCACCGGGACGTGCGCGTTGCGGTCGCGTACCGCGCTCAGCAGCTCGCGGACCCGGCGCGGCGTGCCCATGCCTGTGGTGTCGCCGAACGCGACCCGATCCGCGCCGTCGCGGACCACCCGGTCCACGATCCCGGCCACCCGCTGCGGGGCGATGTCCCCCTCGTACGGGCAGCCGAAGCTGGTCGCCACGATCACCTCGACCTGCGCGGAGGCGCCGTGCAGCAGGTCGATCAGCTCGGCGATGTCATCCAGCGACTCGTCGGTGGACCTGTTGACGTTGCGCCGGTTGTGGGTGTCGCTGGCAGAGACGACCACCTCGATCTCGGTGAACCCGGCGGCGAGGGCCCGCTGGGCACCCCGGGTGTTCGGCACCAGCGCCGAGTAACGCACCCCGTCGGCCTGCACCGCTCGCTGCCACACGTCGTCGGCATCGGCCATCTGCGGAATCGCCAACGGATGCACGAACGACACCGCCTCGATCCGGCGTACGCCGGTGCCGGAGAGCGCGTCGAGCAGCCGCACCTTGGCGTCGGTCGGGATCGGGTCCTCGTTCTGCAACCCGTCTCGCGGCCCAACCTCGCGAATGGAGACGAAACTCGGCAGGTCCGCCATAAGGGGTCACCTCACTGTGACGTCACGTCATGGTTGTTTCAGCTCTACTCCGGCAACCGTAGCGGCACCCGCCGATGACCTGTCGCGCCCACTGTGCGGTGGACATCGTGTGCCGACGGTCACGTGTGACTGGCCCTTCTGGCCTACCTCGGGCCAACCTTCGGCGGATCAATCGGGCCGAAAGGGTCCGTTCGCCCTCGCTGCAATGGAATCACGGACACCAGGGTGGCTACGTTGGTGCCGGCATGACGACGGGGCCGGCCATCGGCTCGACCCCATCGTCAGCGCGCCTCCGGTGGTCAGCGCTGCGACGGTCCTTCCAAGAGCTCGGCAGCGCATCGGAGTGTGGTCGAGAGGGCGCCGGCGCACGCGGCGGCGTCCTCTCGACCCACGACCAGGGCCATCACCACGGCACCATCAGTGCCGAGGGACGCCTTTCGCAGAATGCGGACCATAAGCCGACCCTCGTTCGGCCAGCGCACACCATTGCCGATCATCTCTCATCCTCCCGGTAATCGGTCCGCAATAGCGATGGGCCCATCATCGATGGAAGTTCCACGACTTCTCCCGCGAAGAATCCGCATCAGCGCGGGTCATTCCCATCCCGCTACGACAACGACCCGATCCGGCGCACGAGACGATCTTGTGTCCGGGTTGCCGTCGGGCTACCCGGCCAATACAGCGAGCGGCGGCGGTACGGGCCAAAATCGTTGTGCCGTAAAGGTTGGCCAACCGGCCTCGGTGGTCCTACCCGGCCAGCCACCCGGCCAGAATCTGACTGGTGACACAGCCCGAATGCACGGATGCTTGATCAGGGGCGGTACAAATATTGGTCCACGTCATGCGCGCTCTTGGAAGGACCGGCATGACCCAGTTCGAAAGGAACCGAGATGACCACCGAAGCCGACGTGCCGCTTCCGGCGGAGGAGCGCACTCGAAGACACCGGCTGATCCACCGATCGGTGCTCGAAGCGCAATACCTGCAGCGTTATGGCAATCCTGCCGTATCGGTGTACGCGCTGGCGGTCCGCGACGTCGTTGAGCAGTGTCCCGAGATCGGGCCGATCGACACCTGGCAGAAGCTGGCTGACTGGATCTGCCGAGCCCGATCCGATCGCGACCAGGCCAAGCTGTCCCGCCTGCGCAAGAAGCTGTCGCGCCACTTCACCGCCGAGAGCAAGGGCCCACCCTGGCAGACGGTGATGCTCGTCTTGGACCACGTGCTGACGCCAGAATTCCGGCAACAGAAGCAGGCCGAGTTCACCAAGCTGTACAGGCTGGCCCGGGGCGAGGAACCGCCGACCGGACTCCCCGACGAACGAGCTGAGGGTAGGCCCGGGGCGCAGAGCGGCTCGCACATCGAAGACAAGCTTCGCCGGAGGATCGCGGAGTTGGAGCGGGAGGTGCTCGACGGCAGGGTGGAGGTCAGCCAGCTACGGGCCAACCTGTCCGCCCACTCGACCAGCTGCGGCCTGGTGCCAGACACACTTCCCCGACAACGTGAGCCGTTGGGCGACCTGCAGACCGGGACTCCCAACACCAGACCATTCCCGACGAGCCAAGCCAGAGATTCCGCCCAGGGCCACTACCGAGGACCGCGCCTGGACACCAAGTCGGTCGAAATACCTGGGCAGAGCAAGGGGGAGGCGCCTTATCTGGTCGGCGATTCCTGGCCCGGACGCAGGCCAAGCTTGCGTAACCGCCCCTAACTCGCACGCCCCTACCCGCAGCCCGCATGCCGGTCGCGTTGCGCGGTGATCGACTCCATGTCGCCTACTTTGGGGTATCCCAGTGCTGGGAGACCGCATTGTCGGCGATATGGAGTCGATCAAGGACTGCGACGGTTAGCGCATGCGGGGGACTATGCCTGTGTCGTAGGCGCCGGAGCGGAATTCGGCGTTGTCCAGCAGCTCGGCGAAGAAGGGGACGTTGTTCTTTGGACCCACGATCTCGAACTGGGCGACCGCCACCTTCGCGCGCTCGAGCACCTCGTCCCGGGTGGCGCCGCTGATGATCAGCTTGGCCAGCAGACTGTCGTAGAACTGGGTGACGGTGTTGCCCTCGGTGTAGCCGGAGTCCACCCGGACACCCTCACCCGTCGGTTCCACCCAGGTCCTGATCACGCCAGGGCCGGGAAGGAAGCGCTTCGGGTCCTCGGCGTTGATCCGCATCTCGATGGCGTGCCCACGCGGAACCAGCGCGTCCGGGTCGAAGGTCGGGGCCAACCCGGCCGCCACCCGCAACTGCTCCTCGACCAGGTCGACACCGTAGACGTACTCGGTCACCGGGTGCTCCACCTGCAGCCGCGTGTTCATCTCGAGGAAGAAGAACTCACCGGAGGCGGGGTCGAGCAGACACTCCACCGTGCCCGCGTTGCGGTAGCCGACCGCCTCGCCGGCGCGCACCGCCGCCGCCAGGAGGCGAGACCGCAGCTCCGGCGACACCGCCGGTGAAGGGGATTCCTCGACCAACTTCTGGTTGCGGCGCTGCACCGAGCACTCCCGCTCGCCGAGCGCCACCACCCGGCCGTCGGCCAGGCCGAGGATCTGCACCTCGACGTGACGCACCCGGGGGAAGTACCGCTCGATCAGCACCGAGCCGTCGCCGAACATCCGCTCGGCGAACGCGCGCACCTTGTCGTACTCGGTGCGCAGGGCGGCCTCGTCGACGGCCACGCCCATGCCCATGCCGCCGCCACCGGCAGCGGCCTTGACCATCACCGGGTAGCCGATCTCGGCAGCGGCCGTCACCGCCGCATCCAGGTCGGCGGCCGGGTCGGTGGTGCCGGGGGCGACCGGAACGCCGGCCGCTGCCATCAGGTTCCGGGCATTGATCTTGTCGCCCATCGCGGTGATCGCGTCCGCGCCGGGCCCGACCCAGATCAGGCCGCTCGACTCGACGGTACGCGCGAACTCGGCGTTCTCCGACAGGAAGCCGTAGCCGGGGTGGATGGCCTGCGCACCTGTCGACTTCGCGGCGGCGAGGATCGCCTCGGTGTTGCGGTAGCTCTGCGCCGGGTTCGGCGGGCCGATGAGGACCGCCTCGTCCGCCTCGGCGACGAACGGCAGGTCGGCGTCGGCCTCCGAGTACACCGCGATCGCGCGGATGCCGAGCCGCTTGGCGGTACGGATGATCCGGCGGGCGATCTCGCCCCGGTTGGCGACCAGCAGTGACTCGATCATGTTTCCTCCCGGCGTCCGGATGTTGGGACGATGGTTAGGGAATCACGACCGGAGGGCTTCTGACGAGTCGGGCTCAGGCGAGTAGCGCGGCCAGGGTGGCGTCGCGAAGCAACTCGGCTCGGCGTCGCCGGTCAACCTCGCCACCGAGGAACGGGGTCGAGTTCATCAGGCCGAACGCGGCGTGCGCGAGCACCCGCGCCTCGCCGTCGGGCATGCCCGGGTGCAGCGCGGTCAGCACGGTCACCCATTCCTCGACGTAGAGCCGTTGCAGACGACGGATCCGCCGCCGCGGCTCCTCCGGCAGGCGGTCCAACTCGTGCAGGTGCAACGCGATCACCGCCGGGTTGGCCAGTGCGAACTCGACGTGGAAGTCGATCAGCGACTCCAGCACGCCACGCGGGTCATCCGGGTGCCCGGCGGCGCGTTCCCGCCCGCCGGCCAGCAACCCCTCGCTCACCGGGATCAGCGCGGCGGCCAGCATCGCCTCTTTGCCGGCGAAGTGGTGGTAGAGCGCCGGGCCGGTGACGCCGGCCGCTGCGCCGATGTCATCCATCGACACGCCGTGATAACCGCGGGCGGCGAACAGCCCGACCGCGATCTCCAGGATTTCGTCCTTGCGGGACCTGCGCCGGCCCGCACCCGCTGCACCTCGTGCCTGCTGCTCCACCGTCACGGGGCAAGCGTAGACCGCGAACTGCCTGCCATGGAGTGCCGGCTTGACCCTCAACCCGGTCGAACCCGCACGGTCACCGGATGACCTCCTCCGCTCTCGGCCGGGACTATCGGCTGCTCTGGTCCGCCGCCGTCTCGTCGCGGTTCGGCGACACGCTGCGTACGCCGGCATTGGCACTGTTGGCCGCGACGGTGACCCACGATCCCCGGGTAATCGCGGCGATCACCGTGGCCGGCCAGCTGCCGCCGTTGCTCTTCGGACTGCTCGGCGGTGTGTACGCGGACCGCTGGGATCGTCGTCGGACGATGGCCCTGGTCGACGGGATCCGGGCCGCCGTCGTGGCGGCGCTGGCCGTGGCGGTCGCCCTGGACCGGGTCAGCGTCCTGGTGCTGCTGGCGGCGGCGTTTCTGCTCGCCACGCTGGGCACGCTCTTCGACTCCGCCTCGTTCGCACTGCTTCCCGCGTTGGTGCCCCCGGCCGCGCTGCCCCGGGCGAATGGTCGACTTCAGGCGGGGTCCGCGGTGGCGGGTGGCTTCCTCGGCGCGCCCGCCGCCGGTGTCCTCTTCGCCGTCGCCCCGGCTCTCCCGTTCGCCGTCGACGCCGTCACCTTCGCCGTGGCCGCCCTGCTCGTGCTGGCCTTGGCCCCGACTCCCCTCGCGAGCGCGAGCGCGCGGCCCCTCGCGAGCGCGAGCGCAGGGCCCCTCGCGAGCGCGAGCGCAGGGCCCCTCGCGAGCGCGAGCGCAGGGCCCCTCGCGAGCGCGAGCGCACGGCCCCTCGCGAGCGCGAGCGCACGGCCCCTCGCGAGCGCGAGCGCGCGGCCCGGCGTGCGGCGTGCGTCGGTGTGGAGCGAGATCTTCGAGGGGCTGCGCTGGTTGCGCGCGCACCGGACCCTGTGGCGGGTGACCCTGCTCGCCGCCGCGAGCAACCTGGCGATCAGCGGGATCATGGCGGTGCTGGTGCTCTACGCGCTGGACGTGCTGCGGGTGCCGCCCGCCGGGTACGGGCTGTTCGCGGCCGCTGCCATCGTCGGCGGCGTGGCGGGGGCTCTCGGCGCGGGTCGGCTCGCCGCCCGACTCGGCACGGTGCCGGCGCTGCGCGGCGTGCTCGCCGCGCAGACCGTGGCACTGGCTGGGTTCGCGCTTGCCCGGCATCCGGTGCCGGGCGGCTTCGCACTGGCCGTCTTCGCCGCGGGCACTGTGGTGTGGAACAGCCTGTGTGCGTCGTACGGGCAGCGGCACGTGCCGGCCGGGCTGCTCGGCCGGGTGGGTGCAGCCCAGCGGATGGTCGGTCTGCTCACCGCGCCGGTCGGGGCGGTGCTCGCCGGGCTTGCCGCTGCTGCGTACGGCACGGTGCCGGTGGCGGGCGCGGCGGCAGGCACGTTCGCGCTGGTCACCCTGGCCGCGTGGCGGACACTGCGGCCGGCTGCCCCCGGCGTGCTGAGCCCCACCGCGGCCTAGCTCGGTGTCCGTTCCCGATGGGACAGCCCGGACAGGCGCAGCGCGACCTTCCGGCGGGCTGGCGGCAGTGCGCCGAGCAGCCGGAGCAGCACGTCGCGAGCCGGACGGCGAGCCGGGGGGACGGCGGCCAGCCGGGTCAGCCCGGCGGCGAAGCTCAGCACGTCCTCGGCCATCGGCCGCTGCCGGGCGGTGTAGTCGTCGAGCAGCGATTCCGGACCTCCGTCGAGCACGTCCGCCACCGCGGTCCCGAGGGCAACCGCGTCGCAGATGCCGAGGTTCATGCCCTGCCCTCCGGCTGGGCTGTGCACGTGCCCGGCGTCGCCGGCCAGCAGCACCGGCCCGGCTCGGAAGGTGTCGGCGATCCGGTGGTGCACCCGGAACCGGGAGCCCCAGAGCACCTCGGTCACCCGGTCGGGGCGTCGCGCCGGGCCGCGCTCGTCGAGCAGCCTCTGGAGATACTCCACGTCCGGTTCGGCCGGGGCCGTTTCCACGGCGGCTACCAGCCGGACCACCCCGTCCGGGAGCGGCGCCCAGACCAGTGGCCCGGAGCGGGCGAGGAAGAGCGCCACCTCCTCGGTGGGCAGTGCGCTGTCCACCCGTACATCGGCGAGCACGAAGGACTCCGCGTCGCTGAGGCCGTTGAATCCGATGCCGGCCGCCTGCCGCACGGTGCTGTGCAAGCCGTCGGCACCGACCACGTACCTGGCGCGCAGCGGCGCCTCTCCGTCGATCTGTGCGAGCACCCCGTCAGCGGTCACCTCCAGCCCGGTCAGCCGACACGGCCGCCGCACCCGGACGCCGAGGTCGGTCAACCGCTCGGTGAGCACCGTCTCGGTGACCGCCTGGGAGACCAGCAGGGCGTAGGGGAAGCGGGATGGCAACTCGTGGAACGGCACCGACAGCAACAGCCGGTCCCGGTCGCGGACGGTGAAGCGCGGTGACCGCACTCCCTGGGCGACCAGCGGCGCCGCAGCGCCGATCCGGTCCAGCACCTCCAGGGTGTACGCGTGCACCACCGCCGCCCGGGAGGTCGTCGCTGGCTCGGCCTGCTGGTCCAGCACTGTCACGTCGATCCCGCGGCGGGCCAGTGTCAGCGCGGTGGCGAGACCGGTGGGGCCAGCGCCCACCACCAGGACGTCGGTACTCGTGGGCAGCATGCCAACCTCCAGACCTTTGCCAACACCTGTTGGCAAACACTTGTTGGCAACGTTAAGGCGCTGCTGATTGCATGTCAACAGTTGTTGGCATACGGTCGTGGGCATGACAGTGTCCGCTCAGCCGACCCACCCCCGCCGCTCCGATGCGACCCGGGCGGCGATCCTCCGAGCTGCCCGAGAACGATTCGCGGCGGACGGATACGAGCGCGCCACGATCCGGGCCATCGCCGCCGACGCCCAGATCGACCCGTCGATGGTCATGCGCTACTACGGCAGCAAAGAAGGGCTCTTCGCGGCGGCCGCCGAGTTCGACCTACGCCTGCCCGACCTGAGCGCGGTGCCGCCCGCTCGTCTCGGCGAGGTGCTGGTCCGGCATTTCCTCGCCCGCTGGGACGGCGACGAGACGCTCGTGGCGCTGCTTCGCGCCGCCAGCACCAATCCGGGCGCGGCCGAACGTATGCGCGGCATCTTCGCCGACCAGCTCACTGCCGCCGTGGCCGCGTTCGGCAGCGATCCGGCGCTGACCGCCCGACGTGCCGGCCTGGTGGCCAGTCAGATGCTCGGCCTCGCCTTCACCCGATACATCGTCCGCCTGCCACCCATGGTGGACACACCGCCCGAGGAGTTGGTCCCCTGGATCGCACCGACCCTCCAGCGCTACCTGACCGGGATGCCGCAGAACTGACCCAACCTTTTACCCCTACCCGTGCGTCTGCCAGTTGACGCGCAAACGCGACAGCCGGGAGGGGGGCGGATGGCACCGACGGGAAACGACGGCCGAGACGGCTACCTCGCCTTCGTGGAGACCCACCAACACCGGCTGCTCCGCGCGGCCTACCTGATCTGCGGCAATCGACACCAGGCCGAAGACCTTCTCCAGGACGCCCTGCTCAAGCTGGCGCTGCGCTGGACCTCGGTCCGCGACGGCGACCCCTCCGCGTACGTGCGGGCCATCCTCTACCGGGACGCGGTGTCGTGGTGGCGGCGCCGGCGGCGGGAATGGCTCAGCGCAACACCGCCGGAGCAGGTGGCCCACGACCGGGACGGCGCGTTGCGGCTGACGATGCACGACGCGCTGGGCCTGCTGCCGCCCCGACAGCGGGCTGTCCTGGTGCTGCGCTATTACGAGGACCTGACCGAGGTCGCCACCGCCGAGGCACTCGGGGTGACCGTCGGCACCGTGAAGAGCCAGTGTCATGCGGCACTGCGCCGGCTCCGCGAGGTGGCCCCGGATCTCGCCCGCGACGCCCGACCGGGCCAGGGCTCAGCCGATCTGACCGCCGGCGTGGAGGTGAACCCGTGAACGAGCAGGATCTGCGCCAACTGCTGACCGTCAGCGTCGAGGACGTCCTGCCCAGCCAACCGGCAACGGCCGGATGGGAGCGGGCTCGACGGACCCGGCGAACCCGACGGGCCGTCGGCGCGATCGCCCTGGCCGTGGCACTGGTCGGCGTTGGCACGGTGGCGGCTCTGCGACCGCCCGCCAGTTCATTCCCGGACAACCCGGTGGCACCGACCCCGACCGTCGAACCCACCCACGCCGATGCCGTGCAGCGACCCCCTACCGAGCTGACCTTCCCACCCGATCCGCTGGCCCGGCTCAGCAGCCCCGCGACCGTACGGCTGTCCGAGCGACCGGTCGAGCGGGCGCTGGCGCTGTTCCAGCCGATGGACGAGGAGTCCCACGCGAACGGACCAGTTCGCGTGCTCGGCAATGACGGCGTGGTGCGCAGTCTCGATGTGGTGACGCTCGCGCCCACCCAGGACGCGGGCGGCAACCAGGCGGCCGCGGTGAAGCCGGGAGTGCTGTCGCCGGACGGGCGGTCAGCCGCATTCGCGCAGACCAAAGAGCTGGTCATCGTCGACCTCACCACTGCGGCCGTGCGTCGGATCCCCCTCGACGGCTACCTGGAGCTGGTGGTCTGGGCGAACGACCGGGTGCTGGTCGGCGGCGACGATCGGACGTACGCGGTGGACCGGGTCACCGGGGGCGCCAGCACGATCGACGTGTCGACCTGGGCCGTGGTCGCACCCGACCCATCGGCCGGCCGCGAGGCAGCCCTGATCGAGATGGTCGGCGAGCGGAGCGGCCTGAAGCTGCGCAGTCGGGCCGCCCGGGAGGGCACGGTTCGCTCCGAACAACCGATCACCGCCTCGGCGCTGCCCTCGCCGTACCAGATCAACGAGTTCTACGGCCGCGGCTGGCTGCACGGCGGGCGGGTGGCCAGCGCGGCGTGGATCACCAGCAGCGAGATCGACGGTGCCGAAGGGGTGGCAGTGCTGGACGCCCGCACCGGCGCGGTGGCGCACGTGCTCGACCTGGGCCGGGACCGAAGCAAGGGCTGCTGTCCGGTGCTGGGCTGGGACAACAAGGGTGCCGTGCTGATCCAACTGCAACCGGCCGCCGTGGCCAGCTGGAACCCGGAGACTGGCGAGATCACCGGCGTGGTCCGCGACCTGGTCGGCGTGGTCGCGCTCGCCAGCTGAGCACCGTTCCCGCGCGGCCGTCCTGGTCGCGCGGGAACGGTTGGGACTGCTCAGGCGGCGAGGCCGCAGACCGCTCAGGCCGCGAGGCCGCCGGGCTGGTCGCCCTTGACGACGGGGGCCCGGACGAGATTGCCCCACTCGGTCCACGAGCCGTCGTAGTTACGCACCTGCGGGTAGCCCAGCAGGTGCCGCAGCACGAACCAGGTGTGGCTGGACCGCTCACCGATCCGGCAGTACGCGATCACGTCGTCGTCCGGGCTGAGCCCGAGCTGGTCGGCGTAGATCGCGCGCAGCTCGTCGAACGCCTTGAACGTGCCGTCCTCATTTGCGGCGGACTTCCACGGCTTGCTGACCGCACCCGGGATGTGCCCACCACGCAGCGCACCCTCCTGCGGGTAGTCCGGCATGTGCAGCATCTCGCCTGTGTACTCACCCAGCGACCGGACGTCGACCAACGGGCGACCGGCGGCGATGTGCGCCATGACCTGCTCACGGTAGGCGCGCAGCGGCGCGTCGTCCCGCAGTGGCACCGGGTAGTCGGCGCGGGGGCGAGCTGGCTTGTCGCGGGTCACCTCGCGCCCCTCGGCGATCCACTTCTGCCGGCCGCCGTCGAGCAGCCGCACGTCGGCGTGGCCGAAGAGCGAGAACACCCAGAGGGCGTACGCGGCCCACCAGTTGAAGTTGTCACCGTAGAAGACGACGGTGTCGCCCCGGCCGATGCCCTTGGCGGCGCACAGCTCGGCGAAGCTCTCGGCATCCAGGTAGTCCCGGGTCACCTGGTCGTTCAGCTCCAGGTGCCAGTCGACCTTGACAGCACCGGGGATGTGACCGGATTCGTAGAGCAGCACGTCCTCGTCTGACTCGACAACGACGAGGCCCTCGTCGCCCAGGTGCTCGGCCAGCCACTCGGTGGTGACCAGCCGCTGCGGGTCCGCGTACGACTGAAGGCGGGGATCAGGATCGTTCGGCACAGACATGATCCCCAACCTACGCCGCAACTCTGTCCGGTGACCGGCCATCGGGGTGCGACGGAGCGCACGCGAGATGCGCTCAGGCGCGGCGGTGGGCGATTCGACCGGCGACCACGGTCACCAGACATGCCCCGTCGACTCCGTGAACCGCAAGGTCGGCGCGCCCGCCCACAAGCAGCGTCGGCGGGACGGCAGCAGGCAGCACCAGCAGGTCACCCCTCTCGACGGCGGCCCGCAGCGCCGGGTCGACCAGGTGCTCCGCCAGCACCGCAGTCACCCCGTGCCGCAGCAGCGCGTGCACCCGCTCACGCGGGGTCGGCGCCGCCGGAAGCGGGCCGTCGTGCAGCAGACCCGGCCCCAGCGTGCCGGGCCAGCGGCGGACCCGCACACCCGCGTACGCCTCACCCAACTCGACCAACGGGCCGACGGCCTGGACCCGGTCGCCGCCAACCAGCACGGCGCGCTCCGGCAACGGCTCGCCGTCAGGGGTGTGTCGCAGCAGCGGCGCGGTGTGCAGCGTGAGCACGGTCAGTCGACGATCGGCCCGAGCAGCGGACGCTTCGCCGTCACCGTGTCACCGGACGATCGACCGGTCAGCCGCCGCTTCACCCAGGGTGCGAGGTGCTGACCAACCCAACGCACGTCGGCAGCGCGGGCGGCCAACCAGGGCGACGGCGCCGGGTGCGGCGGAACCATCAGCCACTCCTCGTCGCACCCGACCCCGAGGGCGTTCAACACCTGACCCGCGACCCGCCGGTGGCCGGCCGGGGACAGGTGCAACCGGTCGGTGCTCCACAGCATGGGGTTGAGGAACGTGTCGTCGGCGTACAGGTCGACCATGATGGCACCGTGCCGCTTTGCGGTCTCGCCGACCGCCTGGTTGAGCAACTCCACCCTGGGGGCGACGAGGCGCTGGCCGGGCAGTCGGGCCATCACGTCGGCGAAACGGAAGAGCAGCACGTCCGCTCCGCCCGAACGCAGTTGCCGGACCACCTCGTCGAAGCGGGCAACCAGCGCGTCCGGGTCGAAAGTGCGGCGCAACACGTCGTTGCCGCCGGCCGCGAAGCTGATCAGGTCGGGCTTCATCGCCACGGCCGCCGGCACCTGCTCGGCGACCACTCCGGGGAAGAGCCGGCCACGGATGGCCAGGTTCGCGTACCGGAAGTCGGGGCCTGCTTCAGCGGCGAGCCGGGTCGCCACCAGGTCCGCCCAGCCCCGGTAGGTGCCATCCGGGTACGCGTCATCCATGCCCTCGGTGAAACTGTCCCCGACCGCGACAAAACTGCGCCAGCCCACCCGCGCCCCCCTCACGCCGTTCGTTGCCTGCGGCGACCAGTCTGTCACCGTAGGCATCGCGGGCAGTGCCCCGAATGGGAGACGTGGCGGAGGTCATTGACCAGCCACCGAGTTGGCCCCCGCCGCCGGCCGAAGGACGGGTGCTGCGGTTTGGTCGATAGCCCCACAATGGAGGACCAGTCACCAGGTCACGCAGCGGGGAGGTCCCAGTTGAGTCAGGCGAACGAGCCCCGCCCTACCGGGCCAGACACGGCGGCAGTCACGCCATCGCGCACCACCCGAACCCGTCAGATCCGACTCGTGGGGCTGATTGTCGCGCTGGCCGTCCTGGCGGCAGCTTTGGTGCCGATCGTGCTCGCAATGGGTCCACCGACCCGCGACGAGTTGCTGGAACAGGCCGGCCTGAAGGGGAAACAGCAGCTCGTCATCGGGGTAAAGGACGACCAGCCGGGCATCTCCCAGCGATTCTCGAACAACGTCTGGAAGGGCTTCGACGTCGACATCGCCTACATGATCGCGGGCTTTCTCGGGTTCGACCACTCCCAGGTGCGGTTCCTGCCGATCGAGAGCGAGGACCGGGCCCGTCGACAGGCCCGGGACAACGACGGTTTCGTCACCGTCGACCTCGTCATCGCCTCGTACAGCATCAACAAGCAGCGCGAGGAAGAGGGAGCCGTCTTCTCCTCCGCGTACCTGCACACCGAGCAGTCGGTGGTGACGTTGAAGAGCTTCAAAGGGCAGGTCAGCAGCCTGGAAGATCTCGCCGGACGGACCGTCTGCTCCCTCACGACGTCGACGTCCATTCAGCGCCTGGGTCAGGTCGGCGCGAAGCCGGTGGGCCGGAACAGGATCAGCGAGTGCTTCCAGGAGCTGTACGACGGCAAGGCGGACGCCGTAACCACCGACGCGGCGATCCTGGCCGGTTTCGTCAGCGGCGACCAGCCGGACGACGACGGTCAGAGGTTCCCCGTCACCCTCCGCGGCGTCAAACCGCTGCAGCACTGGGACATCGGCTCGTCCCCCCAGGAGCGGTGGGGTGTCAACACCGGCCCCAACAAGGCGCTGCGTGACCTGGTCGATCTCGCTCTCTACGTCTCGGCCACGGACAAGGAGAACTCGACGTGGGAGGACGCGTACAACGCCAACCTCCGTTGGCAGCAGCAGTACAACCTCCCCCAGCCGGTCGCGGAACAGCAGCAACCCGAGGCGAGGAAGGTGGAGGTACGGCAGTGGCCATGGGAGAGGATCGCGCTACCAGCTCCGGCGCACCCCGGATCACCACCAGCCCCGGCGGGGCTGGGCGCCCGCGTCGGATGGCGGGGGCGCGGCAGGCGCAGCAGTGGCTGCTGACTCTTCTCCCCGCATTTCCCGTTCTTCTTCTGGTGCTGCGGCTGTGGCAGCTCAGCCGGCAGGACATGTCCACGATGCTGCTGCTGGTGCAGTACGTCAGCCCACTCGGCCTACTCAGCGCCCTGTTGATCGCACTGGTGTGGGCGTTTCCCGTTGTCGTGCTCACGTTCGGCGTGCTCGGCCGGCTGCTCCGGCTGAGTGCTCCTGATCGGTTCGACCTGGAACGGTCACTTCTCGCCTCCGGGACGGCGCGTACCCCCGGTTGGGTGCTCACCGCGGCGGTCGCGCTGGGGGCGCTCACCTGGCAGCTCCGCTTCCTGCCGTCGCTGTTGATGCTCGGCCTCTGGCTGCTCGCGCTGCGCACCCGCTATCTGCACCCGCACCAGCCGACCCGGATCCTGCTGGTCAGCGTGGCCCTGCCCCTGGCGGCGGCAGTCCTGTCCTACAGCATCCTGGGCCCGGCGATCTGGGCGGCGTTCCAGGAGGGTGAGCTGGCCTTGGCTGCGCTGCTGGCGGTGCCACCCGCCGCCACCGTGCTGCTCACCGGACCGATCCCCGGCTGGATCGCCCCGGCGCTGACCCACGGTTTGGCGTTCACGGTCGCCGCCGTGCTTCCGGTGGTGATGGGTGCGGTCTTCCTCCGGGTGCCGGTGCTGCCCACCGCCGCGATCGAGGTGGTCCCTCCGAAGTCAGCGGTCGAGACAGCCCCGGGAGGCGCGGCCCAGACAGCAGTGACCGACGACGTCACGGTGACTCCGGACGGCGGCGCCGCCCCGGCATCAACCCAGGAGGCCGGACGGGAGGTGGTGGTGGGCTCGCTCATCACGGTCACCGACACGTCGACGATCGTGCTGGACCAGGCTGCGGGTGTGCGGTTCCTGCCGAACGGTCAGGTCCGGTCGCAGGTCCTCTGCCCCCAGCCGGCAGAGGTGCCTTACAGCCTGGTGTCGGTGCGCGGCTGGCCAATCGAGGAGACCGCCCTGAACTGGATGATGCCCCGGCGGGTGGTGGTCGATCCGGACGTGCGCTGTGAGGGCCGATTCCCCGGGTCGGGGTGACCCGGCGAGCGGTGTGGAGACGGCGAAGGGCAGGCCACCCGAAGGTGACCCACCCTTCGCCCGTGCTGGTCGTCAGTCCACGACGGCCAGAATCTGCATGTCCTTCAGGCTCGATGGCTCGACGGTCTCGGAAACCTTCCTGCCGTCCTCATCCACCAGCAGCAGGGCGTATCCGCTGGCGTCCTGGACCCGCACGACCATCGACCCGTCGGCCTGGAAGAACACCTGCCGCAGCCCGCGTCCGCCGAGTGGCAGCCTGATCTCCTTACCTGTCTTTGTGTCCAGCACAACGTTGACCCGCAGGTCGCGAGCGACATCGCCGGCGTCCCCACCCGCCTTCTTCCGCAGCAGGGCGATCTGGGAGCCGTCCGGGGAGAGGCTGGCGACGTCGTTGCTGCGCCAACCGTCCAGGGAGAAGCCGGGGACGACTCGCCTCGTCGTGCCGTCCGTGCCGTAGAGCGTGACCCCGAGGTTGGTGTTCATGGCGATGGTCTGGCCGTCGGCCGACCAGAGGGCGTGGCAGGCGTCAGGTTCAGTGGTCCACCAACGCACAGTCTTCGCCGTCGAGCGCACGTCCAGCACGCCATATCGGCCGGGTCCACCCGCGTCGTTCGCCTTCGTCTCGCGGAACAGCAGTTGCCGCCCGTCCGGCGACCAGACCGCGGTGACGCAGTACGGATCGACATCCGAGCGCACCTTCTGCTTGTTGGAACCGTCGGCGTTGGCGACGAAGAGGTTGTTGCTGTTGCCGTCGCTGTCCACCCAGGCCACCCGTTGGCCGTCCGACGAGACGCTCGCGTTGCCCTTCAGCGCGAGTTCGGGCAGCGCCAGCAGGCGTACCGGAAGGTCGCCCGGACGCCAGGACCGCAGGTTCGCGGTTTTCGCGTTGGTCACCTCGGCGGGACCGTAGAAGAGCTTGCCGATCTTTGCGGTCGGCGTGTTCGCGCTGGATCCGCCACTGGGCGGGGTGCTGGGGGTGCTGGTGGACGGTGTCGGGCTGGGCGATTGCGTCGGCGTCGGCGTCGCGGTGACCGACGGGGTGTCGGCGGGTAGTGGGGGCGGTGACTGGTCCGGGCGGATGGCGAAGGCAGTGCCGGTCACCGCCGCGATCAGCACCAACGCGGCGGCCGACGTGGCCACCGCACGCTGGACACCGAGCCGGCGGGACGTACGCAGGGTCCGGTCCCGAAGGTCCACCACGGTGACCTCCTCAGCCAGGTCGGTCAGGTCGAGCCGAAGGCGCTGGTCGTTCATCGGGTGCTCCCTTCCAGGACGTACAGCTCGGCGAGTTCGGGCGCGACGGCACGCAACTTGGCCAGCGACTTGGCCGTCTGGCTCTTGACGGTGCCGACGGTGACGCCGAGCAGCTCGGCGGCCTCGGCCTCGGTGCGATCCTCGAAGAACCTCAGCACCAGCACGGCCCGTTGCTTCGGGGAGAGCTTCGCCAGCGCGGCCCGGAGGGTGAGTCGCAGGCTGGTCTGCTGCGCGTGGTCTGAGCCCGAGTCGCCTCCGCGTGGCTCGGGCAGGTCGCCCGGCATCGACTCGGGTACACGGCGCCGCCGCCACCAGGACACCTGTAGGTGGTACATGGTCTTACGGGTGTACGCCTCGGCATTGCCGCTGTGGTGCAGCCTGTTCCACGAGCGGTGAGTCCGGGCCAGGGCCGACTGGACCAGGTCCTCGGCCAGGTGCTGATCCCCGGTCAGCAGGTACGCGGAGCGCAGCAGCGCCGCGGTGCGGGTACGGACGAACGAGTCGAACTCACTCAGCGATGGGTCCACACGAGCCGATCCTTCGGGTAGTGGTGCGTGGAGAGCTTGATGCCTTCCCAGACGTCACCTCGGGCAACAGTGGTTGCCGCGAGACCGCTGATTTTCGGCGGCCCGTAGAGACCGCCGTCAACGGGCTGTGGGACGAATTGGTTCGCTCGTGCGCTCGAAGCGGCCCTACGCTGCACCCATGCTGCTGCGCATGTCGACCCTGTTGCTGCGAACCCTGCGCGAGGACCCGGCCGACGCGGAGGTGCCGAGCCACCGGCTCCTCCTGCGCGCCGGTTACATCCGTCGCGCCGCACCGGGCGGCTACACCTGGCTGCCGTTGGGCAAGCTGGTCCTGGACCGGATCACCGAGGTTGTGCGTGGTGAGCTGTTCGCGATCGGCGATCAGGAGGTGCATTTCCCGGCGCTGCTGCCGGCCGATCCCTACCGGACGAGCGGCCGGTGGACGGAGTACGGCGACGACATCTTCACCCTCGCCGACCGGCGTGGTGCCGAGCACCTGTTGGCGCCCACCCATGAGGAGATGGCGGCGCTGCTGGTCAAGGACCTGTTCACCTCTTACCGGGACTTCCCGGTGACGCTTTTCCAGGTGCAGACGAAGTTCCGCGATGAGGCGAGGCCGCGCGCCGGGCTGCTGCGGGGCCGGGAGTTCCTGATGAAGGACGCGTACTCCTTCGACCTGGACGAGGCTGGGCTGCGGGACGCGTACGCACGGCATCGAGCCGCGTACCGGCGGATCTTCGACCGGTTGGGCCTGGACTACACGGTGGTGCAGGCGATGTCCGGCGCGATGGGTGGCTCCGCGTCGGAGGAGTTCCTGGCGGCGACACCGGTCGGCGAGGACACCTTCGTCGGCTGTACCGCCTGCGACTATGCGGCCAACACGGAGGCGGTGGTCACCCGGGCGCCGGATGCCGGTGACCCGGCCACGCGGCCGGCTGCCGAGGTGCACGACACGCCCGAGACTCCGACGATCGCCAGCCTCGTGGAGCTGGCCAACGCCCGTCGTTTGGGCGGTCGGGACGGTTGGACCGCCGCCGACACCTTGAAGAACGTCGTGCTGTCCGTCCGGCAGCCGGGCGCGGACCGCGCCGAGCCTCTGGTGGTCGGGCTTCCGGGTGACCGGGAGGTCGACCTGAAGCGGGTCGGTGCCGCCCTGCACCCGGCCCAGGTGGCCGTCTTCGAGGAGTGGGCCGACCATCCGGAGCTGGTACGCGGGTACATCGGGCCGCAACTGCTCGACAAGCTGGGCATCCGTTACCTGGTCGATCCGCGGGTGGTGGCCGGATCGGCCTGGTTGACCGGGGCGAACGAGCCGGGCCGACACGCGACAGACGTGGTCTGCGGGCGAGACTTCACGCCCGACGGCACCATCGAGGCGGCCGACGTGCGCGCCGGCGACCCCTGCCCCGACTGCGAGGCGGGCGAGCTGACGATCCGGCGGGGCATCGAGATCGGGCACATCTTCCAACTCGGCCGCCGGTTCACCGACGCGTTCGCGGTCGACGTGCTGGGGCCGGCCGGGAAGCCGGTCCGCCCGACCATGGGCTGCTACGGCATCGGGGTGTCCCGGGCGGTGGCGGCGGTCGCCGAGCAGCACCACGACGACCGGGGGCTGATCTGGCCGGCGGCAATCGCGCCGTGCGACGTACACCTGGTGGTTGCGGGCAAGGGCCCGCAGCTCGACGCGGCCCTGGAACTCGGCGGGCGCCTCGACGCTGCCGGCCTGCGGGTGCTCGTCGACGACCGCACGCACGTGTCGGCCGGGGTCAAGTTCACCGACGCCGAGCTGATCGGCATCCCCCGGGCCGTCGTGGTCGGCCGCCGACTCGCCGACGGGTACGTCGAGCTGCGTGAGCGGGCCGGCGACGGGCGCACCGAGCTGCCGCTGGACGGTCTGGTGGACCGACTTGTCCAGGAGGTACGCCAGGAACGCGGAAACGTGGTGTAGTTGCCGCGTCACGGGGTAGTGCAGTCGGATCGACTGGAAACGTTCGCGGAGGGCCTCATGACCGGTTACCGGGTCAGTGACGTGATGACCAAGCAGGTCGTGTACCTGCCGGTGGAGACGACCCTGGACGAGGCGGCCAGGGTGATGAAGGAGGCGGACATCGGCGACGTGGTGGTCACCGACGGCGCCAGCCTCGCCGGCATGCTGACCGACCGAGACATCGTGGTGCGGGCCGTGGCGGAGAACAGCTCCCCTGCGGCCACCACCATCGGCTCGATCGTCACCCGTGAGGTGGTCATGATCGAGCAGCACTGCACGGCTGGTGAGGCGGCGGTGCTCATGCGGGACCGGGGCATCCGGCGGGTGCTGGTCTGTGACACTGACCGCAAGCTGGTCGGGATCGTCTCGCTCGGCGACCTGGCCATGCAGCTCGACCCCACCAGCGCCCTCAGCGAGATCAGCGAGCAGTCGCCCACCGTCTGAGGAGTCCCGAACAGCGGCGGTAGCCTCGACACATGGCTGACATGCCGGCCCGACTGGCCGAGATCGTCGACGAGTTCGCCGCCGCGCCACGCGACCTGGTGCTGGAGCTGCTCCTGGAGTACGCCGATGTCATTCCGGCCCTGCCGGGCGGTGCCGCGGAGCGCGAGGGCATGGAGCAGGTGCCGGAGTGTCAGACGGCGTTCTTCCTGCGCGCCCGGGTGACCCCGGAGGGCACCGTGGAGACGCTCTTCGACTGCCCGCCGGAGGCGCCCACCACCCGGGCGTTCGCCGGGATCCTCGCGGAAGGGCTGGCGGGCGCGAGCGCCGAACAGGTGCTGGCCGTGCCGGACGACCTCTACCAGCGGATGGGTCTGGCGCAGGCGATCAGCCCGCTGCGCGTACGCGGCGGCACGGCGATCCTGGGCCGCCTCAAGCGTCAGATCCGGGAACAACTCGACTGACCGCGAGGTTGGCACCGTTCATGGAGATCGAGATCTACGCGGACGTCATCTGCCCGTGGTGCTACATCGGTAAGCGCCGCCTGGACGAGGCCCTCGCCAACTATGCGGGCGACGTGACGGTCCGCTACCGGCCGTTCCAGCTCGACCCGTCGCCGGTGCCCGAGCCTCTCCCTCTGGTGGAGGCGCTGGCCGCCAAGTTCGGCGGCCCGGAGCGCGCCCGACAGATGGTCGCCCACGTGACCCAGGTCGCGGCGAATGACGGGCTGCGACTGGACTACGGCCGCGCGGTGATCGCCAACACCTTCGACGCGCACCGGCTGGTCTCCTACGCCACCGACCACGGCAAGGCGGCCGAGATGGTAGAGGCGCTGTATCAGGCGCACTTCGTCCAGGGCGTCGACGTCGGCTCCCGGGAAGCTCTGGCCACCCTGGCCGGCACGATCGGCCTGGACGCGGCCGACGCACGCCGATTCCTCGACTCGGACGAGCGCTCCGTCGACGTCGCCGCCCAGTTGGCCACCGCACGGGACCTGGGCATCACCAGCGTGCCGACCTTCATCCTGGCCGGGAAGTACGCGGTTTCCGGCGCACAGGAGACCGGGACGCTGCTCGCGGCGCTTGCCGAGGTCGAGCAGCGCGAGGCGGCAGCTCACTCACACTGAGTCAACGGCCAAACGGCGGCCGGCATCGACGACCACGATGTTTCACGTGCAACAGTATCGATGCCGGTGGTTGCCTATGCAGGCCTGGCCAGGCCTTCCACCACCTGCGCGCCGGGCAGAGCGCCCAACGCCGGCCCCGGCAGTGCGATCTTGCTGTGCCGTACGCCGGACCCGATGATCACGTGCGGTGTGGCGATGACCCGCGCGTCCACCAGGATCGGCCACTGCGCCGGCAGCCCGATCGGGGTGATGCCGCCGTACTCCATGCCGGTCAACTCGACCGCGTCGGTCATCGGGGCGAAGCTCGCCTTGCGTACGTCCAGCGCCCGGCGGGCCACCCCGTTCACGTCTGCCCGGGTGGTGGCCAAGATGATGCAGGCCGCGTAGCGGACCACACCCTCACGCTTGCCGGCGACCACGACACAGTTGGCCGACACGTCCAGCCCCACCTCGTACGCCGCGCAGAACGCCGCGGTGTCGGCAAGGTCGGCGTCGATCGGTGCGACCAGCACATCGTTGACGTCCACCGGCGCATCGGCGGGCCACTGCGCGATGGCTTCCGCCACCGGCGGGGCGAGCAGGTCGAGGCGGGCCCGGGCCGGTTCGGTCTTCAGCGTTCCCATCACGGGTGCGATCCTCGCATCCGCCACGCTGAACCGCCCAACAGCTCCCGGAGCACCCCGAGACGCCACCGGCCCCGGCCGGACCGATCCGGTGCTCAACTGCCTGCGAGGAAGGCGTTGTCGCGCATGAAGGAGCGGTCCCGGGAGGCAGCCACCTCCTCTTCGCGCTGGGCTTTGACCCGTTGCAACTCCAGGTCCTCCATCGCGTGCCGGACACCCAGCCGGATCACGCCATAGAGGAAGACGAAACCGAAGACGTAGAGGATCACCGTGGTGACGACAGCGAACATGGCGTCACCGTAAGACGAACGTGAACCGATGTTGCTCTCATCTCCGACCGGTTCCCCCGTACGTGTCGACGGCCAATCCGTGACGGAGTGTGCGGCGACGGCTCATCCTGAGCGCACCAGGTCCACCACGGTCAGCAGCGCGAAGAACGCGATCACGATCTCGTTGACGATCCAGGCGTGCCCCTCGGCCCATTGCCGCATCCGGGTCAACGCGCGCGCGGCCCGGTCCCCGAGGAGCAGCAACGCCAGCAGGGGCAGGGCAAGCAGGAACACGGTGAGCAGCACGAACGGCGCCAGATGCCACCACGGCAGGTTGTGTCGGGCCACGCTCGCACCGACGGCGGCCATGGTCAGGTCATCGGTGGGCGTCACCACGAAGAGCAGCGCACCCAGGCGCATTGCCTGACGCGGATCGGCGTGCTCGATGCTCCCCAGCCATCGTGGCGGTCCCGAGCGGTCCCGCCGTACCCAGATCAGCACGGCCAGAATCACCAGCAGGGCGAGCACCACCAGGTCGATGGCGGGCCCGCGATCGACCTTGCCCGCGACGGCTTTGGCATCGGCGACCAGGCCCCCCACCAACCGGGTCAGCAGCCAGCCCACCGTCACACCGGCGGCGACCACCAGTCCCGCGCCCGCGAGGAAGCCCAGCGACGCCGCCCGGGGCCGATCCGACGAGGCGAGGAAGACCGCCACCACCAACTGCGTCCCGGCGACCATGACCACGGCGAGCGGCAGGATGGTCAGGAAGTTCATCGCCCGCCATCCTCCCGGCCCAACCAGGTCGAACGCGGCCGAATCCCCGGATCACCCGCCCGGCCGCACCCTGCCGCCAACCGCAACGCTGCCGCCAACCACGACACGGCCGGCCAGCAGCACCCCCAGCAGCGCCAGGCCCGCAGCCACCACCAGAGTCGCCGCGTAGCTGGCCGGGCCAGGCGCGCTTCCCGCAGCCAGCACGGCACCGGTCAGCGCGAGCACGGTCGCCGCGAAGAGCGAGTCGCCCAGTTGCAGCGACGAGCTGTTGCGGCCCTGCTCACCGGGTGCGGACAACTCCAGGGTGAGCACCGACAACGACGGGTAGAGCAGCCCCATGCCGAGGCCTGCGACCGCCCAACCGACCACGGCGACGGTCACCGGCAACTCGGGTCGGATGGCCAGCGCCACCGTGGCGGTGCCCGCCGTGATGCAGCTCAGCCCGACGCGCGGCAGGGTGGCCCGGGAGGCCGGCACCGGAATCCGGCCCTGTACCCAGGAGCCCACCGACCAGGCCAGCGCCCCGACCGTGAGGACCAGCCCGGCAGCGGTCGGCGAGAGGCCCCGCTCCCGGGAGAGCATCAACGGGATGACCACCTCGGCGCCGACGAACGCCGCCGACGCCAGACCGCGCAGCCCGACCACGGTGGGCAGCCCTCGGGCCGCCCGCAGGAACCCGGCCGGCAGCAGGCGCGGGGCACAGACCAGCAGGCCAACCACGGCGAGCACGACCAGCACCAGGGCGGTGGCGCCACGCTGCTGTCCCCCGACGTGCAGCAGTGCGGCGCTCGCCGCGGCCCCGCACGCCCAACCGATCCGGCCTGCCGCGCCGGCTGCCAGCCGGGTCGCCGCGCTTTGCCCCAGCGACCGCAGGCCGGGATGGATCAGCAGCACCGCCGGCACGGCCACCGCCGGTACCGCGAGGAAAACCCACCGCCAGCCCAGGTGCTCCACGATCAGTCCGCCCACCGCCGGCCCGACCAGCGACGGTACGACCCACGCCGCCGCGAACGCCGCGAAGATCTTCCGATGCAGCTCCTGTGGGTACGCCTGCCCGACGATCACGTAGAGCGCCACCGAGAGCAGCCCGGAGCCGAATCCCTGCACCACCCGCCCGACGACCAGCGCACCCATCACCTGGGCCGTCCCGGCGATCAGCAACCCGACCACGAACCAGGCGACCCCGTGCCACATCGGCCCCCGAGGCCCCCGGGCGTCGCACCAGATACCCGAGACCACCATGGCCAGCACGCCCGTTGCGAACGGGCCACCGAATGCGATGCCGTACAGCGCGAGCCCATCCAGGTTCCGGGCGACGGTCGGCATCGCCGTACCGACCGCCAACGCCTCGAACGCGAGCAACGAGATCAGCGCGACGCTGCCCACCGTCATCGCCCGCAGTCGGGGCGCGAACAGACCTGGTGGAGCCGGTACGACGGCGGCGACTGTGCTCGGCATGGACCGAGCATGCGACCTCAACCCTGATTCATGTCAACCGCCCGGTGACCCGGTGCTCGTCAGGCGTCCTGGAGCGCCTGCCCGACCCCGCGCACCAGCCCCGAAAAATGTTGGTCTGCCAGCAGGTGACCGGCGGTGATCACCACAGCGATCGGCCACTCGATGACCTGAAGTGCGGCGAGCACCCCGAGCCCCGCGTAGTAGGCGATTTTGTCCGGTGGCGGCACCGCCACCTCGCCCAGCATCGGCAGCTCCACCCGCCGGCCGTACATCCGGACGTTCTCGTGCGAACCGTTGAGATGTCGCGTCAGTGTGCTCATGCCGGCCTCCCCATGTCCGGTGATGGTCGTCGGGTTCCACAGCTCACTCCGTCCATGCGCCCGCAACGACGGAAAGTTCCGCCAGTCAGGGGGCATAACGGACGGCAGGTCGGGAAGCCAGGCCGCCGGACGTGAAGCGGTGGGAGGGACGAGATGGCCAAGGTCAGGATCAGCAGCAACCGGGAGCCGGGCCAACGTCCGTCCAGCCGTACGCCTCGATGACGGCGGCGGGTCGCGCAGCCGGCCGTTTCCTGCCGTCCTTTGGTGTGAAGCACCTGGTCGGCGAGGCGTCCAAGACCGTCGGCTCGGCCGCGACCCGGCTGGCCCGGACGGCCGGGCTGACGCGGCGTCGGGTCTGGTCCCGACCAGGCCGGCACCACATCGAGGTACACGGCGTCTGCCAGGACGGCGGAAACCAGCTGGCACGTCAGGTGGAGGGCGCGCTGGAGCGAATGCCCGGGGTGGCCTGGGCCCGGGTCAACGCCCCATCCGGTCGGGTGGTGGTTGCCGTCCAGACCCCCGAGCCGCCGCTGCGCGACCTGATTGCCACGATCAGCCGCATCGAGGGGACCTGCGACCACGAACCTGACCCGGAGATCCCGCCGCCGCACCCACCGGAGGAGGGGCCGCGCACCCCGCGCACCCTCGGCGCGCTCGCCTCGGACGCGCTGGGCCTGACCATCTCGGCGGCCACCCGGCTCCTGCCGTTCGCGCCTCTACCCGGCGAGGTGGCCGGTGTGCTCTCGGCGGTGGACCTGCAACCGAAGCTGCACGAGTTCATCGGCAAAAGACTGCGCTCCGACCCACGCGCCGACATCCTCTTTCCCCTGGCCGAGGCGGTGGTGCAGGGCTTGACCGGCCGCTGGACCGGAATCGTCCTGGACGGTGCCCAACGGATCGTGCAGTGGGGCGAGGATCGTGCCCAACTCTCGGCGTGGGAGCGGGCCGAGCCACGGCTGACCGGCGACGCGGAACGAGCAACCGCCCGGTGGCCGGTGATCGAGCGTCCCCGGCCGAAGCCGGACGGCCCGGTCGAGCGGTACATCAACCGCATGCTCGCTGCGGGTGCGGCCGCTGGCGCGGCGGCGATGCCGTTCGCCGGGCCGAAGCGGGCCACCGCGCTGGGCTTGTCCGCGCTGCCCAAGGCTCCTGGAAGTGGACGCGAGGGGTACGCCGCCCAGCTCGGCCGGATGTTGGCCCGGCGCGGAGTGATCGCGATGGACCGCAGCGTGCTGCGGGAGCTGGACCGGATCGACACGCTCGTGCTGGACGCCGCCGTTCTCGGGTCGGACCGGGGCGTGTTGGCCGATCTGGCACCGGTGCCCGGAGCTGACGTCGACCAGGTGGCGGAGCGGGCCTTCGCGTTGTTCGACCCGGACGATCCGGCCGCCTCCCGCTCTGCGGACGGCTGGCAGGTCGGCCCGCTGGATCAGATGCCCGCGAACGACCCGGGCGCCATCCCGGACGGCGACCGGCTGCGGTCCGCCGGCGGCCAGCTACTCGGCCTCGCCCACGGCGACCGGCTCGCCGCACTGCTGCGGGTCGAGCCGGAACCCGCGCCCGGCGTCGATGGCCTGCCGGCCGCCGCCCGACACGCCGGTCTGCGGCTGGTCGTGGCCGGCGGTGACGAGCAGCGGTACGGCTTCGCCGATGCGATGCTGCCCGGTGGGGATCGGCTGGTCGAGTCGGTACGCGCGTTGCAGCACGAGGGCGCGGTGGTGATGCTGGTTTCCGCGGACCGGAAGGCGCTCGGCGCGTCCGACTGCGGTCTCGGGTTTGCCGCGGCGGAGGAACTGCCGCCGTGGGGGGCACATCTGCTGGTCGGTGCCGACCTGCGGGTGGTGGCCTTGGTGATCGAGGCGACCGGGGTTGCCCGGCGAACGGCCCAGCAGAACATCCGCCTGGCCATGGCGGGCACCGGTCTCGGGGCCTTGGGCGCGTTCACCGCCCCACCAACCCAGTTGCCCCACCGGTCGCTCGTCGCGGTCAACGGAGCGGCCGGGTTGGCCTTCGCGAACGGGGTCTGGCAGGCCCGCCGGCTGCACGACCAGTCGGACACTCCGGCACCCGTGGCGACCGCCTGGCACCTGATGCCCGTCAACACCGTGCTCGACCACCTGCGCACCACACCGGACGGTCTGGCCAGCGAGGAAGCGCAGCGCCGACACCACAGCTCCGGAGGGAACGGCGACGCCGGACCCGGACGTGGTGGTCTGCTGCGCGCCTTCGTGGACGAGTTGTCCAACCCGCTGACCCCGGTGCTGGCCGCCGGGGCGGTGCTCTCCGCGTCGTTCGGCTCACTTGTCGACGCCGCGCTGGTGGGCAGCGTGGTTGGTGGGTCCGCCCTGATCGGAGCAGTGCACGAGCGCAACACGGAAAGGTCCCTGGCGGAACTGTTGTCCCGTTCAGCGGTGACCGCGCGGGTCCGTCGGGACAGCGCCGAGCAGGTTCTCGCCGCCGAGGATCTGGTCCTCGGGGACGTCATCACCCTGGAATCAGGTGACTCGGTGCCCGCCGACTGCCGCGTCCTCGAGTCAGTGGGCCTGGAGGCGGACGAATCGTCGCTGACTGGTGAGTCGCTGCCGGTTGCCAAGTCCAACCGGCCGGTGGTGGCTTCCGCCATCGCCGACCGACATTCGATGTTGTACGAGGGCACCACCGTCGCCGCCGGGCATGGCACTGCCGTTGTGGTGGCGACCGGCAACGACACCGAGGCGGGACGCAGCCTTGCGCTGATCCGGCAGGCCCCACCGACAAGCGGGGTGGAAGCCCGGCTCGGTGCGTTGACCAGCGCCGCCATCCCGTTGGCCGCCGGTTCTGCGGTGGCGGTGGCCGGTGCGGGTCTGCTTCGGGGCGTACCCCTTGCCGAAACGGCGGCGACCGCCGCGAACCTCGCCGTGGCGTCGGTGCCGGAGGGGCTGCCGTTCCTGGTCAGCGCGGCGCAGCTGGCCGCCGCCCGGCGGCTGGCCGAGCACGGCGCGTTGGTCCGCAACCCGCGCACCATCGAGGCGCTTGGCCGGGTGGACGTGCTCTGCTTCGACAAGACGGGCACCCTCACCGAGGGAAAGTTGCTGCTCGCCGGAGTCGGCGACAGCATCGGCGACCGGTACGCCCCGGTGGACCGGCTGGACGACCGACTCCAGTTGACGCTGGCTGCCGCGCTGCGGGCCACCCCTGCCGCGGCGAACCCGGAGGAGTTGGCGTTGCAGACCGACCGGGCGGTCCGGCGGGGTGCCGGAGTGGCCGGGGTGGTGGAGCAGAACGGTGCCGCCGGTTGGCGGGCTGCCGGTGGGTTGCCGTTCGAGCCGTCCCGCGGCTATCACGCCAGCATCGGAGAGACCGACGGTCGCCTGTTGTTGAGTGTCAAGGGTGCTCCGGAGACGGTGCTGCCGCGCTGTTCGGCTCGGCGCACGGACGGCAGTCAGGAGCCACTGGACGACGCCGGCCGCGCGGAGTTGGAGCGGATGCTCTCCGACCGGGCCGGGGCAGGAAACCGGATCCTGGCCGTCGCCGAGTGCCAGGTGGACGACCCGAAGGTGACCGACTCCGACGTCCGAGGGCTGACCTTCGTGGGTTTCCTGGCCCTAGCGGACGGAGTCCGGGAGAGCGCCGCCCCAGCGGTACGCCGGATCCGGCAGGCCGGTGTACACACCATCATGATCACCGGCGATCATCCGGCGACTGCCGAGGCGATCGCGGCCACCATCAGCGAGCACGACGAACAGCGGGTGGTCACCGCCGCTCAACTCGACCAACTGGACGACGACGCGCTCGCCGAGCGGTTGGCCAACACCGATGTGGTGGCCCGCTGCACTCCGGCTCACAAGGTGCGGATCATCCAGGCGTTGCAGAAGTGCGGGCGAACCGTGGCGATGACCGGCGATGGTGCCAACGACGCCCCGGCGATCCGGCTGGCCGATGTCGGCATCGCACTCGGTCAACGGGGCACCCCGGCCGCACGCGCCGCAGCCGACCTGGTGGTCACCGACGACCGGTTGGAGACCATCATCGCGACCCTGATCGAAGGGCGGGCGATGTGGTCGTCGGTGCGGCACGCGCTCAGCATCCTGGTCGGCGGCAACCTCGGTGAGATCGCGTTCAGTGTGCTCACCGCCGCGGCGACCGGCCGCTCCGCACTCACCGGGCGGCAACTGCTGCTGGTCAACCTGCTCACCGATCTGGCGCCGGCACTGGCCATCGCGGTCCGGCCGCCCGCGTCGGACCGCGCCGACGGGCTGCTCCGGGAGGGCCCGGACTCGGCGCTCGGAGAAACCCTCACTCGGGAGATCGGGCTGCGGGCGGCAGCCACCACGCTGGGCGCGACCGCAGGCTGGACGTTGGCCCGATACACCGGACGCCGTCAGCGAGCCGGGACAGTCGCCCTGGTCTCCCTGGTCGGCACCCAACTCGGGCAGACCATCCTGGCCGGCGGCACCAGCCCGACCGTGCTGGCGTCCACGGCAGCGTCGCTGGGGGTGCTCGTCGTGGTGGTGCAGACGCCCGGCGTCAGCCAGTTCTTCGGCTGCACCCCGCTCGGGCCGGTCGGCTGGACCATCGGGGCCGGGTCAGCGCTCGGTGCCACCTTCGCCAACGGCGCGCTCACCAAGCTGATGGAACACCTCCCGGAAGCTCGACCCCACGCCGCGGGGTCCGAGGGTTGACGGGCAGCACAGTGCCGGAAGGACGCGGGGCAGTGTGGTGCAGTCCCGGCCGGCGGCGGGCTTACCAGAGAGCGCCCTATACCCCTGAGTCATATTTATACCTGTGAGTCATACCGCTCATGCGAAAGATGGCGTGCTGCGCGGTCTCTCGCTGCTGCGCCCTGTGGCTTGAACCAGTACGTCCCGAACCGTGATCATCGCAAGATGAGCCAATATTTCAACGTGGGCGACCTCGTCGACCGGCATCGGCCCCATGCGCGCCGACGACTATGAGATCGACCTCGACGTGTTCGTCGGCTTCGTGGATGCTCTGGTCGCGCAGTACCTGTCTTCAAGCCACACGATCCTCAGGTCCTTGCTGGAGGGCTTCATCGCCACCGCCCTCGTTATGGTTGACCGCGCCGGCCGAAACGTGGCCCCGCTCCAGACCACTGCCACGCTGGACCCGAGGGACGTCTCCGTAGGCCCAGGAGGGATCCGCCCGCTGGGCGACCCCGCGCGCCTGTACGGGCTCGCCAGCAAGCACGCCGCAGCCATGCCATGTTGACCACAAATGGCATGCCGTATCAGTGAGCTCGTGCTCAACGCCACCGACCGCGATCAGGACGCCGAGCTCGAGCGACTCCTGGCCGCCGGGGCGAAACTCGTCGACATCGGTCAGCCCGCGGAGGCGTCCTGGCACGTCCTCGCCGATCCAGAAGGCAACGAGTTCTGCCTGCTCAAGCGCCGCCTCGACCCACTCTGACGGCCCTCACCCAAACGATCGACGCAGCCGCCATCCCGCGCCGCCGGGCCACACGCTCACTGCCAGGTCGCGGTGTCGGGGTCGATGCTGTGGGCGCGCGCGCTGGCGTCGATGATTCGACGGAACCACGTGGCAAGGCCGGCGCGGATGCCCTCGTAGTGCGCAGCGAATGCCGGATCGGTCTCGAACCTACGGCCGAGACAGACCTGCATCTGCCTGGTGAGGGGAAAGTACGAAGAAGTGAACACTTCGCGGTGCCGCTCGACGAGTTGATTCGCTTCTGGGCTGCCAGCCGTGACGCCGGCGTCCATCGCGTCCCCGAGGGCGCGGTCGAGGGCGGCAATGGTGTCGGCGATGACCTGCCATTCCTCAGCACCGCGAGATGCTGAGCGTTCGGCGTACTGCTGCCATTGCGTCGTGTCTCCGTAGCGCTGACGGGCTTGGGCGTGCCGGTCCGGGTTCCACTCGGGGCCGAAGATCGCGGCCTGCTGCTCGATGGTCAGCAGCAGGCCGCGCTCATGGGCGTCGATCATCCGATCCAGTCCGGCACTGAGCTGCTGGAGGCGCTCGATCCGTTGGGCAACCTGGGTGCGCTGTGCGCGCAATGCGCCGCCCACGTCCACTTCGGAGTCGTTCAGGATGGCCCGAATCCGGTCCAGGCCGAGGCCGATCTCCCGGTAGACGACGATGCGGTGCAGGCGTTCGAGATCGCCAGCGGTGTAGAGCCGGTATCCGCCAGTGGTGCGCAGCGACGGTCGCGCCAGACCGATCTCATCCCAGTGGTGCAGCGCGCGGACTGTCACGCCCAGACGCGCCGAGACCTGACCGACGGTCAGGCCATCGGCGTCAGCGACATCAGGCATGCTCCTGATTGTCGCCACTACCGACACCCGGTGGGGTGATCCCGACGGCTTCAAGGTTCCGCGCCTCCTGACTGGCCGGACCCCAGGGCTTCGCCGCGGTGAAAACGATCCGTGCGTTTTCAGGGGTGATCACTTCCACATCCCGGGTGTTCCAGGGAGTGTCCCGTGGGCCATCGGCAGAGTTCGGGTTCAACGCACGACAGGCCGCGACAAGAGAATCGATCTGGCTGAGCACGCACGCGAAACTGACGCTCATCGCCGGTGTCTGCGCCGGAACGCTCGCCGCCGCGACGAGGAGTACGTCCTGGAACGCCCAACGGCGCATATGCACAAGCGTGCCGGGGATGCTGAACAGCTCGAAGAACCCGAGCCCACGAGTCCAGAAGTCCACCGACGCCGCCAGATCGCTCGTGGGGATCGTCGCGAACGCCGGCATTCCATAGATGCCCCGGAACAACTCCGGCGCAACCGCATCCGCGCCGGGAGCGGGCACGGGGCTCATCTCGAAAGCGTTGTAGTGATCGCTCATACATCCCACCCTCCGGCCTAACGCGGCGTGAGGGTCAAGTCGGGTTCGTGGACCTTGCTCTATCCCAACGATGCGACAAGCGCTGCGACCAGCTACAGCTAGGACACGCTGGAGGTCCAGGCACCGCGCTCGCGCCTCGGTATGGCTCGGCGCGGAGCATCGCGGCGAACCGGTTGAGCCGGTTCTTGATCCAGGAGATTTGGCGGTCCGCTCCAGCGGTTCCCTCGTCGCCATCTTCAACGGGGAGGCTGAGCTGCTCGATCGTCCCAGCCACCGGACCTGGCTGTATTAGCGACCGGGGTCAACCGGGGAAATGCTGGTGGGCCGGAGGTACCACCATGCGAACCACACCGCCACGATCGCGGGCAAACCGTTACCGCTGACTTTGCCCAGCTCACGAACCTCGGACGATGCCCGATGAGCCCGACCCGGCTCGCCCGGTAGCGCAGCATGCCCTGGCTGGGTGGTCGTTCAGGGCGTTGTTCCGCCCGCTCTGCATGGCTCCTGTGGCCCGGTTGTCCAGCTGGCGAGCATGGGCAGAACCTGTGCCGTGGGTGAGTCGGGTTCGACGGTGTAGACAACCAGACGCTGCTCAGGATCGTGCGGCCCGACGACGGACTCGATGCCGAAGCTGAGCGGTCCGGCCGTCGGGTGGACCACGTGCTTGGTCACCGAGGTACGGAAGGTGACCCTCTGGTCGTCCCACCACCGCGCGACCTCGGGGTCGCCGCGGCGCAGTTCCCGCACCAGGTCGACGAGCCGGCGATCGTCGGGGTGGCGTCCCATCTCGTAGCGCAGCGCGCCGACCGCGGCGGCGGCGAAGTCGGCCCAGTTCACAATCCGCGCCCGTGCGCCGGGGTCCAGGAACAGCCAACGCGCGAACGACGACCCTGGCTCCATCGCGTGCCCCAGCACCGCACTGAGCAGCCCGTTGCGGGCCAGCACCTGCGTACGGCGTCCCAGCAGCAGCACCGGGACGTGGCTCAGCACCCCCATCAGGCGCAGCATCCCCGGGTCGGGTCGTTGAGCGACCTCCGGCCCCGCCCACCGCCGGTGCGAGGTCGGGGCGGCCAGATCCCGCAGGTGGGCGCGTTCGATCTCGTCCAACTGAAGCGCCCGCGACAACGCCTGCACCCGTTTGAGGCGGCGTTGACACTCCTATCAAGTCACGACGCCTGGCCGGTGACATGCAGCTCGCGGGGCTACCAGGCCGGCCGACGAATCGGTCATTCTGCGGCGGCCCACCGGGCTTTCCCGCTGTCCGCGCCAGCCGCCCGGGCATCGGGCGTGACGGCCGCAGAGCGACAGCGGCAGCGGCCGGCACGCGCCCAGGCGGCGGCGCGTGCGGCCCATTGCGGGCCGCCTTGATAGATGTACAGAAAGACGTCCGCACCGTCGCACTCGACCGCCGCCGCGCGCCGCCCAGACCACCGCCCGGGACGCAGCCGGTCCGGCCTGGCAGCCCTCCGACCTGATCTTCACCACCCGCTATGGCCGGCCGATGGCCAGCCCCGCTAACGCGCGCCGTCTGAGTGAAGCCGTCGAAGAGCTGCGCAACGGGGGTGGGGAGACGCACGACCTGATCGACCCCGACTCCAGCTCAGGCGAGGCGTCGGCAGCACGAAGGTCCAGCTCGCCGGCCGTGGCTGGGCGGACTACCTGCCCTGGCAACGAGATCGCCAGATGCTCGAACGAGTGAACACCTTGATCGAGGACATCCGACGCAACGGCTATCAAGGCATTGGCAAACCGGAGCAGCTCCGCGGCAACTGGGCGGGATTCTGGTCGAGACGCATCGATCAAGAACACCGCCTTGTATACCGGATCACGGACGACACAGTGCAGATCGCGCAGTGCCGCTATCACTACGAATGAGGTAACCCGGCCGCTGCGGCCATGACCCTGGACGTGCACGCGGACCTGTTCGAGGGCGACCTGGACTAGTCAGACTCTCCGGCTCGGAGGGCGGCGAGCATAAGCGGGTGCAGCTTTGGCCCGGCCACCAAGATGCTCGTCGCTCCCAGGCGCCACGGCGCTCCGGCGGCATCGGTGACCGTCGCGCCGGACTCGCGGGCGAGCAGAACGCCCGGCAGGAGGTTGGCATCGTCGCGTCCGTACTCCCAGAAGGCGTCGATCCGGCCCGCCGCCACGTCGGCCAACTGCCACGACGTCGGGCCGAGATTGCGGACCGCTCCGGCCACGAGCAGGACCGCCGTCAGCGACCGGCCGGCCTCGCGGAGGGCCTCAGGCTGCGCGGCAGCGAACGGCGGCTGGCTGGTAGCCACGAGGGCGGCCTGAGGCTCGGCCTTGGCCGACGGGGTGATCCTCTCGCCGTTGCGGAAGGCCCCGGCCCCTGCCTCCGCGGTGTAAGTCTCCTTGAGCAGGGGGTTGTGCAGGACCACGGCAACCGGTTCGCCGTCGCGGACCAGGGTGAGCGTCACGCACCACTGAGGCAGGCCCTGCAGGTACTGCACGGCTCCGTCGGTCGCGTCGCAGACCCACGCCTCGCCTGCTGCCGATGAAGAATCGTCGAATTCGTCCACCCAGGCCGCCTCCGGGCGTAGCGGCAGGAGACGCTCGCGGAGCAACGCGGCCACCGGAGCATCGATGGCATCGAATCTCGTACGGAAATCTGCGAGGGTCGTAGCGGGCGCGCGGCGTGGCAGTTCGAGTAGGTACTGGCCCGCGCCGTGGGCGGCTTCGGTCATCGCGTCGATCAATTCGGTCATGCGCCAAGTTTCAGCCCTGCGGCGGTCTTCGACCCATCCCGACGGAGGAAGTGAGCGATACTGACCGACGTGACGCCGAAAACGACGGATCTCTTGCTCGATGATGTCGACAGACGGCTGGTGGCCGCCCTGCAGTGCGACGGCCGGGCAAGCGTTGAACAGATCGCCGGCGTGCTTCGACTGACCAGCCGAGTGGTGCGCCGTCGGCTGGCCCGGCTGCTCGGTGACGGCACCGTCCGGGTAGTCATCGCACCGCAGCTCGACCCGTACGAGGCGGTGATGCTGCTGCGGATCCGCGTACTGCGCGGCTCCCTGGATGCGGTCACCAAGGCACTCGCCGAGCGAGACGACATACCGTTCATCGACTTGACCGCCGGCGGAGACGAGATCCTGGCGGTGCTCGCCAGCGGCAAGGACCCGCGGAACAGACTGATCTTCCGGCAACTACCCGCCACCCGTGCCGTGACCTCGGTCGAGGCGCAGACCGCGATGCACGTGTACGCGGACGCCTCCGCGTGGAGACTGGATGCGCTGAGCGCCGCCGAGCGCCGAGAGTTGACGGCACCCGTACGGTCCCACGCTCCTGACGGCCTGGACCGGGAAATTCTGGCCGCGTTGGCCCCGGACGCGCGGCAGTCGGCCGCGGCCCTGGCAGCGAAGCTCGGTCGGCCGGAGTCAACCGTGCGGCGCAGGCTGACGGCAATGCCGCCGGTCACGCAGACCTACGTCGATCCGCACCGGCTCGGACTGCTGGTCGACGCGAACCTCTACCTGCGGCTGCCTCCGGCGGAACTGGACCGGGTCGGTGCAGCCCTGGCCGCCCACCCGTCCGTGCACGGGGTCTTGAGCACCACTGGCCGCGCCAACCTGCACGTGGCGGTCTGGCTGCCGGACCTCGAAGGGCTCCACCGGTTCATCACCGGGGAGCTCGCGGCCCTCGGCGTGACCGACGTCGAGACCGTGTTGGTCGGACGAGCGACCAAACGCCCTGGCCAACCGATTGGCAGCGTGATCCCACGCTCCGGCAGTCTGGCGGCCACCGTCAGGACGCCCGCGCATACCGGCTGAGGGTCGCCACCTCGTCGGCGTCCAGGTCGCCGTTCTCGATCTGGCTCACCCGGCCGGGCGTGACCCCCATCAGCTCGGCCACCTGACGCTGAGTGAGCCCGAGACGCTTCCGCTCCTCGGCGAGGTGCCACGCGCTGACCCACGCCTCCGTCCGAGCACACTCCACATCGAACGCGTCGTCGTCCCCGTCGTGCAGCTCCGCGCGGATGTCGTCCCAGTCATGAGAGTCGCCCACCAGATCGCCCTCCGTTTCCCCTCGAAGGCGAGCCGGCCTCGTCTGCAACCTCGGCGACCGGGACCGCACTCGTATCACCGTGTCCAGTCGCCGGCCTTGTTGCCGGTGACGAAACAGTCCCGGTCATGCGAACCACGAAAGCACAGGTCAACAACGAGATCACGTCATGGAGTGGAGCCCAGGGGACTCGAACCCCTAACCCCTGCCTTGCAAAGATCAAGACTGCTGTCGGCTGGCGTCGGCTACTGCCGCTGACCTGCTCGTCGTGCCGGCTAGCGCCGCTGGCCATCTGTGTCCGTCCGCCGGCTTGGCTGTACGGACGGCTGTACAGCCGTCGTCCCCGCTTCTCATACTCGACCGGTGACTGCTGCGGATCTTCCAGCCCGGTTCCGACTAATCATCGAGCAGGTGGTCGAACGGATTGCCGCCGGTGATTTCGACGGCCTAGCGCGGGACTACTCGCGATCGGACCACGACCTGGGCGTCTGGGCGCGCGAGTACCCGGCAACGTTCATTCCACTGCCGCCCGAGGCATGGCACCACGTCGACGCCTACTTCCTTGCTGACCACGACGCCTGGAAGGTCGACGTCGACCTCTGGTCTCGCGAGGAGGGCAGAAGCGACATGACCTTGCAGGTAACGGTCTGGGAAGAGGCCGGCGCAACCAAGCTGACCATCGATGACCTGCACGCTCTCTAGTTGCGCTTACCCCACGGCACCGCCAGTTTGGAAGAGCGCGCTCAACCGGCCGTGATGCCCGAAACGTCCGCGGGCAGCGGCCAGCCCGGTTGCGTCTCGTGCCCGCTGTGCGCCACGGTTACTGGCCCACGGATGGCCCATGCCGGCCCGGGGGGTAGAAGAAGATCGCGGAAGGCTGGTCGGGTGGCTGCGCACCTGGTCAGCCGTCCGTCGTTGTCAGGTGGCGTCGGTGTCAGCCGGGGGTCTTGGCTGTACGACTGGCTGTACGGCCAAGCCTGGAACCTCAACCCGTACCGTAAAGACGATCTACAGCTCCTCAGGTGCGGGCCGAAGTAGACCTAGCTGCGGGTCGAAGCAGACAAGGTCATGGTCAGCGGCAATTCGTGCGGCACCGGCCGACACCTCCTGACAGCGGCTATACACCATCGGGAAGTAAATGACTGGTCCCGATGCCTCGTTGATCAGTGGCCCCGTCGACCAGGGGCTCCGCTCCTCGTCGTCGTCCTCAGTGAGGTCGATCCACCGTTCAAGAAGGGCCTCGACGTAGGCTCGGATACGCGGCGTCGGCGGTATCTGGCCTTCAGCGATATACCTCTCGTAGAGCGCCTTGAAAGTGGTCAGCGCTGCGGCGTTGTCAGCGGGCCTGTCACCTTCCCACACCGCCAAGTCGTAACTCATGCGCCGGAGTGTGCCAGTCAGCAACGACATGTCGTGCAGCGGCTATGCGGTGAGTGGAAAAGCGGATCTCCTCGTCGGGCAGTCGCCAGACCGTCCAGCCTCCCCGGACGGGGCCAAGGTCGTTCGTCCGGTAGGGCGCTCCACCTTGGCCCCGTCCGGGGAGGCTGGTAGCCCTTGTGGTGCCCGGTGAGGTGATCTGCGGCGGCATCTCTGAGGAGGGTCGGGGTTCGGGGCGGAGCCCCGAGGTCTTCAAGGTCCTAGTGTCCGTCAGTGTGGCCGGCCGGCCCGGCCGATGCCGGCCGGAGGTCGCCAGCAGGCCGGGGCCGGGCCGGCGCGGCCCGCTTGCGGGCCGCCTTGATTCTGTAGAGGGCAATTCGGCAACGAGCTATGCCCAGCATCGTGCCCAGCTATGCCCAGCATCTGTCCCCCGTCGGCTGACGTGCGACAGTCGTCCGCCAACTGATCAGCGACGTCCGCGCGGATCGCGGCATGTCAGTGCGTTCAGCCGAGGGTGGGCCGGCCCTCGGCGATCTGTTCTTCCACCGGCCGACCGGACCAGGACAGCCATGGGTCCGCGCCGGACTTGGGCACAACCACAGGCCCGTTGCCGGCCAACGCGTCGGAGATGCGGCCTGACTCGACGAAGGCGCGGGACTGGTAGCCCACGGACCACGCGGTCTCGTGCTCCCACGCACCGGTGACCACCCATTCACCGGTGCGGATCTCGTCAATGCGCTCAGCGAGGAACGCAGATGCGATCTCGCGAGCCTCTTCATCGGTCATGCTCGCGACCCTAACGCCGGGACGACATGCAGGACCGAGCCGAGGCGCTGTCATGGGGATCACGGGTTGGTGTTCGTGCCACCGAAGACGCACCGATCGGCCCGTCGCTGCCGCTGTCGGCTCTGGCCGTCCGGGCGTTGGAGGCACAGCGTGTGCGCCAGGCCAAGGAACGGCTCGCGGCCGGGGAGGTGTGGTCGGATCTGGGCCTGGTCTTCGCCAGCACCATCGGCACGGCGATGGAACCTCGGAACGTCAACCGGCGCTTCGAGCAGCTCCGCGCGGCGGCCGGGCTGGACTGGCTGCACCTGCACGACCTGCGGCACGCCTTCGCCACGTTCATGCTCGACCAGGGCGAGGAACTGCGGACGGTGATGGAGCTGCTTGGGCACTCCACCATCCGGATGACGGCCGACACTTACGGCCACGTCCTGCCGGCGCGGGCTCGTCAGGCTGCCTCGGCCATTGACCGGATTCTCGGCCAGGAGGGGACGGCGTGACCGGCTTGGCTGTACGGATGGCTGTACTCGGACCGAGATCAACCAAGGAAAGTGCTGGTGGAGCCCAGGGGACTCGAACCCCTAACCCCTGCCTTGCAAAGGCAGTGCTCTGCCAGTTGAGCTAGGGCCCCGTTGGTGGCCGTGGCGTCGATCGCTCGTCGCCGGGCCGGAACGTCAGCGCAGGTCGGGCGCGGTGGTCGCCTCGTGCCACAGGGCACGCTCGTCGTTCGAGGCCTTGATCTTGTTGAACACGACGGCGGCCACACCGACGACGCCAGCCAGAATCAGCAGCTTCTTGAACATGCGGCGACCCCTTGCGCTCGACCAGCGTCGGACGACTTGCGGTGGGGCTAGATGGAATCGAACCATCGACCTCAGAGTTATCAGCTCTGCGCTCTAACCGACTGAGCTATAGCCCCGCGTTGCGACGAGCAAGATTAACCCATCCGCTCTGCCGACCCCAAATCGGGGTCCGGACTCACGGGCCGGGCCGTCGACGCCTGCAAAACCTATCTGAGTACGGGACGCCGGAGCGACCGTTTTTCACGGTGCCCCGGCGTCCCGGTCGTTCAGTCCCGCTCGGCGAGGGTCAGCTCGATCCCGCCGACCAGGTCGGCGCAGACGTTGTAGACGAACGCTCCCAGCGTGGCCAGCGCGGTGAACAGCACCACGTTGACCAGGCCGATGAGCGCCGAGCTGAGGATCACGCCCTTGGCGGTGATCTGGAAGCCGCTGGTGCTCTGCCCACCGCCGGCGTTGACCAGGTCACTCAGGCTTCCGTTGACGCTCTCGAACACACCCATCGCGTCCAGCGCCAGGTAGAGCACCGAGGTGGCGACCACCAGGACGATGAAGAGCACCACCGAGACGGCGAACGCGAACTTCATCACAGACCACGGGTCGATCCGCTTCAGGTTCAGCCGCGCCCGGCGTGGTCCGCGGGACGCGGCCGAGCTGACCGAGGTACGCGCCGCACGTACCGCGTCACCGACGCGGGCAGCCCCGACGGCGGACGCGTTGCCGATGCCCGGCGGTAGGCCACCGCCGCTGGCCGGGCGGCCGGCAGCGGAGGTACGCGCCGCATCCGGCTGCTGCTGGGTCATGCCGGGTGTGATCCGTGGCTGGGTGCCGGTGGTCCCAGTCGACGCCGCCTGGCCAGGCCGGACGGTGATCGGCTGGGTGGTCGCCGGACGGGACGAGGGTGCCGCCGCCGAACCCGGAGGCGTGGCAGCGGCGGACGTCGGCGCCTCGGCGGCGGACGCCTCGGTCTTGTCGCCCTTGTCAGCATCACCGCCGGAGGGCTCCGGCGGGGGTGTCATGCCCGGGGCCCTCGTGAATTTCGGGGCAGGCGCGTCAGCGGGGACCGTCGCCCGGCCCACGGCCGCGCGGCCGGTCGATGGTGTGCCGCCCTTGGCGGCCTCCTCGTCGACCGGGTTGGCCGAGGTCCCCGTGTTCCCCGACTTCGCCTGTGTCTCCGTCATTCAACTAGTCCTGTTCGTCAGGCTCGTCGGCATTGCGAGCAATCGCCACGATAGTCACGCCGTCCGGGAGGTCCATCAGCTTGACCCCCATTGTGTTCCGGTCACGCGTACGCCGTACAGGCTTCACCGGAGTCCGAATGACACCACCGTTGCTGGTGATCGCGAACAGCTCGTCGTCCGGATCGATCACCACCGCGCCAACCAGACCACCGCGCCGTTCGGTGATCTTCGCAGTCAACACGCCCTTACCTCCCCGGCCTTGCACCGGGTATTCCTCGATCGGGGTCCGCTTCGCGTATCCCCCGTTCGTCGCCACCAGAACGTCCAGACCCTCCCGAACGACCTCCATGGCGAGCAGGACATCGTCGTCCGTGAAGCGCATGCCGATCACGCCCGAGGTTGCCCGACCCATCGGCCGCAGCGCCTCGTCCGAGGCGTTGAACCGGATCGCCTGTGCCTTCTCGGAGACCAACAGCAGGTCGTTCTCCGGCGCAACCAGCGCAGCACCGACCAGCTCGTCCTCATCGCGCAAGTTGATCGCGATGATGCCGCCGGAACGGTTGGAGTCGAACTCCTCGAGCCGCGTCTTCTTCACCAGGCCGTTCTTCGTGGCCAGTACCAGATAGGGGGCTACCTGGTAGTTCGGGATTTCGATGATCTGCGCGATCTGCTCGTCAGGTTGGAAGGCGAGCAGGTTGGCCACATGTTGGCCTTTGGCTACCCTACTGGCCTCCGGCAACTCGTACGCCTTGGCCCGGTAGACCCGGCCCTTGTTCGTCAGGAACAAGATCCAGTCGTGGGTCGAGCAGACAAAGAAGTGGCTGACGATGTCGTCCTGCCGCAGCGTAGCGCCACTGACGCCCTTACCGCCGCGCCGCTGCGAGCGGTAGAGATCGACCTTGGTCCGCTTGGCGTACCCCGTCCGGGTGATCGTGACGACCACATCCTCGCGGGCGATGAGGTCCTCCATCGAGACCTCGCCGTCGAACGGGATGATCTGCGTGCGCCGATCGTCGCCCCACTTGGCGACGATCTCACCGAGCTCCTCGGAGACGATCTTCCGCTGCCGCTCCGGCTTGGCCAGGATGTCCTTGAGATCGGCGATCTCGATCTCAAGCTTGGCCAGATCGTCCACGATCCGCTGCCGCTCCAACGCGGCGAGGCGGCGCAGCTGCATGTCCAGGATCGCGGTCGCCTGGATCTCGTCGATCTCCAGCAGCCGGATCAGGCCCTGCCGGGCGTCGTCGACGGTCGGCGAACGCCGGATCAGCGCGATCACCTCGTCCAGCGCGTCCAGGGCCTTACCCAGACCGCGCAGGATGTGCGCCCGCTCCTCGGCCTTGCGCAGCCGGAACGCGGTCCGCCGGCGGATCACGTCGATCTGGTGCTCGACGTAGTAGCGGATGAACTGCGCCAGGTTGAGCGTGCGCGGCACCCCGTCGACCAGGGCCAGCATGTTGGCGCCGAAAGTCTCCTGGAGCTGGGTGTGCTTGTAGAGGTTGTTCAGCACGACCTTCGCGACCGCGTCGCGCTTGAGCACAAGCACGATCCGCATGCCGGTACGCCCGGAGGACTCGTCGCGGATGTCGGCGATCCCGGCGAGCTTGCCCTCCTTGATCAGCTCGGCGATCCGCTCGGCGAGGTTGTCCGGGTTGACCTGGTAGGGCAGCTCGCTGACGACCAGGCAGGGGCGACCCCGCTTGTCCTCCTCGACCTCCACCACGGCGCGCATCCGGATCGAGCCGCGACCCGTGCGGTACGCGTCCTGGATCGCGGTCGTGCCGACGATCAGGCCGTGGGTCGGGAAGTCCGGGCCCTTGACGATGCCGAGCAGCGCCTCAAGGGTGGTCTCCTCGTCCTCTTCCGGGTGCTCCAGGCACCACTGCACCGCCGCGCCGATCTCGCGCAGGTTGTGCGGCGGGATCTTGGTGGCCATGCCGACCGCGATGCCCTCGGAGCCATTCACCAGCAGGTTGGGGATTCGCGACGGCAGGATCGTGGGCTCCTTGGCCCGACCGTCGTAGTTGTCCTGCAGGTCGACGGTGTCCTCGTCGATGTCCCGCAGCATCTCCATGGCCAGCGGGTCGAGCTTGCACTCGGTGTTGTGGCTGACGAAGCCGTCGGAGACGAACGAGTGGTCGTCGGTGTCGACTCGAACGCTGTACACCGACTGGACACCGGCGTCAGTGATCTGCGTCACCTCGGCGTAGTAGAACCGCCCGTCGACCAACGGCTCGACCACGTCGAGCACCTCGGTGTTGGTGATCCGGGCGGCGATCTCGTCGCGGTCCCGCTCCCAGCGCTCCACCCGATCCACGTTGTGCCGGCGCAGCCAGTCCCGCTCGGTCCAGCGCTGTGCGCCGTGCTCGCGAATGAACTCACCGACCAGCGGCACGTGGTCGCTGGACAGCGCGGTGCTGCTCGCCGGCACCTCAGCCAGCTCCGCCTCCAGCTTGGCCTGCTTGCGGCCGAGGAAGCCGACCTGCGCGGCGAAGATCCGGGCGTCGCGGCGGTTGGTCACCACGACCTTGATCTCGCCGTTGTCGTAGCGGGTCTGCCGGCTGATCACGCCGAACTCCAGCAGCAACTGCTGGACCTCGCGGGCCAACCGCTCACTGCGGGTCGAGTACGAGACCTGGATGGTGTTGCGCGGCAGCAGCGACGACGAGCCGTCGCCCTCGAAGAGCGCCTGGAGGAACGCCCGCTTGACCGCGGCCGACCCCTGCCAGACGAACTCGGGAACGAACTTCGCGGCGCTGCGCGCCCCCACCATGTCACCGAGGAGGCTCTTGTTCAGCGTGGTGAGGTCCTGCACGTCGAGTTCGTGCAGGGTGCTGCCGGAGGCGATGACCCGCTCGCTGACGTAGCGGGGCCCGCCGACGGCAAGGTCGTAGGCCGCGAGCACTCGTACGAAGAAGTCGCGGTCGACGTTGTTGAACCCGGCACGGCCCGCAGAGACCCAACCTTCGCTGACGAAGGCACCCGCGAGGACGGCGGCCTCGACGTGCTCCAGCATCGGGTAGCCGATCTCGTCCGGCACTGAGCGCTGGAGAACGACCCGGTCGCCGGGGGAGATCTCGGCGAGCAGCTTCCACAGCAGGGTCGGCACGCCGGCGACGTCCACCAGGCAGAGCACCGGGTGGTTGTGGGTGCCGGTCAGCTCGTACCCCTCGCGGGTGCGCAGCCGCAGCGTGGGGTGCTCACCGGAGTGGAAGAACTTGGAGGCGCGGACGAGGTCGCCGTTGCGGTCGCGGACCTTGAGGTCGATGTCGGTCTCGCTGCTCGCCGCCGCGTCGGGCACGATGTCGCCGATACGGACGCTGCCCTCGGCGGTACGAATCCGGACATCTGCCGTAAGGCAGTACCTCATGGCCGCAGCCGGATCGTTACCGGGCGAGCCGAAGTTGCCGTTGCCGTCGACCAGCGGGTACCGCAGCGACCAGGGCTGCGCCATCCGGACGAGCGCGTCGTAGATCGCCGAGTCACCGTGTGGGTGGAACTGACCCATCACGTCGCCGACGACTCGGGAGCACTTCACGTAGCCGCGGTCCGGCCGGTAGCCAGAGTCGAACATGGCGTAGAGGATCTTGCGGTGGACCGGCTTGAGCCCGTCCCGGACGTCCGGCAGCGCACGCCCGACGATGACGCTCATCGCGTAGTCGAGGTAGGAGCGCTGCATCTCCACCTCAAGCCCGACCGGTTCGATCCGGTCGTGTGCGACCACGGCGGCGATGGCCTCGGCGGGGACCTCAGACTCGTTCGGTGTGGACTCGGGAGAATCGGTCACTGTATACCCTTATCAGACTCAGAGTCGTTTTTGTGCTGTGGATAACGGCTGTGGATACCGGCCAAGCTGTGGATAACTCTGTGGACCGTTGGAGCGGTCGAGCGCTACCCGACCGCTCCAACGCAGTCCGTCAGATGTCCAGGAACCGCACGTCCTTGGCGTTGCGCTGGATGAACGACCGGCGCGCCTCGACGTCCTCACCCATCAGCACACTGAACAACTCGTCGGCGGTCGCCGCGTCGTCGAGAGTGACCTGACGCAGGGTACGCGTCGCCGGGTTCATCGTGGTTTCCCACAGCTCGGGGTAGTTCATCTCGCCGAGGCCCTTGAAGCGCTGAATGTCGTCCGGCTTGGCGTTCGGCTTCTTCTGCTGGCGCAGCGCGATCAGCCCGTCCCGCTCGCGGTCGGAGTACGCGTACTGCGCGTCGTCGCCCTTCTTGTTCCACTTGATCTTGTAAAGAGGCGGGGCGGCCAGGTAGACGTTGCCCATCTCGACAAGCGGACGCATGAAGCGGAACAGCAGGGTGAGCAGAAGCGTCTGGATGTGCTGGCCGTCGACGTCCGCGTCGGCCATCAGCACCACCTTGTGGTACCGCAGCTTCTCCATGTCGAAGTCGTCGTGGATGCCGGTGCCCAGCGCGGTGATCAGCGCCTGGACCTCGTTGTTCTTCAGAACCCGGTCGATCCGGGCCTTCTCCACGTTGAGGATCTTGCCGCGAATCGGCAGGATCGCCTGGGTCCGTGGGTCGCGGCCCTGCTTGGCCGAGCCACCTGCCGAGTCGCCCTCGACGATGAACACCTCAGACTCGCGCGGGTCGGTAGACTGGCAGTCGGCCAGCTTGCCCGGCATCGAGCCGGACTCCAGCAGCGACTTGCGCCGGGCCAGCTTGCGCGCCTGCTGCGCGGCGATCCGGGCCCGGGCTGCCTGCGATGCCTTCGTGATGATCATCTTGGCCTCGGCCGGGTTCCGGTCGAACCAGTCGACCAGCCGGTCGTTGCAGACCCGCTGCACGAAGCTCTTCACCGGGGTGTTTCCGAGCTTGGTCTTGGTCTGGCCCTCGAACTGCGGGTTGGCCAGCTTGACCGAGATGATCGCCGCGAGCCCTTCGCGGATGTCCTCGCCGGAGAGCTTCTCGTCGCCCTTGAGCAGCTTCTTGTCGGTGCCGTACCGGTTGACGACGCTGGTCAGCGCGGACCGGAAGCCCTCCTCGTGGGTGCCACCCTCATGCGTGTTGATCGTGTTGGCGAAGGTGTAGACCGACTCGCCGTACGACTCGTTCCACTGCATGGCGATCTCGAGCGACATGCCCTCTTCCTCGGCCTCGAACTCGACCACGGTCTTGTGGATCGGGCTCTTCGAGGCGTTGAGGTGCCGGACGAAGTCGGCGATGCCACCCTCGTAGTAGAAGGTCACCTCGCGCTGCCGGCCGTCCTCCTCCTCGGCCACCCGCTCGTCGAGCAGGTGGATACGCAGGGCGCGGTTGAGGAAGGCCATCTCCTGAAGGCGTCGGTAGATGGTCTGGAAGTCGAAGTCGACGGTCTCGAAGACCTCGGGGTCGGGCCAGAAGGAGACCGCCGAGCCGGTGCGGTCGGTGGCCTCGCCCTTCTCCAGCGAGCTCGGCTTGGAGTTGGTGTAGTGCTGCCGCCACACGGAGCCGGACTTGTGGATCTCGACGAACATCTTGGTGGAGAGCGCGTTCACCACGGAGACACCGACGCCGTGCAGACCGCCGGAGACCGCGTACGCCTTGCCGTCGAACTTGCCACCCGCGTGCAGGATGGTCAACGCGACCTCGACGCCCGGCTTCTTGAGCTTCGGGTGGAGGTCGACCGGGAAACCACGGCCGTTGTCGGTGACCCGGACGCCACCGTCGGCGAGCAGCACCACGTCGATGGTGTCGCAGTATCCGGCGAGCGCCTCGTCCACCGCGTTGTCGACGACCTCCCAGACGAGGTGGTGCAGACCGCGCTCGCCGGTGGACCCGATGTACATACCGGGCCGCTTGCGGACCGCCTCCAGCCCCTCGAGAACGGTGATCGACTCTGCGCCGTACTCCTGCTTGTCCTGCGCTGCCACCCTCGGCCACTTTCTCGCGTCAACCGCGCCGGTAGGGCGCGGCGGGCGCGGGTTCGGCGGACAGGACGCGACGTCGGCGCGCGGACCGGTGCCGGAGACCTCCGGACAACGGGTCGAACGCGCCGGTCGCCGCGGTTGCCCGCGGATCGCGATCGGCTCGACCCGACGGGGAGAATGAACCTGGGGCCACCGGCCCCGTCCCTCTCCCGCACCCGGGTCTTCGTCTCGCTGTCAATCCTACTGTGCGCGGAGGACAGAACCACCACTCGGCACCCTCAGAGAGGCGGCTGAGAAGTCCGTAGCCGGCAGAACCACATTGCCCGCGACTCCCCCCACACGCCAGGCTCCGATCGCACGCGCCGTCCCCAAACGGGTTGACCCAAGGCCGGGCGGGTCGGGGGTCGCGGCCGGAGCGTCCGTGCCGTACGTTTGCGGCGCCCCGGAACCCGCCTTGATCTTTACCGGCTGGAACCGGGACGATCGACCCGATCGACCCGACACGTGCTCTCGAAGAGGTGGACAGATGGGGCTGGACAACGTCGCGGTGCACTGGCCGCGGACCGGCCGCTTCTACGACCCGGTCGCGCCAGCCGAGTTCGTCGACTTCGGCGAGATCGTCGACTTGCCGCGAATCTCCGCGCCGACCGCGGCGCTGGCTGAGCTCATCGCGAAGACCGGCACCATCCGAGCGACCGCCTACACCGAGTTGGTGGATCTGCTCCTCGGCCTCGAAGGTGTGTTGTACGCCACAGACGCCGCAGCCGAGGATGAGGACCCGGTGATCGATCCGGACGGCTGTTCCTGGATCGCCAGCGGCATCGAGAGGTTCGTGGCCGGGCACCGGCCGCACGGCGAGTCGGTCACCTTCGACTCGGTGAGCACCGTGCTGCGCTCACTGCTCGGCGACGGCAGATTGGCCGAGCAGCAGTTGCGGTGGCTGGAGACTCGGCTTGACGCGCTGCGCGACGAGCGCGGCGACCCGCCGCAGTGGAACTTCACCTGTGCCGAGTTGGGCGTGCTGGCCGCGTTCTACCGCCGCTGCGCCGAGCGCGGTTTCGCCGTCTACGCCGACGCCTGAGCCGACGCGCTGGCCTCCGACGCGCTGGCCTCCGGAGCGCTGGCCTCCGGAGCGGTCTGGTCGCCGCCCGGTCGGTTTGCCGCCGCGATGAGGTGCGTGAGCACCGCGTGCAGGTGTTGCAGGTCCTCGACGGGCAGCCCGAGTCGCTGCACGATCGCGGCCGGGATCAACTCTGCCTGGCTCCGCAGGGCGGCACCGCTGGCGGTGAGGGTGACGGCGAGGCTGCGCTCGTCGCTGGGGTCGCGCTCCCGGCGCAGGTAGCCGGCCGCTTCGAGCCGCTTGAGCAGGGGTGACAGTGTGCCCGGGTCGAGCTGCAACAGGCGGCTGAGGTCGCGACCGGACAACGGCGCGTGCTGCCAGAGCGCCAGCATGACCAGATACTGCGGATGGGTCAGCCCCATCGGTTCCAGGAGTGGCCGGTAGACGGCCACCACGCTGCGCGCGGCCACCGAGAGCGCGAAGCAGACCTGCTGCTCCAGCGCCAGCGGGTCGACGCCATCCGGTTGTTCGCTCATCGGTTGCCCTTCCCCAGCACGGTGACTATCGTACCGATCATTGGTGCACCAACCATTGGTGCACCAATCAACGCCCATGCGACGGGCACAACGGTGGAGAGGGCGACAGATGAGCGAGGACGGCGCGGCCACCAGGGCCCCAGGCGAAGGCGGCCGACTCCTGCGCTGGGCCTTCCGGCACCTCGCCGGGCCGGCCGAGGGTGTCCAGGGTGCGGTGCAGGGCGGCTCGGCCGAAGCCCGCGAGGCGTGGAAACGCGACCTGGCCGAGCGCAAGCGCTACACCCAGGAACAGCGCGAACGGAAGCGGGCGGCCCGCAAGGCCGACGGGCGGAGCTGACTAACCAGCTCAGCCGTACGTGTCGCGTGGGCCCCGACCGCGTACCCGGCGTGGCCCCTTCCCCCAGGAAGGCGCGGCCGGGCCGTGGATGTGCAGCTTGCGCACCACGTTGTGGCCAACCTCGCTGGCGATCTGCTTGAGCAGCGATCCGGCGAGCAGGCGCAGCTGGGTCGCCCAGGCGGTCGAGCGCGCCTCCACGGTCAACTCGCCGTTCTCCAACTTGACCGGGCGACTGTGCTGGGCGACCTCCGCGCCGACGACCCGCTCCCAGGCACCGAACACGGTGGCCTCGGCCGCCGGCTGCTGCCAACCACGCGCCTTCACCAACCGGTTCAGCACGGCGCTGAGCGGCTGCGGGTCGCGCGGGTCGGGGCCCGGGCCGGAGTAGCCACGCAACCGCCGCCCCGAGCCGCCGGCACCGTCGCCGCCTGCACCGCCAGGAGTACGCCGGGCACGTGCCGCCGCCTGCCGCCGGGACAGCGCCGCATCGAGCACCGCCCGGGCCAACTCCGGCCCGCTGGCGGCCGCCGCCGGCTCGCCGCCTGCCGCTTGCACCCCAGGGGTACGCGCAGCCGCGGCGTCACCTGCGGCCTTCTCGGGCCGTTTGGGGCGTGGCTCATCCGACACGGCGTACCGTCCCTTCGCCAACCTGGTAGCGGGTGCCGCGCAGAGCCGCCGGCACGTCGTCGTCCACCGCACAGGTGACGAGCAACTGACTCGCCCCGCCGACAAGCTCCGCCAACCGTTCCCGGCGGCCGGTGTCCAACTCCGCGAAGACGTCGTCGAGCGCCAGCACCGGCTCGATGCCGTCGGCGCGTAACAGGTCGTACCCGGCCAGCCGCAGCGCGAGCGCGAACGACCACGACTCGCCGTGGCTGGCGTACCCCTTGGCGGGCAGTGCGCCGAGGGTCAGTGCCAGCTCGTCACGGTGTGGGCCGACCAGGGTGGTGCCCCGTTCGATCTCGGCGGAGCGGGACGCGGCCAGGGCTGCGGTCAGCGCGTCGGCCAGCGCCGCCCGGTCGGTGGTCGGCTCGGCCAACTCGATCGAGGGCCGGTAGGCGATGCTCGCCGCACCCCGACCGGCAGCCACCGCGTCGTACGCCTTCGCGACGTGCGGAGTGAGCGCGGCGACGAGTTCGAGTCGGCCGGCAAGCAACTCCGCGCCGTGCTGGGCCAGGTGGGTGTCCCAGACGGCGAGGGTACCGAGGTCGCCGCCCCGGGATCCTCCGGTCTTACGTGCCAGGTACGCGGTGCGCAGCAGCGCGTTGCGTTGCTTGACCACCCGCTCGTAGTCGGCCCGCACGCCCGCGAATCGGGGCTGCCGGTTGACCAGCAGGTCGTCCAGGTAGCGGCGGCGCTCGGCCGGATCGCCCCGGACCAACTCAAGGTCCTCCGGGGCGAAGAGCACGAGTCGTAGCGCGCCGAGCACGTCCCGGGCCCGCCGGGCCGGTGATCGGCCCAGCCGGGCTCGGTTGGCCTTGCCGGGCACGATCTCCAGCTCGACCAGGAGCTCCCGCTCGTCGTGGACCACGGCGCAGCGGATCACCGCGGAGCCGGCGCCCATCCGGACCAGAGGTGCGTCGGTGGCGACCCGGTGCGAGCCCAGGGTCGCCACGTAGCCCAGCGCCTCGACGAGGTTGGTCTTGCCGACGCCGTTGGCGCCGATCAGGACGTTCGCCCCCGGCTGGAGGTCGACGGCCACCCGCTCGTACGAGCGGAAGTCGACCAGTTCCAGCCGGTGGACATACACAGGTTGTGGATACCGCTCAGCGCTTGTGGACGGCGTGGCCGCCGAACTGCTGACGCAGCGCGGCAACGGCCTTCATGGCGGGCGAGTCGTCCTGCCGCGAGGCAAACCGTGCGAACAGCGAAGCGGTGATGACGTTCAGCGGCACGGCCAGCCGGACCGCCTCGTCGACGGTCCACCGGCCCTCACCGGTGTCCTCGGTGTAGCCGCTCAGATCGGCCAGCTCCGGGTCCTCGTCGAGCGCCCGGTCCAGCAGGTCGAGCAGCCAGGAACGGACGACGGTGCCCTCCCGCCAGGACTTGATGACACCCGGCACGTTGGTCACCAACTCGGAGGCGGCCATCAGCTCGTAGCCCTCGGCGTAGGCGTGCATCAGGCCGTACTCGATGCCGTTGTGCACCATCTTCGAGTAGTGCCCGGCGCCGACCGGCCCGGCGTGCACGAAGCCGAACTCGCCCTCCGGCTTGAGAGCGCTGAAGATCGGCATCAGCCGGTCGACGTGCTCCTGGGCACCGCCGACCATCAGGCCGTAGCCGTTCTGCCGGCCCCAGACGCCGCCGGAGACGCCGACGTCGAGGTAGCCGATGCCCAGCTCGTTGAGCCGTTCGGCCCGGGGGGCGTCATCGCTGAAGCGGGAGTTGCCGCCGTCGATGATGATGTCGCCCTCGCCGAGCACCTCGGCGAGCTCGTCGATGGTGGCGTCGGTGACACCGGCGGGCACCATGACCCAGACCGCACGCGGCGACTCAAGCTTCTCTGCCAGGCCCGCGAGGGTAGCAACGTCGCTCAGCTGCGCGTTGTAGTCGAACCCGACAACCTCGTGACCAGCGGCACGCAACCGCTCCCGCATGTTGCCGCCCATACGGCCGAGTCCTACAAGGCCGAGCTGCATGTGTTTCTACCTCCGTGGATCTGGGTGTTGCTGGGCGCGATCAGCGGGAAACGCGGATCGGCATGATGAGGTACCGGTACCCCGGAATGACCTCGCCATCCTCGCCGGCGGGGGAGATCACCGCGGGCTTGAAGGCGTCGACGAACGAGAGTACGGCGGTCTGGGAGCCCAGGTTGGCCAGGCCGTCGATGAGGTACTGCGGGTTGAACCCGATGGTCAGCGCATCGCCGGTGAAGGTGGCCTCCATCGCCTCGCTGGCCCGCGCCTCCTCGGAACCGCCGGCCTCGACCACCAGGCCGTCGGCGCTGAAGCTGAGCAGCACCGGAGTGGCCCGCTCGGCGACCAACGCGACCCGCTTGACCACCTCGATCAGGGTGCTGACCGGCACCCGAGCCGCGGCGTTGTGGGTGGCCGGGAAGAGCGAACGCACCGGCGGGTAGTTGGCGCCGTCGAGCAGGCGGCTGGTGGTGCGTCGGGTGCCGCCGGCCAGGCCGACCATGCCCTCGCCAGCGGCGCCCTGCGCGAGGGCGAGCGTGACCTCGCCGCCCAGCGGGCCGAGGGCCTTGGCGGTGTCGTTCAGGGTGCGGGCCGGCACCAGGGCGTTGATGCTGACCTCGGGGTCGTCCGGCTGCCACTGGATCTCGCGCAGCGCCAGCCGGTAACGGTCGGTGGCGAGCATCGACAGCGTGTTGCCGGAGAGCTCGACACGGACGCCGGTCATCATCGGCAGTGTCTCGTCCCGGCCGGCCGCGATGGCCACCTGGGAGACCGCGGTGGCGAACGCGGCCGCGTCGACCGTGCCGGCACTCTGCGGCATCTCGGGCAGTGCGGGGTAGTCCTCCACCGGCATGGTGGGCAGGGTGAACCGTGCGCTGCCGCAGACCAGCTCGAGGTGGGCGCCGACCGCGGCGATGTCGACCGGCTTGGCCGGCAACGCCTTGGTGATCTCGGCGAGCAGGCGGCCGGAGACGAGCGCGGCGCCGTCGGCGTCACCCTGCACCTCAACGGTCACCTGGCTGGAGACCTCGTAGTCGAACCCGGACACCCGCAGGTTGCCATCGGTGACCCGGAGCATCACCCCGGCGAGCACCGGTACGGATGGCCGGTTGGGCAGGCTCTTCGCGGTCCACGCCACGGCCTCGGCGAGCGCGTCGCGCTCCACTCGGAACTTCATCAATGCCTCCGCGTCGACGTCAGCGACAACTCTCTCATGCCGACCGCTGCCTACCGTCCCGCCCGACCGTGCGGGTACCCATCGCACCTTAGGGCGCGGGGGTATCGGCTGTGCGCCCGACCCCATGGTTCGTGTCGGTGCTGACGGGCTGATCCGGCAGCGTTCGGCACGATCCACAGAAAGCCCAACGGTGATGATTGGTTTTTGTTCTCTTAGAAGAGATAACTCATCGTCTTCATCGCACCTGTGCAAACTGTGGAAAACTCGGGTCTGCGCAGCTCAGACAGGTTATCCACCGGTGATTTAGCTGTGGAGAACCGGGGGTACAACCGGCTTGCGTGTCCACAGGCCGATCTCGGCGGCCGGTTGTCCACCGTTGTCCACCGGTTGTCCACCGGTAATCCACCGACTTTCTCCCCAAGACTGTGGATGACGGTGAAGATCACCATTGGCGTCATCCCCAGAACCTTCAACAGCTCGTACACAGGTCGACGGTCATCGGTGGATAACGTGACGGTTGTCCCCAGGCGTCCACAGCCTCGTACACAGGGTTTCTCCACAGGCTGTGGGTAACCGGCGGAGGACGGACCGTAGTTATCCACTGCCGGTGGATAACAAGCTGTGGACAACGAGTGGGAGTCGAGGCGGTCACGGCCTCGATGATGTGGCCTACACCATGTCGAGAGTCCAGCTGCGGACGAGAAAAAGAACGCCCGGCCGGAGATCCGGCCGGGCGTGTCCCGAGTTGTGTGCCGTCGCGACGGCTGGCGTACGCCTCAGCTGTTCTGCTTGATCCGGTTGGTCAGCTCGGCGATCTGGTTGTAGAGCGAGCGGCGCTCGGCCATCTGCTGACGGATCTTCCGGTCGGCGTGCATCACAGTGGTGTGGTCCCGTCCACCGAAGGCCTGCCCGATCCGGGGCAGCGACAGCTCGGTCAACTCCCGGCACAGGTACATGGCCACCTGTCGGGCGTTGACCAGCACCCGGGACCTGGACTGACCGCGCAGGTCCTCCAGACTCACCCCGAAATAGTCGGCGGTCGAGGCCATGATCTGGTCTGCGTTGATTTCCGGACCGGCGCCGTCGGGCATGAAGTCCCGGAGCACCTCCTCGGCCAGCGACAGCTCGACTGTCGACCGGGTCAGGCTGGCGAACGCCGTCACCCGGATCAGCGCACCCTCCAGTTCCCGGATCGAGTTCGACACCCGGGAGGCGATGAACTCCAACACGTCCGGTGGGGCGTACATCCGCTCCTGCGCTGCCTTCTTCTGCAGAATCGCGATCCGGGTCTCCAGGTCCGGAGGCTGGATGTCGGCCAGCAGCCCCCACTCGAACCGGGTTCGCATCCGGTCCTCGAGAGTCGCGAGCTGGCGCGGCGACCGGTCGGAGGTGATCACGATCTGCTTGTTGGCGTTGTGCAGGGTGTTGAAGGTGTGGAAGAACTCCTCCTGCGTGCGCTCGCGGTTCTCCAGGAACTGGATGTCGTCGATCAGCAGGATGTCGACGTCGCGGTAGCGCCGCTGGAACGCACTGGTCTTGTCGTCCCGGAGCGAGTTGATGAAGTCGTTGGTGAACTCCTCGGTCGAGACGTACCGGACCGAGCGGGCGTTTCCGAGTGTCGTGGCGTAGTGCCCGATGGCATGCAGCAGGTGGGTCTTGCCCAGCCCGGAGTGACCGTAGATGAACAGCGGGTTGTACGCCTTCGCCGGTGACTCCGCCACCGCCACGCTCGCCGCGTGCGCGAACCGGTTGGACGAGCCGATGACGAACGTCTCGAACATGTACTTCGGGTTGAGCCGGTTACCGCCGGTGTCGGCACCGGGCAGCCGGCGGTCGTCGCGGCCACCGGCACGGTGGTCAACCCCGCTGCGGCCCGGGCCGCTGTCGGTTCCGTTGTCCCGGGGCAGCGCGCGGATCACGTGCTGGTCGCGCGGTGACGCCGAGTCGTCCCGGTAACGCGGCTCGTAGGGCCGGGTGTCCGGGCCGGGCTGCTCCAAGCGGGCGGCCTGCTCGTCGTAGCCGCGCCGGTCCGGTCCTGGTCGGGACGGCCGCATCGGCTCCGCGAAAGCGGCGCTGAACAGCGCCTCCTGCCCGTCCCTGCTGGCCGGGATCAGCCCGGAACGATGCCCGTCAACGGGCGGCGCGAGCGGCGGACCCGTCGGTGCGGGCGGCGCGAAATGCTCGGGCGTACGTGCCTCGTGTGACTGCTCCGGGATCAGCGCGTCGGTAGCCGGCCGAACACCAAGGTCGTCGCCAAATGGTGCGGCGGCCGGGCCTTCGACGTCGAGCGGCCCGGTCTCCGGGGCACTGCGGTAGACGGTGCCGGCCGGTCGGCCCGTGGCGTCCTCGGCCACCCGAACGGTGACTGCGACCTGGATCGGCCGGCCCAGCCGGCGGGTGAGCGCCTCGGTGATCGCCGGGCGTAGCCGTGACTCGATCACGTCGCGGGTGAACGCGTCCGGTACGGAGAGCAGCGCGGTGTCCTCGACGATCGCCCGCAGCCGGGTCAGTCGGAGATAGGCACGCTGCTGAGCAGAGATGATCTCGTCGGCGAGCTCGTCGGTCGCCGCTAACCACACTGCGGCAAGGTCGGTCGTACCGGCCACCGTCGTGCCACCCCCTCGCCTCTGCTCCCGGCCGCCGCTGTCTGCCAGCCGGCCGTCCCGGGCCCGCCGCGTTCGCGGGGTGGAACAACACCCACCCGGACGGTCGACCGGTGGTCATCCACAGGTTATCCACAACCTGTGTACCGAGCGATTGTGGCCACCGCCGGACGCGGGTGGCACCTGCCCCCTGCCTGACCGGGCGCTGAAGCGGGTTCACCGTGCCGAACGATTCACTGCCTTGTCCGGTCTTGCCTGCGCGACGACCGGAGGTTGGAGACGCTTACCGCAATCGGGCACGGTAACAGCGTTGTCCCTGCGCCATCAACCGGCGACGCGGCGACACCCTTGTCGACATCAGCGAAAACCGCCTCGCGGCCTCGGGCGCGTCCTGTTGTCCGCTACTCGGGGTGTTTGACGGTCATTGCCCCCCTGCGTAGGCTGGAACGGTTGCTTTCTCGCCCTCTGCTAGGGTGATGGGTGCTTGCTGTCCGCGGTCGCATCCCCGCATTGCCGAGGTCCCGCACCATCGGACAGCACCGATCGGGGGCCACCGTCGCGGTGGCCTGGACCACCCCACGACCCCGGCGATCCCGTCGCGCGGGGCGCGTACGAAAACGGAGAGCCTGACGTGAGCAAGCGCACCTACCAGCCGAACAACCGCCGGCGCGCGAAGACCCACGGCTTCCGGCTGCGCATGCGCACCCGTGCCGGCCGTGCCATCCTCTCGAGCCGTCGCGCCAAGGGTCGCACCACCCTGTCGGCCTGAGCCGATCGGGCTGGTCCAGGGGACGTGGGCAGTCGTGCTGGCCGCCGCGCAGCGACTGCGGCGCAGCACTGACTTCGCCGCAGCGGTTCGTGGTGGCCGACGCGCCGGACGTGGCGCCGTCGTGGTTCACCTGACCGTGCCGGTGACCGCCGACCCCAGCCAACTGACCTCGCCGGAGCCGGTGCGAGACAGCAGTGCGGAGCAGTCATCCGTGCCGTCCCGCGCCGGCTTCGTCGTGTCCAAAGCTGTCGGCAACGCCGTAATCCGTAACAAGGTCCGGCGCCGACTGCGGGCACTGGTCCGGGACCGGATGACCGCCCTGCCTGGCGGCAGCACCCTGGTCGTCCGGGCGCTCCCCGCAGCGGCGCAGGCGCCGTACCTTCGGCTCGCCGCCGACCTGGACGCCGCCATCGCGGTCGCCAGGTCGCCCCGCGAGCGGCGGTCCCGATGACCGGCACCGAACAGACCAGCCCGCGCCCGTCGACAACCACCGGTGCCAAGGTGCTGATCGCGCCTATCATCGCGTACCGTCGGTGGATAAGTCCGGCGCTGCCGGCCCGCTGTCGGTTCTACCCGTCGTGCAGTGCGTACGCCCAGGAGGCGCTCGCTCGGCACGGCGCGCTCCGCGGAGCCGCGCTGGCGGTCCGGCGGCTGTTGCGCTGCCACCCCTTTCACCCTGGTGGATATGACCCGGTGCCGGAGCCGGGCGGCCGCCGCCGTGCTGATGTGACTGGAGCCCCGAATTGAAGCTGAGTCTTGACTGGATCTACTACGCGATTTCGTGGATCCTGCTGACCTGGCACTCTGCTTGGGACGCCATCGGGGTGCCGGTCGGCGCGGTGCTCGGCACCAACTTCGCCTGGATCCTGTCGATCATCTTCCTGGTGGTCACCGTCCGGGTGATCCTGTTCCCGGTCTTCGTCAAGCAGATCAAGTCGCAGCGGGCCATGCAGGCGCTCCAGCCCAAGGTCAAGGAGCTGCAGGAGAAGCACAAGGGTGACCGGGAGACGCTCCAGAAAGAAATGATGGAGCTCTACAAGAAGGAGAAGGCCAACCCGCTGATGGGTTGCCTTCCGATGTTCCTTCAGATCCCGGTCTTCCTCGGCCTCTTCCACGTGCTGAAGCGGCTGGACCCGGCCAACCTGGGCAAGACGAAGTACGGCTGGCTTGTTGACCAGTTCACCAGCGCCTCGCAGGCGAAGCTCTTCACCGCCCCGATCGCCGGCAAGTTCGGGTCGACCGCTGACGAGCTGTCCCGCCTCAACGCCAGCGGGAACACTACGAAGATCGTCGCGGGCCTCCTGGTCCTGGTCATGATCAGCACCACCTACCTGACCAGCCGTCAGATGATCCTCAAGACCGGCTGGGCGGAAGACCCGCAGCAGCGGATGATCCAGCGACTGATGCTCTACGGCATCCCGGCATCGCTGCTGATCTCCGGCTCGATCTTCCCCATCGGCGTCATCATCTACTGGGTTACCAACAACCTCTTCACCCTCGGCCAGCAGCAGTGGGTGCTGCGGAAGTTCCCGCCGCCGGTGACCGCCAAGAAGGCCGTCGCCCCCGCCGCCACTCGCAGCCCGGTGCAGCCGGCCAAGTCCGGTGGCCTGTTCGGTCGAGGCAAGTCGGCCCCGCCTGCGCCGGTCAAGGCGACCGCCCCCAAGGTGGCCGGGCCGAAGCCGGGCGCCAAGCCGACGAACAACCCGAAGAAGAGCCGCCCCGCCAAGCGGCAGGGCTGACATCCAAGGGCCGTCGCCGGGTGACCGGCGGCGGCCCGTTCCGCACCGCGCAGCCGCCGTATGGCCGGCGCCGGGGCGGAACCGACCGCGCATCGCGCGGCCACGGGCGACACTGCCCGTACAGACGTGCCCGTGGGCACCGGCGACCTCCCGCCGGCTACGGGAAACCAGTCGGACCCCGACGGTCCGGCCGAGCGAGTACGGAGATGAGACCGTGACCGAGACCAGCATCCCCCGCGCCGAGCAGTCCCTGGACGAGGAGGAAACCGCGACGCTCGCGGTGGACGGCGACGACACCGAGGCCGAGGCCGGCGACGACACCGACGCCGAGGCCGACGGCGACACCGATACGGCCCCTGCCGGCCGGGTGAAGAAGGCGGTAAGCGAGGGCGACCTCTTCCGGCAGAGCGAGATCGCGGCCGACTACGTCGAGGGACTGCTCGACATCCTCGACTACGACGGCGACATCGACGAGCTGGTCGCTGCCGGCCGCCCGATGGTCGAGGTGGTTGGCGAGCGGCTGCAGAATCTGGTCGGTCAGCGAGGCGCGACCCTGGAGGCGCTGCAGGAGCTGACCCGCCTCGCCGTCTTCCGGCAGACCGGGACCCCGAGCCGCCTGCTGCTCGACGTCGGTGGCTACCGGGCGAACCGCCGCAAGGAACTCGCCGCGGTCGCCAAGAACGCCGTCGAGAAGGTCAAGGAGTACGGCGAGCCGGTCCGACTGGACGCGATGTCCGCGTTCGAGCGCAAGTGCGTGCACGACGTGGTCAACGCCATGTCTGGTGTGGCTAGCGAGTCCGAGGGTGTGGAGCCGAACCGGCGCATCGTCGTACGGCCGGCGGACTGACCGAGTGACTCACGACGACATCACGGCCGACGCCGTGACGGGCCCGGGCGGCACGCCGCCCGGGCCGTCCGCTGTCCGGCCCGCTACGCCCGAGGTCGACGATGATTCGACTCGGCGCGACACTGCCCCGTCGCCAGAAGACGCGGCGCTGCCGCCCGAGCTGGCCCCGGCCGCACTGACCCTCTTCGGTGACCGTCTCGACCTGGCCGCCGCGTACGCCGAGCTGTTGGCCACCGACGGCGTTGTCCGCGGCCTGATCGGCCCCCGAGAGGCACCTCGCATCTGGGACCGGCACCTGCTCAACTGTGCTGCGATCGCCGAGCGGATACCGTCCGGCGCGACTGTGCTCGACGTCGGGTCCGGTGCCGGTCTGCCGGGTCTGGTCCTGGCCATCGCGCGCCCCGACCTCACGGTCACCCTGATCGAACCCCTCGCTCGACGTACGTCGTTCCTGATCGAGGTCGTCGAGCGACTCGGCCTGGCCAAGTCGGTGCGGGTGTTCCGTGGTCGGGCCGACGAGGCTGCCACCGGGTCGAGCGGCCGGGAACCCATCAGCGGAGATGTGGTGACTGCCCGCGCGGTCGCCCCACTGGATCGTCTGGCGGGCTGGAGTCTGCCTTTGGCGGTCCGTGGTGGCCGTCTGCTGGCGCTCAAAGGCTCGTCCGCGGCAGCGGAGATCGAGGAGCACGCCAAGGTTGTGACGCGACTTGGTGGCGGGGAGCCGGCCGTGCACCTCTGCGGCGTCGGGGTGATTGACCCACCGACCACTGTCGTGGAGATCGTGCGCGAGCGAATGATCGGTCCTCCGCGCGTGGCGGCCACCAAGCGGTCCCGGGGCGGACGCTCCCAGCGACGTTGAGAGTTCGCGCCACCGGGCTTCCGGCCGGTGGGTTGCCTCGTTGTACCGGTACGGATGGACGAGGGGATGAGAACCCGACGTGGACCGGCCGCGCCCGTCCGCCGTAGGCTGACCGCGCGTCGATAGTGTGGAGTGGGCGACGGGCGTCGCGGGTCTCCGACCGCTCCCGAGAGCCGTACGCTCCGGGTTGCGAGCGTGGGTGCGGCGAAGTTGACCGGGGCGCGGACCGACCATCCGAAGCGGGCAGGGATGACAGGTGCATGACGACGGCAGGTACGACGATCCACGCGTGACCGGGTCAACCAGCGATCCCGTTTCACGTGAAACCGACTACCCGAGCTGGTCGCCCGGCGCGACCCCCCCAACGACCCGCCCTCCGGACAGCGATCCGCCGCCGAGGCGCGGAGAGCCGGCAGATCAGTCGACCGGGCCGGAAATCGCGGACCCGTCGGTTGTTCGACGGACACCGGAAGGGCCGACCCGACCGGCCAATGCCGCTGAGGTGCGGCAGACGTCCGGTCGGCGGAACACCGCCGCAGCGGTTCGCTTCGAACCGGTGGTCCCGCACCAACCCAGCGCGGCGGTTGTTCGGGACGCCGTGGCGGTGATCGCCGACGCTCCGGTCGCTTCGACCGAGTCGTTGGCTGCCGTGGCGGCCGATCCCACGTACGTTTCACGTGAAACCCCGACGCGCGAAGAGGATGACCCACCGTTGGCTATGGAGGCGATGCGCGCCGTGCAGATCCTGAATCCCAGTGGCGAGGTGACCATGCCTCGGCCAGACCGGACCCGGGTCATGTGCGTCGCCAACCAGAAGGGCGGCGTGGGCAAGACCACGACCACCGTCAACCTTGCGGTGGCGCTTGCCCTGCACGGCAACCGGGTGCTCGTGGTGGACCTCGACCCGCAGGGCAATGCCTCGACCGGGCTCAACGTCCCGCACCACACCGGGATCCCTGACGTCTACGACTGCCTGATCAACAGCGTGCCGCTGGCCGAGGTGGCGCAGGCGGTCGAGGGCATCCCCAACCTCTGGTGCGTACCCGCGACCATCGACCTGGCCGGCGCGGAGATCGAGCTGGTGTCGGTGGTGGCGCGGGAGTCGCGCTTGGACCGGGCGATCGCCGCCTACCCCGGCGAGTTCGACTACGTCTTCATCGACTGCCCGCCCTCGCTCGGTCTGCTCACGGTCAACGCCCTGGTTGCCGCGCAGGAGGTGCTGATCCCGATCCAGTGCGAGTACTACGCCCTGGAAGGGCTCAACCAGCTGATCAACAACATCAACCTGGTGCGCCAACACCTCAACCCGAAGCTCGACGTCTCCACCATCCTGCTGACGATGTACGACCGGCGTACCCGGTTGGCCGACGCCGTCGAGCAGGACGTCCGGAACCACTTCGGCGACAAGGTTCTCCAGGCGGTCATCCCCCGCAACGTCCGGGTTTCCGAGGCACCCAGCTACGGCCAGTCGGTGATGACCTACGATCCCGGTTCGCGGGGGGCCACGAGTTACTTCGAAGCTGCCCAGGAGATCGCCGAACGAGGCGTCAAGGAGCCGGTGGGCCGGAATGCGTAGTGCGCACGAGTCGCTGGGAGGCGAGGCATGAAGAACCGTCCTCGGGGCGGTCTGGGTAGGGGCCTGGGGGCACTGATCCCGACCGGGCCGGCGCCCAGTGCCGCCGGCACCGTGACGGCCGAGCCGGAGAACGAGCACGCGGACGATGCGGATGCCGTAGCCGTCCCCGCGGTGTCTGCCGGGGCGCAAGTTCACGAGCCGGAGCAGCCCACGCTCAGCCCGGTACCCGGAGCTCGATTCGCCGAGATCCCGGTCGACGCGATCCTGCCCAACCCGAAGCAGCCCCGCCAGGTCTTCGATGAGGATGCACTGGAGGAGCTCAAGACCTCGATCCAGGAGGTCGGCTTCCTCCAGCCCATCGTGGTCCGGCAGCTCGACGACGAGAAGTACGAACTCGTAATGGGCGAGCGGCGCTGGCGGGCCGCTCAGGCGGTTGGGCGGGAGAACATCCCGGCGATCGTCCGGGACACCCGTGATGACGCCATGCTCCGTGACGCCCTCCTGGAGAACATCCACCGGGCCAACCTGAACCCTCTGGAAGAGGCCGCCGCCTACCAGCAACTGCTGGAGGAGTTCGGGGCCACCCACGAGGAGCTGGCCCGCCGGATTGGCCGAAGCCGGCCGCAGATCTCCAACACGATTCGGCTGCTGAACCTTCCGGCCCAAGTGCAAAAGCGGGTTGCTGCGGGGATCCTGTCGGCGGGTCACGCCCGCGCTCTGCTGAGCCTCGACGAGACCGAGGCACAAGAGCAGCTGGCATTGCGGATCGTGGCCGAGGGCCTGTCGGTTCGGGCGACCGAGGAGATCGTGGCCTTGGCGCTGAACGACGGGCCGGCGAAGGGCCAAGCCGCGAAACGGCGACCGAAGGCGCACGCGCCGGCCCTGACCGATCTCGCCGATCGGCTGTCCGACCGGTTCGACACCCGGGTGAAGGTGGACATCGGCCGGAGCAAGGGCAAGATCACCATCGAGTTCGCGACGGTGGACGACCTTGAGCGGATCGTCGGGATCATCGGAGTGCAGCAGGAGGAGAGCGGGGACGGGGACTGAGTCCGCCCCTCTCGCTCGCGGCCGCGCCACCCCAAGGGGTGCGCGGCCGTTCTGCATCCGGCTCACCGCGTTTCACGTGAAACAGTCCGCCGCGTCCCGGGCCTCTGGCGGGTGGAGGCTCGGTGCTCGGTGCTCGGGGCTCGGTGCCCGGCGCTCGGTGCCCGGTGCCTGCGGCTCGCTGCCTGTCGCCCGCTGCCCGGTTGGGCCAGTCGCGCCCGCCCTGACGGCCAGCGCCCGTACCGGAACGCCGACGAGCACGCCTTAGCTCTGTTTCACGTGAAACGGCGGCCTCTGCGGGTGGTTGGGCGTCTCGCGGCTCACGGGAGTGACCATGCAGCGCCCTTGCGGGCCGCTGAGTGGCCCGCTGCCGCGTTGCTTGCCACTGGGGGTGGCTCTGGGTGTCCGAGCTGTCCACGGTGATCTCAGTGCTCGCCTGGCGGCGAACTGGGCACCGCACGCGCCCCGGGCCCCGGGCCTTGCTCCCTGGGTCTTGCGCCGCGCGCCTTGCTCCCCGGGTCCTGCATCCCGGGCCTCGGGCCTCGGGCCTCGCGTCCCGGGCCTCGGGCCTCGCGTCCCGGGCCTCGGGCCTCGCGTCCCGGGCCTCGGGCCTCGGGCCTCGCGTCCCGGGCCTCGGGCCTCGGGCCTCGCGTCTCGCGTCTCGGGTCTCGCGTCCCGGGTCTCGGGCCTCGCGCCTCGGGTGTCGGGGCGTTGGGCGTCGCGGGCGTTGGGTGCCGGGGCGCTGGGCGTCGCGGGCGGTGCGTCGCGGGCGGTGCGTCGCGGGCGGTGCGTCGCGCTTCGCGCGACCCGACGCATGATCGACTCCACATCCGCGACATTGCGGTATCCGAGCGGCCGGACACCGCTAGATCGGCGATATGAAGTCGATCATGCGTCGGACCGGACCGGACCGGACCGGACCGGACCGGACCGGACCGGACCGGACCGTGCCCATTGCCTCGCGTGGCGGGTCGTGCGTGTCTTGCGCCTCGCGTCTGACCCGTCGGTCCTTCACCGTCCACAGCCCGCCGTAGTAGCTCGCCGTCCAACGCCGCTCGCGGCCGCACGTCGTCCACCGGCTGGCGCCTCTCGACGGTCTGCGCCTGACGCCGCCCGTCGCCTCTCGGTGGCTGCGCCACGCCGCTCGCCGCCTCTCGGTGGCTGCGCCACGCCGCCCGCCACTTTTTTGGGAGGTCCGCGCCCGACGTCCTCTGCCACCGGACCCACACAGCGCCGCCGACGTCTCTTAGGACGCCCGTTGGAGCCCATGCGCATCGCGCCCCTGTCCGGAGGTGTCAGCGATCGCGCTGGCGTGGGCGCGCGCGGTCCCAACGGCGACTCGGTAGGTGGCCGGTCGGTGCGGGCCCCTCGTCCCACTCGGAGGGGCAATCTCTGAGGAAGAGCAAGGTCAGGGCCGCACCGTTCCGGCGGCGGTACCGAGTGGTCATCGCCGGGCGGTTCAGCGGTCCGCGGACAACGACTGCCGGGCCGAAAAGTTATCCACACCCGTTGTCCACAGGCACCCCCCGTTTCACGTGAAACAGCGCGTGGGAGCGGGTGCGAGCCTGTGGACGACGGCCTGTGTTCAGGATCTCGGCAGCCTGTGGATATCGCTCCGAGGTGCTAGTGGTGAGCCGGCATACCTGGTCGACGGACGGCTTTGATGCGGTCAGTCGGGACCGATCAAACAGGTAGGGACAGCGCTGCCAGACTCCGTTAGGGTCAGCGTCGTGCACGACACCCCTCCCTCAGTTCCGGACTTCACCCAGTGGCCGTCATTCCCCTTCGAGGGAGACCTCCACGTGAAGCATCTCGATGATCCGGTCCCGGTCGAACCGCCCCGGAAGGGCGAGGGTCTCCGGGAATGCACCGCCTGCAACGCACCCGACGACGCCTATATCTGGGTGGGAGAGCGGTGGCGCGTACGTGCCATGGACCGGCCCACTGGCCTGCCCATGGTGCTCATCCTGGAATCGCGGACCCACCTCGATCTCGGTGACCTGCCGAACCTGCTTGCCGCCGAGTTGGGTGTGATGACCGTACGGCTGGAGCGAGCCATTCGGTCTCTCGACGGTGTGGCACGGGTGCACGTCAACCGGTGGGGCGACGGCTCAGCCCACCTGCACATGTGGTTTCTCGCCCGGCCGTACGGCCGCCTTCAGTTGCGGGGCACCTTCCTGTCACTGTGGGACTCGATCCTGCCGCCGATCTCTGAGGCGCAATGGCGGGAGAATCTGGCGCTCGTCGCCGCCTGGCTTGCCGAATTCGGTGGCCGCCCGCTCGCCGAGCCACCCCGCATCCAGTGGCAGGCGCCGTCCAGCCTTCTGGCCCAGTCCGCCGCTGCGGATGCCGCTGCCGCGGCGGAGGCAGCCGCAGCAGCCGCCGAGGCAGCCTCGGTCATCGAGGCTGCAGAAGAGATTCCGGAACCAGGGAGTGAGCTAACTTCCGGCGCCGAACAGACCGACGACGACGGGGCGCCCTCAGCTGATCCCGTCTTCCTGGACACGGACACCGACGCTGGCTCCGCGGCCGCCGTCACCGATCGGCCGGGTGAACCCACTCGGCCGGACTCTGCCACGAATATGTCGACAAACGCGTCCCCCGCGTCAGCGCCCGGGACGTCAGCGCTCGGGACGTCAGCGCCCGGGACGTCAGCGCCCGCCGCTCAAGCCCTCGGCACCGTCGACGCGGCGGAACCGCCAACCGGCGGCCCCGCAGCCCTTCATGACCCGGCGGGCGAAACCGATGACGAGGCCGCCCCTGTCGCGGCCAACGAGTCCGGCAAACAGGCCGCTCCCGACGACAGCACGGACGGCAGCACGGACGGCACGGACGGCAGCACGGACGGCACGGACGGCACGGACGGCACGGACGGCAGCACTACAGATGCGGCACCTGCACCAACCTCACACGCCAACGGTGCCGACACACCCGACGTACGCACCACCCGCTGATGGTGGACCGACCATGAGGGTGGCGACGGCAACTCCCGGTCCCCGCGCCAACCTCATGGTCGACCCGTGGGCAGCACCGCGCGCAGCCGGCGCGCTGGCGGACAGTTCAGTCAGGGAGCGGTGAGGCGGGCCGCTGCTCGGGCGACCAGGGTGCCGAGGAGTCGGCCAAAGTCCAGCCCTGCCGCCTGCACGGCCAGCGGCAGCAACGACGTCTCCGTCATGCCCGGCGAGACGTTGACCTCCAGCACGTGCGGCTGGCCGGCAGCGTCCACGATCACGTCGACGCGAGAGAGATCCCGCAGACCGAGCGCGGTGTGCGCGGCGAGGGCCACGTCAGCGACAGTGGCTGCCACCTCCGGGGCCAGCCGGGCCGGAGCGTGCCAGGTGGTCCGTCCCGCCGTGTAGCGGGCGGCGTAGTCGTACACACCGTTACGCGGCACGATCTCCACCGGCGGTAGCGCCTGTGGTCCGTCGCCGAGATCGACCACGGAGACCGCCACGTCCATGCCGGGTACGTACCGCTCCACGAGGGCGGTGGAGTCGTACGCGAAGCAGCCGACCATCGCGGCGGGCAACGCTGCGGCGTCCCGGACCACCGCGCCACCCAGCCCTGACCCGCCCTGTGCCGGCTTGACCATCAGGGGTAGGCCCAGTCGGTCGACGATCCGGTCCAACACGGCGACCGCGCCAAGCTCGGAGAAGCGATCGTGTGGGAGGGCCACCCAGTCCGGGGTGGGGATGCCGGCCTCGCGGAGCACCGCCTTGGCCGAGGGCTTGTCCCAGGCGACCCGGGAGGCTCGGGCGTCGCAGCCGACGTACGGGATGTCGCACAGGTCCAACACGCCGCGCAGTGAGCCGTCCTCACCGGTGGCACCGTGCAGTGCGATTACCACGGCGTCCGGCGGGTCGGCAGCCAGCGCCGGCAGCAGGGCCACGTCGGCGTCCCGCAGCTCGGCTTCCACCCCAACGGCGCGCAGCGCATCGAGCACCCGGCGACCGGAGCGCAGCGAGACGTCCCGTTCATAGGAGAGCCCACCCGCGAGCACCACAACATGCAGGTCGGCCGAGATGGCGGAATCGGTCACGATGAGGCGCTCGGCGGCGGTCGTACCCATGCCGGCATCATGCCAAGTCGGGCCCGGGCGCGTCGGAGCCGGCCTGGCCGCGCCGGCCGGTGGCGCCGCCCACGGCACCGAAGACCCGGCGCATTGCGATGTCCTGCTCCATCACACCGGCGAGCCGGCGGACGCCCTCGCGGATCCGCTCCGGCGGCGGGAAGCTGAAATTCAACCGCATGGCGTCGGTGCCGGTGCCGTCGGCGTAGAAACCGGTGCCGGGCACGTAGGCGACCCGGGCGGCGATCGCCCTCGGCATCATGGCCTTCGAGTCGAGCCCGTCGGGCAGGGTGGCCCACACGAAGAGACCGCCGGCCGGCGTGGTCCAGTTGGTGCCCTCGGGCATCAGGTCGGCCATTGCGTCGAGGAGGGCGTCCCGGCGTTCCCGGTAGACCTCGCGATAGACCTTGAGCTGCTGCCGCCACGGCATGGTGCCCAGATAGGTGGCCACGGCGGCCTGGGCGTAACCACTGGGGCAGAGGATCTGCGCCTCGCTGGCGATGACCAGCTTGTCGCGGACCGCGTGCGGCGCCAGGATCCAGCCGACCCGCAGCCCTGGCGCGAAGGTCTTGGAGAAGGTGCTGAGGTAGAAGACCCCGTCCCGGCGACGGGCCCGCAACGGCGCCGGCGCTTCACCCTCGAACCCCAGCTGACCGTACGGGTCGTCCTCGACGACGAGCAGGCCCGCGCGCTCGCAGATGTCGAGCACTCGTTCCCGCCGCTCCTCGCTCAGCGTCACACCGGTCGGGTTCTGGTAGGTGGGGATCGTGTAGAGGAACTTGACCCGTCGGCCCGCGCGGGCCAGGTCGGCGATGGCCGTCTCCAGCGCCTCCGGGATCAGCCCGTCCGCATCCATCGGTACGTGCACAACCTGCGCCTGGGCGGCCTGGAAAACTCCGAGCGCACCGACGTACGTCGGCCCCTCGGCGAGCACCACGTCACCCGGATCGAGGAAGAGTCGGGCCACCAGGTCCAGTGCCTGCTGCCCGCCGACGGTGACCACGACATCCTCCGGGGAGGCACCACACGCGGCGTCGATCCCGGAGAGCGACATCACCTCGCAGATCCGCTCGCGCAGCTCGAGGGTGCCCTGACCGATGCCGTACTGCAGGGTGGTCACGCCGTGTTCGGAGCCGAGCCGGCCGAGCATCTCACCGACCGCGTCCAGCGGAAGAGCTGCGATGTATGGTGCGCCACCAGCGAGCGAGACGACCTCCGGGCGACTGGCCACCGCGAACAATGCTCGAATCTCGGAGGCGGTCATTCCGCGTACCCGCCGGGCGTACCGGTCGGTGTAGTCGTCGAGAGTCGTGCCGGTCATGACCTCACCTCGATCGCTGCTCGGGCTCCCGCCCCGGATACCCCATACACCGGTGACCATGGCGGCGGGCGGGACACCGATTGTCGATCCTAGTCCGCCAGAGCCACGCTGCCGGCCTGCCGAGACGGATCGACCACATGGCGGACCGTCCTCGACGCCCCCGGTGTGGCGGGCATCTGCGCGTCCCCTCCCGAATCGCCGATCGGCGGCGTACGATCGCTCGTCGGGGGCAGGAAGGCGGCGCTGTCGTTCCATGCCGGTCTTACCACCGAGCCTATTGTGGGGATGCGCCATATGTCGCGACGTCTGGTCAGCCTGACCCTCGACACGTTGGAAGACCTTCCTAACCCGTGCCGGCAGTGCGTCTACTGGGAGCTTGATCCGGTCTCCGCGGACCGGGCCTGCGCCGCTGGTGATCCAGGTCTGGAGAAGGAGGCGTGGGTCTCCCAGACGTTGCTGGAGTGGGGCTCCTGCGGCAAGCTCGCGTACGTCGACGGCATGCCGGCGGGCTTCGTGATGTACGCCCCGCCCGCCTACGTGCCCCGCTCGATGGCGTTCCCGACCTCGCCTGTCTCCGCTGACGCGGCATTGCTGATGACGGCGAACGTGGTCGCCGCGTTCGCCGGTGGCGGGCTGGGCCGGATGCTGGTGCAGGGCGTCGCTCGGGACCTGACCAAGCGGGGGATCAAAGCCATCGAGGCCTTCGGCGATGCCAAGTTCGGCGACGCGGACGACCCTGCGGGCGGTTGCGTGGCGCCTGTCGACTTCTTTCTCTCCGTAGGCTTCAAAACGGTACGTCCGCATCCGCGTTTCCCACGGTTGCGCCTTGAGTTGCGTACGGCATTGAGCTGGAAGTCCGACGTCGAGTACGCGCTGGAAAAGTTGCTCGGCTCGATGAGCCCGGAGACCCTGCTCCGCCCGGTCCGTCCCGCCCCGGCCACGCGCTCCACCAGCGGCTGACGACGGAGAACGCAGCGGTTCAGTCGATCACCGTGCCGGCGGTGACGACGGCCCGCAGTTCGCTGACATCCAGTGAGCCGGTTGGAACGTCCAGCTCGATCGGGTAGTACATCCGTTGCACCGCGGCGACGATCGCCTCCACCACCCGGTCCCGGAAGCGGGGGTCGACGAGGTGGGCGCGGTCCGTGGGCGAGGTGAGGTAGCCGACCTCGATCCGGACGGCGGGCATCCGCGTCAGTCGCAGCAGGTCCCAGGTCTTGGCGTGGGTACGGCAGTCCCGTAGCCCGGTCCGGGCGACGATCTCCCGCTGTACCAGCCCGGCCAGACGTTCACCGGTCGCCGACGTCACCCCGTTGTCGGTGCCGTAGTGGTAGGTCGCCACGCCCTCCGCATCCGGGTTCGGGTGGCCGTCCAGGTGCAACGAGATGAACACGTCAGCGCCCAGCGAGTTGGCCAGCAGGGCCCGGTCGGTGTCCGGCAGGCATCTGTCCGGCGACGGGCCCCGGGTGAGCTGCACCCGCACCCCGGTCGCGGCGAGTCGCCCCTCCAGTCGGCTGGCCAGGTCGTGCACCAGGTCGGCCTCCGTCCAGCGCAGCGACCCGTCGGGCACCACCATCCCGGGGTCGGTGCCCCCGTGCCCTGGGTCGATGACCACCGTCTTGCCGACCAACGCCGGCCCGGACTGCCGGATCGCGTCAGATTCGCGCAGCCACTGCGGACGGCCACCGACCACCTTGCGGCCGATCCGGCGCAGTGCGTTCATGGTGTGGGGGCCGCAGGAGCCGTCGGGAGTGAGGCCGACCTCCCGCTGGAACTGGGCCACCGCCCGCGAGGTCCGGATGCCGTAGATGGCGTCCGCCCGGCCCACGTCGTACCCCATCTCCAGCAGTCGCTCCTGCAGTGACCGAACGTCTTCGCCGCTGAGCGGATCGGGGACCGCGTGGTAGAGAGTGCGGGCGCCGAGCCGCCAGCGGGCGGCGTCCAAGGCACGCCAGGTTTCCGCACCGACCCGACCGTCGACGCTGAGCCCTCGGGACTGTTGGAACGCGCGGACCGCTCGTTCGGTGTCGAGGTCGAACTCGTCGGTGTGTGGGCCGGCGACGGTGAGCAGGTCGAGGCCGGTCAGGATGCTGCGGATCTCCGTGACCGCGGGTCCCCGGTCACCGGGTCGGATCGGACGCACGCACGACCCCCTCTGCACGACGCTGGCTGGCCGGGCGGCCCAGGCTTGAGGCTATGCGTTCCGGGGCGGCGAGGTGGCTGGGCCGGGAAATAGGTCGACGGTGCGGCCGGGAAAAAACCGAACCCCGCACCCGGCGAGCGGGTACGGGGTTCGGTGTGCGTTTCTGCCGGTCAGAGAGCCGATTCGATGAGCCGGACCAGCTCGCCCTTCGGCTTGGCACCGGCGATCGACTGCACGGGCTGACCGTTCTTGAAGACGGTGAGCGTCGGCACCGACATCACCCGGTAGGCCCGGGCGGTCTCGGGGTTCTCGTCGATGTTGAGCTTGACGATGGTGACCTGGTCACCCATCTCCCGGGCGATCTCCTCGAGCAGCGGCGACACCTTGCGGCACGGCCCGCACCACTCGGCCCAGAAGTCCACCAGAACCGGCTTGTCGGCCTGCAGCACGTCAGCGACGAAGCTCTTGTCCGTGACCGCCTTGGTTGTTCCCACTATGGCCCCTCCTCCGGGATGTGTTCCTTGTTTCAGCTGAGCGTCGCGATGAACCGCTCGGCGTCGAGCGCGGCGGCACAGCCGGTGCCGGCCGCGGTGATCGCCTGACGGTAGGTGTGGTCGACCACGTCGCCGGCGGCGAAGACGCCGGGCACGCTGGTGCGGGTGCCGGGGGCCTGGACCTTCACGTAGCCCTCGTCGTCCATCTCGACCTGACCACGGAAGAGCTCGCTGCGGGGGTCGTGACCGATCGCCACGAAGACGCCGGTGACGTCCAGCACCTTGGTTTCGCCGGTGTGCACGTTGCGGACCCGTACGCCGGTGACCTTGCCGTCGTCGCCGAGGATCTCCTCGACGGCGCTGTTCCACTCGACCTTGATCTTCTCGTTGCTCAACGCCCGCTCGGCCATGATCTTGCTGGCCCGGAACGAGTCGCGCCGGTGGATGATGGTGACCGACTCGGCGAAGCGGGTGAGGAAGCTGGCCTCCTCCATCGCCGAGTCGCCGCCGCCGACGACCACGATGTGCTGATTGCGGAAGAAGAAGCCGTCGCAGGTGGCGCAGGAGGAGACGCCGTGGCCGAGGAATTCCTGCTCACCGGGCACGCCCAGCGGACGCCAGGCCGAACCGGTGGAAAGGATGATGGATCGGGCCCGGTAGGCGGTCTCGCCGACCCAGACGGTGCTCACCGCGCCGGAGCCGGCGTCGCCGGTGTCCACCAGCTCGACGCGGGTCACGTCGTCGGTGAGGAACTCGGCGCCGAACCGCTCGGCCTGCTTGCGCATGTTGTCCATCAGCTCGGGGCCGAGGATGCCATCAGCGAAGCCGGGGAAGTTTTCCACCTCGGTCGTGGTCATTAGCGCACCACCGGACTGCACGCCCTCAATGATCAGCGGCTTCAGGTTGGCGCGTGCGGCGTAGACCGCCGCCGTGTAGCCGGCCGGCCCGGAGCCGATGATGATCAGGTTGCGGACCTCGTCCACTGCCGTCTCCCGAGTTGTGTGTGTTCGGCGTCGGCGCGAGCACCGATGCTGATCCGAGTTGCCGACGCCTGGGTGGGGCCGGCAGCTGACTTCCAGAACGTCATCGTACGAACCGGGGATTCCCGAGCCGGGCATCCGGTGGGTCACGTCACGCGTGCGGTCATCGCGCCGTTGGCCGTGGATTCACCCTACCCGCGCGGAATACCGGCTGTCCGAGGCGGACCCGGGCACCCCGCACTCCGGGCCGCTCACCCAGGCCCAGCGGGCCCCGCTGGCGTCGGTGAAACGGATGATCAGCGCCTGCTCGCCCTGGAACCGCGCGTAGTCGATCACCTCGACCACGAGTGGTGCGGATCCGTGCTCCGCCGCCACGTCGGCCAGGCAGGCGGTCAACCCGGCCTCGTCGGTCAGCCGGGCCAGCTGATCCAGCCCGTCGGGCGAAGGACGTCGATCCTCCTCGGCGGCCACCTCCGGCGGAGTGCCGCGCGTGTCGCTGGTCGCCCGGCTGGGGGCTGGTCGGCTCTGCGCGTCGACGCCCTGCGCGTCGTCGAGGGTCTGGGGGGTGTAGTTCGTACCGCTGTGTAGTGCCGGCCCGGTGGTGCGGACCGCGCCCGCCGCCGCCCCGGCAACCTCGGGCGCGTTGACCGGGTGGTTCAGGGCGCTGCCGGCGGTGTCCGCGGCGTTCATCGAGAGCTGGTTGAGGCCCAGCGCGACCGCGACGACGGCGATCGCCGCAGCGGCCACCGGGACGCCCCGGCGGACCCAGCCGCGCCTGCGTCGACCCGGGCCCGTGGGCAACTGGCGACCCGACCCGGCCGGCGTGGGGACGGCTGGCCGGCGACCAGCCCCGCCCTGCACCGGCACGACCAACGGCGTCGCGTGGACGCCCTGCCGGTCGACCTCGGGAGCGGCGGCGTCCTCGTCCGCCGAGATGCCTTCCGGCAGCGGCCCCGCAGCGGCGAGCGCGGCGATGAGGCGGTCGGCGATCGCCTGCGGCATCTCCGGCGCAGGCTCGGCCCAACGGGCCAGGTCCGCACGGACCTCCGTCAGCGCGGGGGCCAACAGCGCGTACGTCTCGGCCCAAGCCGGGTCCGCGGACACCAGCTGGGCGACCTCCTCCTGCTGCGGGGTGCCGTCCAACGCCCCGCCGAGGTAGTCAGCGAGCAGGTCGTTGTCGACCTCCCGGAACCCCTCGGTCGTCACGTGTCCTCCTGGTTGGCGTCCAGCCGGTACCGGCCCGACCCAGATCCGACGCCCTCGGCCAAGCTTGGGTTCCCTGGCGTGACGCCCGGCACCTCCCTGGTCGGGCCGGTCGGGTCCGGTCGGGTCGAAGGCGTTGCGGCGACGGTAGGGCGAAGATGCCCGAGTAGCACCGCCAGCCGGGCCCGTCCCCGGGCGCATCGGCTCTTCACCGTCCCCTCGGCGACACCGAGGATGCGGGCGACCTCGGCGACCGGGTAGCCCTGAACGTCCACCAGCACCAGCGCGGCCCGTTGCTCGAGGGGCAGCGCGGCGAGCGCCTCGCGGACCACCAGCGCCGTGTCGTGGTCCTGCGTCGGTGCGGCCGGCTCGATCCCGCCGATGCCTGAGCCGTCCTCCGCACGGTTGCCGTCCGGCAGTGGCACGGTCGGGTGCGCCTGCCGGCGACGGATTCGGTCCAGGCAGGCGTTTACCACGATGCGGTGCAGCCAGGTGGTGACGGCGGAGTCACCCCGGAACCGGGCCGCCGCCCGGTGCGCGGAGAGCAGCGCGTCCTGGAGTGCGTCGGCGGCCTCCTCACGGTCACCGAGCGTACGCACCGCGACCGCCCAGAGCCGGTCGCGGTGCCTCTGGAACAGCTCGGCGAAAGCGCGCCGGTCGCCATCGGCGTGGGCACGCAGCAGCTCCAGATCCGAAGCGGCGGCGTGCCCGTCCATCACCACGTCCCGCGGATGCGGTGCCACGGCGGAGATGCCAGGATCACGACCCCTGGACCGTGATCTCCTCGACGTCGACCTGGAAGCCCCGCTCACTGGCCGGCAACTCGGTGATCCAGAAGAGCAGGTACCGGTATTTCGCGTCGGCGTCGAAGCCATCGAACGCCATGGTGGTGCCGTCGTGGTCCTCGAACGGCTGCCCGATGGCCTTTGCGGTCTTGTAGTTGGCCATCAGCTGCTTGTCGCCATCGGTGGTCGACGGCGGGTTGATGGTGCCGGTGAGGAGTTGGGCGGAGGCGCCGCGGGCCGAGAGCACCACCTGCACCGACTTGACGGTGTGCGGTTCGCCGAGATCCAGCCAGATCCCCATGCCCGACTTCTGGTTACCGAACTTGGCAGCCTTGTAGGTGTCGGTGCCCCAGCCCTTGTCCGGGTCGCCGTCGATCACCTGTTTGGCGCCCTTCAGCTCGTCGCGCTTCTGGCTGTCCGGGTCGATGATCCGGACGTCCTTCACGGGTAGCTTGCGCACCGTGGCGGTGGCCGGGGTGGCATCGCCGGCGGGGGCGCTCGACGACGGAGTGGGGCCCTGGCTGGCCTGCGGGTCCTTGTCGCCAAGCGTGCTGATCCCGATCAGCAGACCGACAAGGGCGACCGCCAGCAGACCGGCGATGCCCACGGCGACCTTGCGACCACCGGCCGCGGCCAACGGCGACGGCTCTTCTCCGGTCTCGCCGGAGAACCGCAGTGGGCCGCTGTTTTCGAGGTAGTGCTCCTCCTCGGCCGGCACGTCCAGTCGGGCCAGCTCGGCGGCGAGCACATCGGAGGACGGCGGCGCGATCTCGGCGTCGAGCAGATCCATGGTCAGGTCGTCCAGGTACGCGGGCACGCCCGCCCGGACCTGACGGGGTGCCGCGAGGGCACCCCCGGCGTCCCGAACAGCGTCCGGGATGGCGGCACGGCCGTGGCCAGCGGTGGCGCCGTGCAGCGGGGCCTCAGCGTGCGGCCAGTAGCCGGTCAAAGCGAAGTAGAGGACGCCGCCGACCGCCCGGATGTCGTTCTCCTGGCTGTCGGCACCATCGGTGCGCGCGTCGGCCAGGACCACGCGGCCCTCGTCACTGATCATGACGGTGCCGGGGTGGACGTTGCCGTGCACCATTCCGGTGGCGTGCACTGCCGCGAGTGCGCTCGCGACGGCGTTGCCGATAGCGGTGGCGCGGGCCGGGTCCAACGGGCCGTCGGTGGCGAGGTCGCGCAGGGACTGCCCGTCGACCCACTCGCGCACCACGTAGGCCCGGTCGGCCTCGTCGATCGCGTCGTAGACGCCGACCAGGTTGGGGTGGATGACTCGGCTGGCCGCGACGGCGGCCTGAAGCATCTCGGTGGCGGAGTCGCCACCCGGGTAGCGCAGCACCACCGCGACGGGACGGCGCAGGATGACATCGACCCCGCGCCAGACCAGCCGACCAGCGCTGTCGTTGTTGATGTGCTCAACCAGCTCGTACCGCTCGGCGAGGACTTCACCGGCCGTGGGAGCACCGAAGGTCATGACCGGAGGAGCGCTTTCGTCCGCCTCCTGACCCTCGCCGACCTGGGTCACCCGTCCTCCCTCGGTGATCGTGTCGATCGATGGACCCGCACTGCTGGGCATGTGGCTTCCCGCTCTGCCGTTGAAGGAACCGGCCGACCGGTGTCGACGCGCAGCGTCGGCCCCTGCCGTACCCGTCGAGAGCGACCTTACCCGGGTTGCCCGTCTCCCCGACATGTCATCTTCCTGCCGTACCCGGCGGGCTTCCGGCAGTCGGAGAACTCGTCCGGTTACGACCGTTGTCAGCCACGTTGCTGGCACATGTACTAGCTAATCTACGGCTTCACCGCAAGTGACCGACGCCGGGGCTGGGCTGGTGAGGCACTCTCGCCAACAGGCATGTTCCCGCCGATCGGCTTGCCACGCTCAGCCGTACGGTTGGTTATCCACAGGCCGATGCGGTGGTTGACCGGCGAATCGCGGAGTTATCCACAGGTGTGTCCCCAGCCTGGTGATCCGTGGTCACGTTCCGTAGGTGTGGCAACTTCTCGTGCCGAATGTTGACGGTCAGCGACCGAGGCGGCGGCGGACCATACCGACCACCTCGGTGATCTCGCCGATCCGCAGCAGCATGGCCAGAGCCAGGTAGGTCCCGCCGATAACCGCGCCGCCGATGGCGAGTTGCACGATGGCCTCGAGGCGGGTCGGCGTGGCGTCGCCTGGGAGCAGCTTGACCACGAGCAGGCCGACCAGCGCCGCGCCGAGCGCCGCGAGCAGGACCCGGCCGGCGGTGCGGGTGATCTCGCCGAGGCCGATGCGCCCGACCCGGGGGCGGAGCAGCCAGGCCGACCCGATTGCCGCCGCCAGATAGGAGACCGCGTTACCGATCATCATCCCGGCGCCGGCGAAGGTCGCCGAGAAGGCCACGAAGAGCACGATCTGTACGCCGATCCGCAGCGCCACCACCGGGATGTTGATCAGCGCGGGGGTGCGGGTGTCCGGCAGCGCGTAGAAGGCGAAGGTGAAGAGCTGACTCACCGCGAACGGAACCAGCGCCACCGCCGCGGCGAGCAGCACGACGGAGGTGGCGGTGGCGTTGTCCTCGTTGAAGGCGCCGAACCGGAACAGGGTGAACGCGATCGGCGTGGCGAGGACGGCGTAACAGACCGCGATCGGCGCGAGCACCGCGGTGACCGTGCGGGTGCCCCGGGAAAGGTCGGCGGCGAGGTCGGCGTACCGACCGTCGGCGGCGGCCGCGCTCATCCGGGGCATCAGCGCCGTGATGATCGAGACGGCGATGATGCCGTGTGCGGTCATCAGCAGCAGGAAGACGTTGTTGTAGATCAATGGCCCGGCGGCGTTCTCCTCGCGCACCCGGTTCAGCAGGTTGAAGAGCACGATCAGGCCGACCTGGCTCACCGCGACGTAGCAGATCATCCACGTCCCGAGCCGGCCCAGCTCCCGCAGGCCGAGCGCCCGGAAGTCGAAGCGCAGCTTCCAGCGGAACCCAACCTTGCGCAGCGCCGGCAGCAGACCGATTGCCTGGACCGCGACGCCGAGGAGTGTGCCGCCACCGATGAGGAAGACCCGCCCGGGAGTCATGTCATCCGGCCGGACGATCTTCGCCCCGAACACAGCGATGTAGAGGCCGGCGGTGCCGATGACCACCAGGTTGTTGAGGATCGGCGCCCACATCGGCGCGGCGAAGTGACCCCGGGTGTTGAGCACCGCGCTGATGAGCGCGCTCAACCCGGAGAAGAAGATCATTGGCAGTGTCAGGTACGACAGTTTGGTGACCAGGCCGGAGTACCCATTGGTCGACTCGTGGCCGCCGTACAACCAGGTCAGCGGTATCGCCAGGGCCACCGCCAGGACGGCCGCCGCGCCGAGCGCCAGCACCGCGAGGGTCAGCAGCCGCTGGGCGTACGCCTGGCCACCGTCGGCATCGATCTTGCGTCGGCGCACGAGCACCGGGATCAGCACGCTGGTGAGGACGCCGCCCAGCAGGAACTCGTAGACCATCCCGGGCAGGATCTGCGCCGTGGTGTACGCGTTGCCGACGAACCCGCCACCGAGCGCCGCCCCGATCACCAGGTTGCGCAGGAAGCCCGTACCTCGGCTGACCAGGCTGCCGACCGCCATCACCGCGCTGTTGGTCGCGGCGCTGGCCTCGCCCACCTGTTCCTGCGGAGGCGCGGTCGACTCCATCGACGGCTGGTTGAGCGGCTCCGCGGAGATGAAGGTGGCACCGTCGCCGGGCCGGAAGCCAGCGCCCGCACCACCCTCCGCGGCGTTGGCGCTGCGGTAGAGCCCGCCGCTCATCTCCAGCCTCCCAGGGGTACGTCGAGCCGGACACCGACCCGCACGCCACAGACCTTAGTCAACCGCCACCCGTTACCCACGCCCGGCGGATCGGATCACACCCCGGCCCGATAGGCTGGCGATCCCATGTCCGAAGCCTCCGATCCCCACGCCGCCGACCGCCGCGAACTCACCGCCGCGCAGCGCAACGCCGTTGCCGAACTGCTCCGGGTCTCCCCGGTCGCCGACGAGTTGGGCCGCCGGTTCGTCCGTGCCGGCTACGAGTTGCACCTGGTGGGTGGTTCGGTCCGGGATGCCCTGCTCGGCCGACTCGGTGACGACCTCGACTTCTGCACCGACGCGCACCCGGACGAGACCCTGCGGATCCTCAAGGGCTGGGCCGAGTCGATCTGGGAGACCGGTCGCGAGTTCGGCACCATCGGCGCTCAGCGCGGGGGCCTCCAGTTGGAGATCACCACCTTCCGCGCGGAGTCGTACGACCAGGTCAGCCGCAACCCCGTGGTGGTGTACGGCACCAGCCTCGACGAAGACCTCAAGAGGCGCGACTTCACGATCAACGCGATGGCGGTCAGCCTGCCGGAGCATCGGTTCACCGACCCGCACGGCGGGCTGGACGACATCTCGGCCAAGGTGATCCGCACCCCGAGCACCCCGGGTGAGTCGTTCGGCGACGACCCGTTGCGGATGCTGCGGGCCGCCCGGTTCGCCGCGCAGTTGCGCTTCGCCGTGCACCCGGACGTGCACAGGGCGATGACCGAGATGGCTGCCGACCTGGACCGGATCACCGCCGAGCGGATCCGCGACGAGTTCACCAAGCTGCTCTGCGGCGCTGACCCGATCACTGGGCTGCGGCTGCTTGTCGACACCGGGCTGGCCGAGCGGTTCCTGCCGGAGCTGACCGGTCTGAAGCTGGAGATCGACGAGCACGCCCAGCACAAGGACGTCTACGAGCACACGCTGACTGTCGTCGAGAACGCGGTCTCGTACGAGGAGGCGGGCTGCGACTTCATCCTGCGGATGGCCGCCCTCCTGCACGACGCGGGCAAGCCGGCGACGAAGGCGGTCGGGTCCGACGGCCGGGTCAGCTTCCACCACCACGAGGTGGTCGGCGCCCGGCTGACCAAGGCTCGGATGAAGGCGATGCGCTACCCGAAGGAGGTCACCGCGAAGGTGACCGCGCTGGTCGCGCTGCACCTGCGCTTCTACGGGTACGGGCGGGGCGAGTGGACCGACTCGGCGGTGCGCCGCTATGTCGCCGATGCCGGTGACCTGCTGCCCCGACTGCACAAGCTGACCCGTTCGGACTGCACGACCCGCAACCGTCGCAAGGCCGCCCAGCTCGCGGCCGACTACGACGCGTTGGAGGATCGGATCGCCCGGATCGAGGCCGAGGAGGACCTGGCCCGGGTCCGTCCCGACCTGGACGGCAACGCGATCATGGAGTTGCTCGGCGTACCGCCGGGGCCTGTGGTCGGGCGGGCCTGGAAGCACCTCAAGGAGCAGCGCCTCGAGCACGGCCCGCTGGACCGCGACGCCGCCGAGGTGGAGTTGCTGCGCTGGGCCCGTGCCGAGGGCCTGATCGAGTAGCCGCCGGGCCGACAGGCCGAGCCGCTGTCCGACGGGTGGCGGCCGGCACGACTGTCCTGCGGGTCGCCGCCGGCGGAAAGCCATGATCGACTCCATGTCGCCGATATGGGGGTATCTCGCCGCTGGGAAACCCCGATATCGGCGATGTCGTGTCGATCATTTGCCCACCGACCACGAAACCCTGACGGACGCCACCCCCGGTCCCCGGGAGTGACGCCCGTCGGCGTACGGCGCGTCAGCGGGTCTCGACGGCCGTTCCGTCCACGGCGGTGGTGCCCTTGCCGCCCGGGGTGCCGTTGCCGGCCGAGGTGGACGCCGAACCGAGCCGGCCCAGCAGACCGGCCAGGTCAATCCCGGTCAGGTCACTGCCAAGTTGGAGCCCCTGGGCGACGTTGCCGGCCACCGACTTCGTCAGCGACGAGGCGCCATCGGTGGAGATGACTGTCATCTTGTCGATCGCCCCGATCGGCGCGCTGGCCGCCTCGACCACCTTCGGCAGCACCTTGACCAGCAGGTCCAGCACCGCAGCCTCCCCGTACGCGGCGAACGCCTCGGCCTTGCGCGCCATCGCGTCGGCCTCGGCCTCACCCTTGGCCAGGATGGCTGCGGCCTCGGCCTGGCCCTCCCGCTCCACGGCCTCGGCGATCGAGGAACGCCGACGCTGCTCGGCCTCACCTTCTTTGGCGCCCTCGATCGCGTTCGCCTCGGCGAGAGCGGCCCGCCGGGCCCGCTCGCCCTCACCGGTCAGCCGGGCCTGCTCGGCGGAGGCCTGTGCGGCGGCGATGACCGCCTGCCGCTGTGCGTCGGCGTGCAGCACCGCCGCAGCGCGGGACGCCTCGGCCTCCTGCTCCACCTTGTACCGGGCCGCGTCGGCCGGCTTGCGCACCTCCGTGTCCAATTGGCGCTGCTTGAGTTCGGCGTTGCGCTCGGCGACCTTCTGCTGCTCGGAGAGGATCGCCTGGTCCCGCTCCGCCTGAGCGAGCGGGCCGGCCGCGGCGGACTTCGCCTTCGCCGCGTCGATCTCGGCCTGGATGCCGGCCTGCTTGAGGGCCAGGTTTCGGTTCGCCTCCGCGATGGCCTCCTCGGCGAGCAGCCGTTCCTGCTCGGCCTGCTGCCGGGCCCGTGCCTCGGCGATGGCCGCGTCCTTGAGCACCCGAGCGGCCTCGGGTCGGCCCAGATCCTGCAGGTAGGACCCTTCGGCGAGGATGTCCTGGAGCTGGAAGGTGTCCAGCACCAGACCCTGGTTGGTCATCGAGTGCTCGGCCTCCTCGGCCACGGCGCTGGCGAACGCCGCCCGGTCCCGGATGACCTCCTCCACGGTGAGCCGACCGACGATCGAGCGCAGCGCGCCGGCGAGCACCTCCCGAGTGAAGTTGTCGATCTCGTCCTGCTGGTGCAGGAACCGCTGGGCGGCGGCCCGGATCGCGTCCTCGGTACCGCCGACCTTGACGATCGCCACACCGTGCAGGTCGGCGCGGATGCCCTGCTTGCTCACCGCGCCCCGGATGCCTACGTCGATCCGCCGACTGGACAGGTCGAGCGACTGGAGCTTTTGCACCACTGGCAGCACGAAGACCGAGGCGCCCAGCACGACCTTCTGCCCGGAGTTGTCGGTCGACCGGCCGCCGTCGGCCGTCTGGGTGGTGCGGCCTTTGCGGCCGGTGACGATGAACGCCTCGTTCGGCCCGGCGACCTTGATCCGAGAGAGGACGAAGAGCACCAGGATGAGCACGAGGAGGACCACGCCACCGATGGCGATCAGCAGGGCCATGAAGGAGTCCCGTCTACGAAGGAGAGGTCAGTAGGCCTCGACGTGCACGCTGGTCTCGCTCAGCGCCTGCACGACGAAGACCTGGGTGCCGATCGGAATCGGCTCATCAGCGCGGGCGCTGAGCTTGACCGGTTGGCCGGCGAGGCGTACCCGAACCTCGCCGTAGCCGTTGAGCGGCACCGGGGTGACGACCAGGCCGATCGCACCGACCATGTCGTCGCGGGTGGGGGTGGGGTCGGTGCGCATGTTCCGTGCCGCCCGGCTCAGCCGGGACGCCAACCAGCCGGTGGGCGCGGCCGCGAGCACGCCGCCGGCCGCCGCGCCGACGATCATGCCCGGTGTACGAGCACCGAGCAGCTCGTTGACGATGGCCCCGCCGAACCCGAACGCCCCGGCGAAACCAGCGACCGTCTCGACGGAGATCGGACCGTCCACGTCGGCGTGCGCGAACTGGAACAGCTCGGTGCCGAGCAGAGCGAGCGCGAGCACCCCGATGCCGGCTGCGCCGATGATCAAAAAGACGAGCGTCCCCGTTGCCACGACCTGCACGGTATCGACGCCGTGCAACGCTGATCGGCTTCCACGGGCGGGCCCAAGCAGGGTCACCGGGTCGGGGAGAATGGGGCGATGCGTTGGACCGTGCTCGACTCACCGATCGGCGAGTTCTCCGTGGCCACCGACGGCGCGAGCGTGTGCGGCACGCACTTCGGCCGGACGGACACCGCGACCGACGAGCACGACGACTTGTTGTCCCGGCAGGCCGCCGCCGAGCTGCGGGCGTACTTCGCCGGCGAGCTGACCGCGTTCACCGTCCCGGTGGCGATGCCGCGTGGCTCGGACTTCGAGCGCGCCGTGTGGCGGGAGATGACTCACATTCCGTACGGCGAGACACTGACGTACGGCGAGGTGGCGCGAGCGGTTGGCGATCCCGGGGCGGCCCGGGCGGTGGGCGTGGCCTGCAACCGCAACCCGGTACCGGTGATCGTGCCGTGTCACCGGATCGTCGGCGCCGGCGGCAAGCTCGTCGGCTTCGGCGGGGGCCTGCCCCGCAAGGTAAAGCTGCTGGAACTGGAGGCCGGGGTCGCCCTACGACGCGCCTGGTCCTGACCCCGCGCCTGCCCTGCGCCTGCCCTGCCCTGCTCTTCGCATGATCGACTCCACATCGCCGATGTTGCGGTGTCAGGTCGCTCAGATGCCGCCATGTCGGCGATACGGAGTCGATCACCCTCACCGCCTGGAGACGTCGAGTTGGACGCGGCGAGGGCCGGGTCCAACTCGGACCCGGCCCTCGGCCGTGCTTACTGCTCAGCGGGTCAGCGCTCGACCTCGCCGGCGATGAACTCCTCGACAGCCTGGTGGGCGTCGTGGTCGGCGTACTGCACCGGCGGGGACTTCATGAAGTACGACGAGGCCGACAGGATCGGGCCGCCGATCTTCCGGTCCAGCGCGATCTTCGCGGCGCGGACCGCGTCGATGATGACGCCGGCCGAGTTCGGAGAGTCCCACACCTCGAGCTTGAGCTCGGCGTTGAGGGGGGTGTCACCGAACGAGCGGCCCTCCAGGCGGATGTACGCCCACTTGCGGTCGTCCAGCCACGGCACGTGGTCCGACGGGCCGATGTGCACGTCGCTCTTGCTCATCTCGTGCGGGATCTGCGAGGTGACCGACTGGGTCTTCGAGATCTTCTTCGAGACCAGCCGCTTGCGCTCCAGCATGTTCATGAAGTCCATGTTGCCGCCGAAGTTGAGCTGGTAGGTGCGCAGCAGCTCGACACCGCGGTCCTCGAAGAGCTTCGCGAGCGCGCGGTGCACGATGGTGGCACCGACCTGGCTCTTGATGTCGTCACCGACGATCGGCAGGCCAGCGTCCTCGAACTTCTTCGCCCACTCGGGGTTGGAGGCGATGAAGACCGGCAGGGCGTTCACGAACGCGCAGCCGGCGTCGATCGCAGCCTGGGCGTAGAACTTGGCGGCCTGCTCGGAACCGACCGGCAGGTAGCAGACGACAACGTCGACCTGCGCGTCGCGCAGCGTCTGCGCCACGTCGACCGGGGTGGCGTCGGACTCCTCGACGATCTCGCGGTAGTACTCACCCAGACCATCGAAGGTCGGGCCGCGCTGCACGGACACGCCGGTCGGCGGCACGTCGCAGAGCTTGATGGTGTTGTTCTCGCTGGCGACGATCGCCTCCGAGAGGTCCATGCCGACCTTCTTGGCGTCCACGTCGAACGCCGCGACGAACTCCACGTCAGAAACGTGGTAGTCGCCGAAGGCGACGTGCATCAGACCCGGGACGCGGTCGTTCGGGTCGGCGTTCCGGTAGTACTCGACGCCCTGAACCAGGGACGAGGCGCAGTTACCCACACCGACGATGGCGACGCGGACGGAGCCCATAGCGTCTGCCTCCTTCTTTTCTGTCACGGCCGCTCATTCCTGGTCTCTCCAGGCGGAGGCGGGCTGTTGTCTTCTCGTCGGCCGCCGGCTGTCCCGATGTTCGGGACCGTCGGGGCTCGGCCGGAGCGCTCGTTGGCGATGAGCTCCTCCAGCCAGCGGACCTCGCGCTCACAGGCGTCAAGGCCGTGGCGCTGCAGTTCCAAGGTGTAAGCGTCGAGGCGCTCGGCCGCTCGGCCCAGCACGTCACGAAGTCCTTCGCGACGCTCCTCGATCTTGCGGCGGCGACCCTCCAGAATGCGCAGTCGGGTCGCCTGGTCGGTCCGGGCGAAGAACGCGAAGTGCACCCCGAAGCCCGTGTCGTCATACGTCTCGGGTCCGGCCTGTGCGATCAACTGGCCGAAGCGTTCCTTGCCTTCCGCGGTGATTTTGTAGACCACCCGACCTCGTCGGCTGGTCAGCGCGGGAACCTCCTCGACGGTGACGGGTGTCTCAGCAGCTTCGGTGATCCATCCCGCCGCCTGCAGCCTGCGTAGGGTCGGGTAGAGCGAGCCGTAGCTGATTGCCGCCCGGATCGCGCCGAGTTTGGCGGTCAACTCCTTGCGCAGCTCATAGCCGTGCATCGGAGACTCCTGCAGGAGGCCGAGGATGGCGAACTCAAGCACTGGCCACCCTCTCTTTACCCTCCGGCTCGAAGTGGTAACCGCCGCGATGTATCGGACCGATACATCGCACGTTAGCGGGTCGCGCGGGCCAGGGCAAACCCCCGTTCCGAGATGCTCTCGTCACGGATCGTGAGCGTGGTCGCCTGCTCGGGCCGGACCGCGTACCCTTCTCCGCATGCGTACGCAGCGCCAGGTCGTCGACTACTCGCTTCAGAAGCGAGCAGTGCTGCGTGAGCTCCTGGCCGGCCGGGTCGGCACGTACGACGTCTGCGACGCGTCGCCCTACCTGAAGAACGCTGCCCGCTTCCACGGTGAGCCGACCGACCGGCGCTGCCCGATCTGCCGCAGTGAGAACCTGACCCTCGTCCATTACATTTACGGTGACGAGCTCAAGCAGTCCGCCGGGCAGGCCCGGACACTGACCGAGCTGCCCGTGCTGGCGATGACGCTGCGTGAGTTCCAGGTCTTCGTGGTGGAGGTGTGCCTCGGTTGTGACTGGAACCATCTCGTCGAGCAGTACCTGCTCGGCCGGGACGGTCTGATCGGCGACAGCGACGGCACCGGCGAGCAGGACGTGGCTGCCGCCGAAGGTGCGGGTCGGCGGAGGCGAGAGGCGCAACGGTGATCACAGCTGGTTGGACCGGCCCGGGGGCCATCGACAAGACCCGGGACGGCCGACCGCTCGGTGGTCCGATTAGCCCGATTGATGCAGCAATAACCTCGGCGAAACGGCACCCCCGTGCCGGTGTCCCGGGTGAAGCAACTCACGGCAACCCGGTGGCGGCGCAGTCGCGCCCCACCGCGACCGGCAGGGTGTGAGGAATGAACTCGTACGGCGATCCCAGTTCTGCGCGCGGAAGGGCCCAGTACCCGGGCCCGAACGGCGACCCCGGGCCGGGCGCGGACGACGCGTACCGCCGACCTGGCGTTGACTCCCCCGGGAGCGGCTGGTCGGCCTCGGAAGGCGGCGCGGCAACCCCGGGTCGCGCCTCGGTGACGCCTCGGGCCGCCGGCGGGCGGGCCACAGTGGGCGGTTCAGCCTCGGTGCCGCCGCGTGGCGCCGCAGCGGCCGGATCCGCCTCGGTGGGTTCGGCAGCGCCGGGCCGACCAGGGCGGGCCTCGGTGCCGGTGTCGCCGGCACCGGGTGGGGCACCCGGACGCGCTGGCGCGGGCCGGGCCTCGGTGCCCGTGTCCCCGGCGCCCGGTGCACCGGCAGGTCGGGCCGCAGTCGGTGCCGCAGCCGTGGGTGCCGCCTCTGTCGGCACCGCCTCGGCGGGCCGGGCCAGTGTCGGCTCCGCGTCGGTGGGTGGCCGTGCCGCGGTCGCCCGGGCGAGCGTCTCACCGGTCTCCGGTGGGCCGGGCGGGCCGGGTGGGCCGGGTGGGCCCAACGGTCCGGGTGGACCCAACGGGCCAGGTCGGGGCGGTCGTGGTGCGGGTGGCTCGGGCCCCGCAGGTCGGGCGAAGAAGCGCAAGCGGATGAACCTGCTGATCGCCGCGTTCGCGACCTTCATCATGCTCGCCGGCATCGGCGTGGTCGGGTTCACCTACTACTCGACAAAAGTGGTGTTGCCCGACGAGATCATTCCGCCGCAGGCGACCACGCTGTACGCCTTCGACAACAAGACGATCATCGCCAAGGTAGGCGATCAGAACCGAACGCTGGTCACCATCGACCAGATCCCGGAGTACGTGCAGCACGCGGTGGCCGCAGCCGAGGACCGGAACTTCTACCGACACTCCGGCGTGGACTACAAGGGCATCGCTCGGGCTGGTTGGAACAACCTCTCCGGCGGTGACAAGCAGGGTGCCTCCACCATCACCCAGCAGTACGCGCGCAACGCCTACGACAACCTGAAGGACGACACGTACGCGCGGAAGGTGAAGGAGGCGATCCTCGCCTCCAAGCTCAACGACGAGTACTCGAAGCCGCAGATCATGCAGCACTACCTCAACGTGATCTACTTCGGCCGAGGCGCCTACGGCATCGAGGCAGCGGCGCAGACCTACTTCGGCAAGTCGGTGAGCAAGCTCCAGCCGGATGAGGGCGCCGTGCTCGCGGCCCTGATCAAGCAACCGGAGCCCAGCTCCACCCACCAGGGGTACGACCCGGCGATCAACCCGACCGACGCCCAGGATCGCTGGAACTACGTGATCGACGGCATGGTCAAGGAAGGCTGGCTGGGTGTGCCCGGCAAGCCGGAGCGGCCGGCCGCCTACCCGAAGACCATCAAGGCCCCGAAGAAGGGCGGCATCGGCGTCGACTTCGGCGTCGACACGCCGTACGGCAATGTCATCAACTACGTCCGGGAAGAGATGCGGGACAAGGGCATCTGCGTCGAGAAGGACGCGCAGGTGACGGACGCCAAGCCGCTGTGCTCCCAGGCGCTGATGGCTGGCGGTTACCGAATCCGCACCACCGTCGACACCAAGATGCAGGCGGCGGCGGTCGCGACGGCCCAGCGCAAGTCCAAGGGCTCCGAGTTGGCCGGTCAGCCGAGCAACATGATGGCCGCGGTGGTCTCGATCGACCCCACCAACGGTCGGGTGGTCGCCTACTACGGCGGTGACAACGGCACCGGCACCGATTACGCCGGCAAGAACACCGACTCCACCGGGGCGATCAGCGGTGGTCACTCGCCCGGCTCCAGCTTCAAGATCTACACACTGGCGGCCGCGCTCAAGGCGAATAAGGCGCTCGAGTCTCGGTGGAAGGGTAAGGCGTTCACTCCGAAGGACACCGAGTTCAAGGTCAGCAACGCCGGTGACGACAACCCCGACTGCGGCAACTCCTGCACACTCAGGGTGTCCACGCTCAAGTCCCTGAACGTGCCGTTCTACTACGTCACCGAGGAGATCGGCGCGGACAAGGTCGTCGACATGGCCAAGCAGGCGGGCGTCACCACCATGTGGCGTACCGACACCATCCCGGCGAAGTCCTACGACCTGACCAAGACCGACCCGAAGGACATCACGCCGGAGCCGTTCTTCAACGTGGTCGGCTACGGCCAGTACCCGATCACGGTGCTGGACCACGCCAACGGCGTCGCCACCTTCGCGAACGGGGGCGTCTACAACAAGGCGCACTTCCTCTACTCGGTGGAGAAGCAGAACCCGAACACCGGTAAGTGGGACAAGGTCTACAGCGAGAAGCTCGACTCGAAGCGGAGAATCGACAAGAGTGTGGTGGACGATGTCACGTCGGTGCTGAAGGACTATCCGGCCTCCGTCCACCACACGCTCGACGACGGTCGCAAGGCGGCCTCCAAGACCGGCACCTGGGAACTCAAGGGCGGCAGCGAGGACAACGGCGACGCCTGGATGATCGGTTACACGCCACAGTTGGCCACCGCGGTGTGGGTGGGCAACGTGAAGGACCGCAAGCCACTCATCCTCAAGGACGGCCGCAGGATCAGCGGTGGCAACCTCCCCGGTGACATCTGGGAACGCTTCATGAACGAGGCGCTGAAGGGCAAACCGAAGGTCGACTTCCCGCCAGCGGCGAACATCGGCGACAAGGACTCCGGTAACGGTGACGTCCCGCCCCCGCCGTCGCCGGTGACGATCTTCCCGAACCAGCAGAACCAGCCGAACCAGCAGAACCAGCAGAACCAGCCCGGTTGTAACCCGCTGACCGACCCGCTGTGCCCGCGTGTTGGCGATAACCCCGGCCGTAACCAGAATGGCAACAACCCGGACAATCCCGGCGGACCCGGGACAGGTGGCTGACCCGCACCACAGCATGACGCCGCCGCCGGCCGGACGACAGGTTCCGGCCGGCGGCGGCGTTTTCCTACCCGGATCTCGGCGCTGGGACGGGACGGACACCCCTGTCGTACGGCAGGATGCCTCTTCATGAGCACCCAGTCGACGCCCGGCATCGACGACGCCGGAACCACCGACCACCCGTCCCGCTCCGATGGGTTCGTCCGCGGCATTTCCGGCGCGATCGGCGGCCCGCTGGGCGACCACGCGACCGCGCTGGACCGGCCCGCCGGCCAGGAGCGGCGCTTTTGGACTGCCGTCCGAATCGTGCTGGCCCTGGCCTGCCTCACGCTGGCGCTGCACTGGGTGCAGAAGTCGCCCTGCCAGGACGGCGCCTGGCAGAACAACGTCCAGTACACCCGGTTCTGCTACACCGACGTCCTGGCCCTCTACTACGCCGAAGGGCTCAACGAGGGCAAGGTGCCCTACCGCGACCACCCGGTCGAGTACCCGGTGCTGACCGGCTACTTCATGGGCGCGCTGGGCCTGCCGGTGCACGCCGTCGGTGACGGCGACCCGAGCATCAACCAGGGTCAGTGGTTCTACAACCTCAACGCGCTGGTGCTGGGCGCACTCGCGGTGGCCACTGTGGCGGTGATCCTGGCGCTGCGTCGCCGACGACCCTGGGACGCCGCGTTGTTCGCGCTCGCCCCGGCGTTGGTGCTCACCGCCACCGTCAACTGGGACCTGCTCGCCATCGGGCTGGGTGCCTTCGGCCTGCTGGCCTGGGCCCGAAAACGACCGGCGACAGCCGGCGTGCTGCTCGGGCTGGCCGGTGCGGCGAAGCTGTGGCCGTTGTTCCTGCTCGGGCCGATCCTCGTACTGGCGCTGCGCGCCGATCGGCTTCGTGCCGCGCTCGTCGCCACGGGTACGGCGATCGCTGCGGTGGTGCTGGTGAACCTGCCTGCCGCACGGGCATACCCGGACAACTGGGACCGGTTCTTCGAGCTGAACACCACCCGGCCAATCGACTGGGGCACGCTCTGGTACATCGGGCGTTACCTGGACGGCAAGGTGGGCAACGACCCCACCCGGCTCGGCCCGTTCGAGTGGCTGAACGCCAACATTCCGACCCTCAACACCCTCTCGTACGCGCTGTTCGGGTTGGCTTGTCTCGGTGTGGCCGTGCTGGCGTTGCGGGCGCCGCGCCGACCGCGACTGGGTCAGCTCGCCTTCCTGGTGGTCGCGGCGTTCCTCATCTTCAGCAAGGTCTGGTCGCAGCAGTTCGTGCTGTGGCTGCTGCCGCTGGTGGTGCTCGCCCGACCGAAGTGGGGTGCGTTCCTGGCCTGGCAGATCGCCGAGGTCTGCTACTTCGTCGCCTTCTACGGTGAGCTGCTCGGCGCGGCGACGAGCCGCCCGGTCTTCCCGGAGGGGGTGTTCGTGCTGGCCTCGACGCTGCGGCTGACCACGGTGGTGGTGCTCTGCGTGTTTGTCGTCAAGGAGATCCTGCACCCCGAGCGGGACGCGGTGCGGGCCACCTATTCGGACGACCCGGACGGCGGCGTGCTCGACGGCGCCCCCGACGCCCCCTGGCTGGACCGCTGGCGCCGCAAAGCACCGACCGTCGAACCCTCACCCGAACCCGCCACCACCTGATCCGTAAGGATTCGCGCGGCTTGCTGTCGTCAGGGTTTGCGGGGGAGCCCGCCCGGCGCAGGGTTCAGGCCTTGATCCGTAAGGATTCGCGCGGCTTGCTGTCGTCAGGGTTTGCGGGGGAGCCCGCCCGGCGCAGGGATCAAGCCTGACCGCCCGGAGCCGGGTGGGCTCCCCCGCAAACCCGCCCTAAACAGCAACCACGTCACAACCGGTAAACCACGGCGGAGCCGACTTCCTGACGGGTGATGCCGAGCGAATCGACCGGCTGGTCGATGCTGATCTCCCAAGGGGTGCCCGCCACCTGCCCGCGCAGCAACACCACCGTGCGCACGCCGAGCGTGCGCAGGTAGTCGACGCTGGTCTGGTTGGGGAACGACTGGCTCACCCGACGGACGTCGTCGAGTTGGCGCGGAGTGAAGCCGCTGCCGCCATTGACCACATCGGGGAACCCGCTGGTCGACCAGAGCATCACGTGCTGGTCCAGGCTCTGTTCGCTGGGCAGCACCAGCAGGGGCCCCTCCGCCGTACGCATCGCGGCCGGTTGGGTCGGCACCACCGGGTGCGGTGTGGTGTTCAGGCCCTCGACGGTGACCAGCAGCAGCGGCAGCAGGGTGGCCGTCCGCAGCCACGGCCCCGGCCACGACGGGATCCGCTGCGCGGTCAACTCGCGGACCCGGTCGGTGAGCGCGGTGACCGCGCCCGCCGCGAGCAGGCCGAGCAACAACGTGGTCCAGAGCATCAACCGACCGGGGGTACGCAGCGCATTCCAGCCCGGCACATGATCGAAGAGCGGCACGTAGGTGAAGGTGCCGTCGAAGAAGCGCGTGCCCATCGCGAAGGCCATCGTCACGAGCACCCCGGCGAGCAGCAGCAGTCGGTGCCGCAGCCGCCAGACCGAGAAGAACAGCCCACCCAGGGCGAGCGCGTAGAGCACGAAGCCGGGTAGCAGGGTCATCTCCGGGTGCCACGGCAGCGCCGCGCGGGCACCTTCGTGCAGTCCACCCCAGATCCGCGACTCGGGGGGTGCCGTCACGAAACCCGACGCCGGTGGCGAGAACGCGCTGATGTCACCGATGGTGCGCTCGGCGTACGGGTGCAGCTCGGTCACCTTGAAGAACGGGAATGCCATCAGCAGACCCACACCGGCGAACAACAACCCGCCGAGCAGGTCGGCGACGAGCAACCGGCGACCGAAAGGCACGGCCTGGCCGGTGCGCAGCCGCCGCGCGTAGAAGAGGACGACGGCGACCACGACCGCACCACCCAGGAGGTACGCGAACGGCAGCCCGATGCCGAAGCCGAGACTGAGCTGCCAGGCCGCCACCAGCCAACCGGCGTAGATCCAACCGTCGTGCCGGCGCTCGGGTCGGTAACCGTGCCGCAGTGACCAACCGTGTCCGCGTGCCAACATCGCCAGCGCCAGCGGAATCCCGCCGTTGGAGAGCACGTGCAGGTGCCCGGCCTGGGCCAGCAACCACGGCGCGTAGGTGTAGCTGACCCCAGCGACGGCAGCGCCGATTCGGCCCGCACCAAGCTGTCGCGCCAGCGCGTACGCGCCGAGCGTGGCGAGCGCGTGCGCCAGCACGAACATGATGTTGTAGCGCAGCACCGCGTCCTCGGGGCCGCTGCCGAGCATCCCAGCCGGGGCGTACCCGAGCAGTGTGTCGGAGAACGCGAAGCTCCACAGCTCGGGGAAGAACGTGTTGGACTGCCACAGGTGCGCCGGGTCGGTCAGCAGGATGTGCCCGGACCAGGCCATCTGCCAGGCCTGCAGGCTCGGGTCCCAGTAGTCCTGCGGGAGTGTGTAGCGCGGGTAGCGCAGCGTCGGCCAGGTCATCAGCACGGCCAGCGCCAGCGCACCGAGGCTGGCCAGGGTCCACTCGTGGACCAGGAACCGGCCGACGGCCCGGCCTGCCCGGCTGAAGATGGACGGCTTCGGCTCCGGAGCGGAAGCGAACGCTTCCCAACGATCCGGGCCGGCCGGCTTCGCCTCGCCGTCGGCCTTCACCCGAGCGTCGTCGTCAGCCTTCTCATTCTTGGCCGCGTCACCGTCCTTGGCGGTGTCGTCCTTCGTGCCGGCCTTGGCGGTGGCGTCCTTCGTGTTGTCCTTGGCCGCGTCGCCGTCTTTGGCCGTGTCGCCGTCTTTGGCCGTGTCGCCGTCTTTGGCCGTGTCGCCGTCTTTGGCCGCGTCGTCCTTGGCTGCGCCACCCTTGGCCCACCACCGCCGTGCTCGCCCACGACCTCGGTCACGCCGGCCGATAGCTGTGTCGCCGTCCTTGACCACATCGTTCTTCGCGGGGTCGCGCTCGTTGTCGCCAGTTGTGGCGTTGGTGCCCTTGGGGCTGCCGTTCGTGGCGGCTCCGGTCGTCGTACCGTCGGCCGATCGCAGGCGGTGCGCTGCGCTCTCCGCGGTCGGCGCGGCGGGTGCCTTGTCGGAGGCGGTGTCGGAGGTGCGAGCCGGCGGGGCGGGGGTGCCCGCTGCGGCTGCGGTGGCGGGCCGGATCTCGGCGCCCGCGCCGGTTGGAGCGGGCCGGGCCTTACCGGTCCCGGACTGTCCGGTCGTCATGCTGGCCGGCTCTCCGTCCCGAGCTGCTGACGGAGAAAGTCGATGTCGTCGGCCTGTCCGGCCACACCTCCGGGTGTCTCGACGACCACCGGTGCCCCGGCCGCCCGAATCACCGCCACCACCAGCTCCGGGTCGATCGTCCCGCCGCCCAGGTTGTCGTGCCGGTCCTGGCCGGAGTTGAACGCGCCCTTGGAGTTGTTGGCGTGCACCAGGTCGATCCGTCCGGTGATCGCCTTGACCCGGTCGACGAGGCCGAGCAGTTCCTCGCCACCCGCGAACGCATGGCAGGTGTCCAGGCAGAAGCCGACCTCGTAGTCGCCAACGGCGTCCCAGAGTCGGGCGAGCGCGTCCAGTCGACGGGCGCACGCGTTGTCGCCACCGGCAGTGTTCTCGATCAGGACCGGCACGCCGAAGCCGCCGGAGTCGGCTGCGTACGCGAAGGTCTTGCGCCAGTTGTCGAAGCCGACGGCCAGGTCGTCCCCGGCGTTGACGTGCCCACCGTGAACGATGACGCCCTTCGCGCCGATGGCTGCGGCCGCGTTGGCGTGCCCCAGCAGCAGCTTTCGGCTGGGGATCCGGATGCGGTTGTTGAGGGTCGCCACGTTGATGACGTACGGCGCGTGCACGTAGAGGTCGACCTCGGACGCGCGCAGCCGCTCGGCGTCTTCCCGAGGCTTGGGCGCCTTCCACCCTTGTGGGTCGGAGAGGAAGAACTGCACGGTGTCGGCGGACCGGGCGGCCGCCTCCGCCAGCGGGTCGGTCGAATCGACGTGGGCTCCGATACGCATGCGAGCGAGCCTACGTCGCGACCTTGACCGGCGGAGCGACGGCCGGGGCGATGTCGCGTGCGATTCGTTACCGGACGAACCGACGATCGTTGATGGGTTTGGACCGGCGACCAGCTCCCGGTAAAGCCGGCGGCGCGAGCGCCGCGTACGGCGACCGGTGGTCGACGGCCGACAGCGAGGTCACCCCCGCCACGCGGCCCGGCGCGGCGGGGGCGACCCCCTCGCACACCGGATCCCGACCGATGAAGAATCTCGGAAATTTGTGCTTTTTCCCCCAACAAGGTACGAGTGCCGTTGTATCGTCAGATAACAACACGATAAAGCTCCGCGGGGCGTCTTCGGTCCAACCTCATCGGTGTGGTCGTTCCTCCCCAGGTCCCACCCAAGGAATGCGGACGGGACGCCCCGCGGCCTCGTAGACGGGGGTCCACCATCGGCCGGTTCACGGTCGGACGGTGGACCCCCGTCAGCGCGTTCCTGTGCTGACCCGACCAGCCCCGGGCATGATCGTTCGGACCGGGTATCCTGGTCAGGTTGTCCGCGTCCGGCCGGGTTCCCCCGGCACGTGCGGGCAGCGACGCACGACCTCCTGCCACGGAAGGACCGTGGCCGCATAGCCCACAGGAGGTGAGCACGTCTTGCGTCATTACGAGATCATGGTGATCCTTGATCCCAGCCTCGAGGAACGCACTGTCGCCCCGTCGCTCGACACGTACCTGAACGTGATTCGGACTGCGGGTGGCTCGGTTGAGAAGACCGATGTGTGGGGCCGCCGGCGCCTCGCGTACGAGATCAACAAGAAGGCCGAGGGCATCTACGCCGTCGTCGACCTTCAGGCTACGCCTGCTGCCGTGGCCGAGCTGGACCGTCAGCTCCGGCTGAACGAGTCCGTGCTGCGCACCAAGGTCATCCGGCCGGAGATGCGCTAAGCATTTCAGTCCGGCAATCAACCCGGTTCGCCCGGATCAGCCTCCGCGACTCTGTCGTACGGCTCTGCGAGCCTGTACGACGAGACGCTGAGTGCGCGAGGAGATGGTCATGGCAGGAGACACCACCATCACGGTCATCGGCAATCTGACCGATGACCCCGAGTTGCGGTTCACCCCCTCCGGGGCTGCGGTCGCCAAGTTCCGTGTCGCTTCGACGCCCCGTTTCATGGACAAGGCGTCGAACGAATGGAAGGACGGCGAGCCGCTGTTCCTCGCATGCACCGTGTGGCGGCAGGCCGCCGAGCACGTCGCCGAGTCGCTGCAGCGTGGCGCTCGGGTGATCGTGTCGGGCCGGCTGCGTCAGCGGTCTTACGAGACCCGCGAGGGTGAGAAGCGCACAGTCATCGAGCTTGAGGTCGACGAGATCGGCCCGTCGCTGCGCTACGCCACGGCGAAGGTGCAGAAGATGTCCCGCTCCGGCGGCGCTGGCGGCGGCTTCGGTGGCGGCGGTGGCGGTGGCAGCCAGGGTGGCGGCGGAGGCAACTTCGACGACCCCTGGGCTTCGGCCGCTCCCTCTCCCGCGCGTGCCGGTTCGGGCGCCAATTTTGACGAGGAGCCACCTTTCTAATGGCGCCGAGCGCCCGCGATCGCAAACCAGGTGCACGTGCAACGGCCAAGGCTGCGGCACTGCGCAAGCCCAAGAAGAAGGTGAACCCGCTCGACAAGGACGGGATCGCCTACATCGACTACAAGGACACCGCGCTGCTGCGCAAGTTCATCTCCGATCGCGGCAAGATCCGCGCTCGGCGGGTGACCGGCGTTACTTCGCAGCAGCAGCGGCAGATCGCCCGTGCGGTCAAGAACGCCCGTGAGATGGCGCTCCTGCCGTACACGGCCACCACCCGCTGAGAGGAGGCACCGATATGAAGATCATCCTGACTCAGGAAGTGTCCGGCCTCGGTGCCCCGGGCGACATCGTCGAGGTCAAGAACGGCTACGGCCGTAACTACCTGCTGCCGCAGGGCTTCGCGATCGCCTGGACCAAGGGCGCGGAAAAGCAGGTCACGGTCATCAAGCGGGCCCGTGGGGCCCGTGAGATCCGCGACCTCGACCACGCCAACGAGGTCAAGGCTCAGCTCGAGGGTCTCAAGGTCAACCTGAAGGTCCGCGCCGGCGACGGCGGACGGCTCTTCGGCTCGGTCACTCCGGCCGAGATCGTCGACGCCGTCAAGGCGGCCACCGGCCCGGTCCTCGACCGGCGGCGGCTGGAGGTGCCCGGTCACATCAAGTCGATCGGCACCTACCCGGTGAAGATCAAGCTGCACCCTGAGGTGACCGCGTCGTTCAACCTGAACGTCGTTCAGGGCTGACGTCCGCAACACCACCACGAGGGCCCGCACCGAGCGATCGGTGCGGGCCTTCGTGCGTACACCGTCTGGGCAAGGTCAAAGAGCCTGGGCTGGCCCTGGGTTGATCCACTCCAGTTCGGCGATGTGGGGGTGTCGCGTCGGGTGCGATACCGCAATGTCGCCGACCCGGTGTCGATCAACAGCGCGCAGGATCGCCGCCGGCCACCGCGCCGGAGGCCCAGGACCACGCGCCGGTCAGCCGATCGGCTGGCCGGTCACCGCGCTGATCAGCACCGTGGAGAGCCCGCCGCCCACCACCGCAGCGGCGAGCGCGATGGTGGCCGAGCGCCACGTCGTGCCCACCCGACGCAGCAGCGCCGCCACCACCAGACTGCTCACCAGCGCCAACCCGAAGCGCGGCGAGCCGGCGAGTAACGACTCCAGCGCGCGTGCCCGGGGCGAGTCGCACCCACCCCCGCTGATGTCGGTCACACAACCAGCCGGCGCCTGACTGTCCAACGTCAACAGCCAGACGAAGATCAGCACCGCCGGCGTCAGATAACACGCGGCCGTGTACAGCAACGGCCGGAACGGCCCACCCGGATCCGGGTCGAGCAGATCATCCTCCAGGCGCCGCGCCCAGGCCCCCGAGGCCGCCGACTCGACCCGCCGACGCACCGACGCCGCCCCAACCGTCGGCTGGTCAACCCGACGCAGTGACGCACCCCCACGCGGCACAGGCGCACTTCGCGGTCGCGGAGCCGTGTAGCCCACCACCGGTGAGCGGGGCGCCGACGTCGGCGGATCCGTCCATCTCGGGTCATCGTCGGCGAGCCGAGTGCCGGACCAGAACCCGTCGTCCCGGGTCGGCCAACCCTCCGCCGCAACAGATCGGTCGGAGCGCGGCGGAATCGTCCGGTCCCACTGGTCGTCCTCGACCGCGGACCGCTCCCACTGGCCGGTGCGGTCGGACCGCTCCCAGCCACCGACACCTTCCAACGCCGACCACTGCCCGCTCAGATCCGTGCCGTCCGCACCGGGACCGGGCGGCCACGCGTGCACCCCCGAAGCGTCCCACGGATCCACTGCGGGCGGGTACGACGGCTCAGGCTCAGCCACCCGATCGGACCCGCGTACCCACGGGTCCGCCGCCGGGCGGGACCAGGACTCCTCCGCCGCACGGCGGCTGCGCCGGGTGGGACGGCTCACGTCCTGCCCAGGTGCCGGATCGCTCGGAGTGGGCTCCAGATCCCCGCCCGACCAGATCACCTGCGGACGGCCAGCGGGCGCACGGCGGGGACGGCGGTCCGGGGCAGCGCCGGAGACCGGCTCGTCCTCCCCGGCGTTAGCGCGTCGGCGGCCGGCGTACCCCTGCTCCTGCGGGCGGTCGAGCGTCCACTCCCGGGTGTGGTCCGATTCGGGGGCCGCGCCGATCGCCGCTTGCTCCCGCCAACTCGTCTCACTGCCTCGACGCCGGCCGCCCGGCGACTCGATGGACCGCCGGCCGGCAGCGGAACTGGGCCGCTCGGGCTCGCGTTCGGGGTCGTCCCCGTCCTCGTCCGGTGCCGCGTGGCGACCGCCGCCGTCAGCGTGCCGGACCCCCGACTCCAGCGCCCACCGGGGCAGGTAGGCATCGACGGGCTCGTCCTGGCCGCGGTCCAGCGCACGCCGCCGGCTGGACGTGCGGTAGCGACCGTCCTCGTCGTACGGGTCAACTGGAAGAGACGCTGCGCGCTCACCCCACGAAGCGGTCGGCTGGCGCTCGCGCGGGCTGCCATCCCCGCGTCCCCAGTCCCGGTAACTCACGGCCGGAGTGTGACCCTTCTGAACCGAAAGCGGAATCCGCTGTCCAGGTGTAGCCGTTCGCTGGAGATAGTACGGGACGATCGTGTCACAGGCCCGACCGAAATATTCTCCTCCACAGGCTGGGGAGCATGTTTCCGCAGGTCAGAGGCCTAGAGCCAAGAATTCCCCAACAGTTATCCACAGGCTGTGCACACACTGCGCACATGATGCCCGCCGGCATCCACAGGTTGTCCCGAGGCTCGTCCACCGGCGTTGTTGAGTCTCTGACCTCGGGGTCCGTATGGTTGGCCCTCGACCGCCGGCGCGATGGCCCCCGATCGACCGGCCCGGTCGGACGGAAGTGTCGTACCACCAGCGCTTGAGCTGGGTTCGGATCTGGCGCAGTGGAGGGGGGACCCGTGTCGGTTACCGACGACGGGCGGGCAGAGCCACGCTCCGGTGGCGGCCAGCCCCCCGCGCAACGGGACGGCCATTTCGACAAGACCCCGCCCCAAGACGTGGCCGCCGAGCAGTGCGTCCTCGGCGGCATGCTGCTCTCCAAGGACGCCATCGCCGACGTCGTCGAGATCCTCAAGACCAACGACTTCTACCGGCCGGTGCACGCCACCATCTTCGACATCATCCTCGACATCTACGGCCGGGGAGAACCCGCCGACTCGATCACGGTCGCTGCGGCGCTCGCCGACTCGGGCGACCTGGTACGCATCGGTGGCGCGCCTTACCTGCACACCCTCATCGCCAGCGTGCCCACCGCGGCGAACGCGGCCTACTACGCGCGAATCGTCAGCGAACGGGCGGTGCTGCGCCGGTTGGTCGAGGCCGGCACCAAGATCGTGCAGTTGGGCTACGGCACCGCCAGCGGCGGCAGCCGCGACGTCGACGATGTCGTGGACCTCGCCCAGCAGGCCGTCTACGACGTCACCGAACGCCGGGTCAGCGAGGATTTCGCGATCCTGGCCGACATGTTGCAGCCCACGCTGGACGAGATCGAGGCGGTGGGGGCGACCGGCGGCATGATGACCGGCGTGCCGACCGGCTTCAGCGACCTGGACCGACTGCTCAACGGCCTGCACGCCGGACAGTTGATCATCGTGGCGGGCAGGCCCGGTTTGGGCAAGGCGCTCGCGCTCGACACCCCACTGCCGACGCCGGACGGCTGGACCACCATGGGTGAGGTCCGCGTAGGTGATTACCTACTAGCGGCGGACGGCAGCCCCACCGTTGTCACCCACGCCTTCGACGTGATGCACGACCGTCCCTGTTACGAAGTGGAGTTCTCCGACGGCACGGTCATCGTGGCGGACGCGGAGCACCTGTGGAAGACGACCAGCCGGGCGAGTCGGCGGCAGGAGCCGGCGCGGAAAAGGCGGCACTGGCCCGAGTCGTCGCTGGCCAACGTGCGCGCGGCACACAAGAGGCTCAGCGCCGTGCACAACCAGCCGATCACACTCTTCGACACGATCGCGCAGGTTGGGCCGGAGTTCCGGCATGTCCTGCACGCCGTCGCCCGTGAGGTTGGGCCGATCGGCCGGATCAGCCGCCCCGTCGTCCGCGGCGGCAAGACGCGGAACTGGACTGCGCCCGGCTATCCGGCCGGTCCCCTTCTGACCGCACTTCTTGAGCGGGCCGAGCGGGAGGTCAACGCTGATAGCCGGGCCGACCACGACGGTGTCGTCACCACTGCTGAGATTGCGGCCACACTGCGTACTGACACCGCCGATCGACGGCTCAACCACGCCGTAAGAAACAGCGCCCCCCTTCACCTTCCGGATCGGGAGCTGGTGGTCCCGCCCTACACGTTGGGAGCGTGGCTTGGTGACGGCCATGCCGGGGCCAGCCGCTTCACCACCGCAGATCCAGAGATGATCACCTACGTCGAGGCAGACGGCTTTGTCGTCCGGCCCAGCGGGCCAATGGTCTACAGCATTCTGCTGCAGTCCAGACCCGTTGTTTCGGGCAACGGCGTCTGCGTGGACTGCGGCGCTTCCACCCGGGCGTTACGCGAGAATCCGGCGACCAGGAAGTGCGCCGGCTGCCACAACCAGAACGGTTCCCTCATCGGGCTGCTGCGTAAGATTGGGGTGGCAGGGAACAAGCACATCCCGACCGTCTATCTGCGCGCCTCCGAGGTTCAGCGCCGGGCGTTGCTGGCTGGACTGATGGACACCGACGGCACCGTCGCCCCCGCCGGCAACCTGCAGTACACGTCCACCTCTCGGCGGCTGGCTGATGACGTGCGCGAGCTTGTCGTCAGCCTCGGCTACCGCTGCACCGTCAACGCGAAGCCGGTACGCGGCCGCACCCCTGAGTCGTCAATCGCGTACACGCTGAACTTCTCCACCCCGGATGTCATCTTCCAGCTCAAGCGGAAGCAGGAAGCGCACGCCGAGCGCCGCCGTACCGCCTCTGCTGTTCGAACGAACTCGCGGTTCATCGTCGATGTTCGTGCGGTGCCGAGCGTGCCGGTCCGGTGCGTCACGGTAGACAACCCCGAGCATCTTTACCTGGCCAGCCGGGCGATGATTCCTACTCACAACAGCACGGCAAGCATGGACTTTGCTCGAAATGCTGCTATTCGCGCCAACCAGGCCGCCGCGATCTTCTCGCTGGAAATGAGCAAGGTCGAGATCGTCATGCGACTGCTCTCCGCCGAGGCGCGGGTGCCGCTGCACGTGCTGCGCAGCGGTCAGCTCTCCGACGACGACTGGACCAAGCTGGCCCGGTGCATGGGTGAAATCAGCGAGGCGCCGCTCTTTGTCGACGACACCCCGAGCATGAACCTGATGGAGATCCGGGCGAAGGCTCGGCGGCTCAAGCAGCGGCACGATCTCAAGATGATCGTCGTCGACTATCTCCAGCTGATGACCTCGCCGAAGCGCACCGAGAGCCGCCAGCAGGAGGTCGCCGACCTGTCCCGTGGCCTGAAGCTGCTGGCCAAGGAGGTCGAGTGCCCGGTCATCGCGGTCAGCCAGCTGAACCGTGGCCCCGAGCAGCGCACCGACAAGCGGCCCCAGTTGTCCGATTTGCGCGAGTCTGGCTCAATTGAGCAAGATGCCGATGTTGTCATCCTTTTGCACCGCGACGACTACTACGACAAGGAGTCGCCGCGCGCGGGCGAGGCGGATTTTATAATTGCCAAGCATCGAAATGGTCCGACCGACACCGTGACCGTCGCGGCCCAACTGCACCTGTCCCGCTTCGTCGACATGGCCATCGGCTGACCGACGCGACACCCGCCAACGACCGCCTCGGTGGGCAGGGTGGCGAGGAAATCGGGTACGCGCAGCACGTGCCCTTGCGTGGTCACGTACCCCTCGGGGTTGGCTGACGCGGCAGCGCGGACCGCGGCCGGTGCGGTCTGGATCCACAGCCGGACGATCCCGATCGGACGGTTGAACGCGGCGGCCGACCGGCGGACCCACCAGGCGTGCCGGCTGGCATCTTCGCCACCGGCGGGGAAGTCGCGCCAGTAGCTGACGTCGTCGGTGTCGGCGGGGCCGTCGACGACGTGCAAAATGTGCCCGGGTCGATGCGTGGATCGACCCGGGCACGGTGTCCAGCTGAACTCAGCCGAACATCTCGTCGAGGAAGCCCTTGCGCTTCTTCTGCCGGTAGTGCCCGTGGTAGCCGTGGTGCTGTTGCTGCTGGTGGCCGTACGCCGGCTGCGGCGGGTAGCCGTGGGCGGGCGGGGGCGGCGGCGGGACGGCACCATAACCAGGCTGGTGCGGGGGTGGGTAGCCGGCCGGCTGCTGAGCGGGTTGCGGCGGCGCGCCGCCGGTCTGTTGGCGGCTCCAGTTGGCCTCCGCCTCGAACAGCTTCTCCAGCTCGCCGCGGTCCAGGAAGATGCCTCGGCACTCCCCACACTGGTCGATGACGACACCGCTGCGCTCGTATTGGCGCATTTCTCCGTGACACTTGGGACAGGTGAGACTACTCATCGCCCGACGGTACCTGGTCGACCTATGCAGTTGCTGTGAGCGCCTCGGTGACCTCATCGTCGGACACCTCGTGGAAGTCCTCGTAGTAGACGCTCACCGCGCCGAAGTCCGGTGGGCGTTGGGCACAGATGACCTGGTCGGCCTCGGCGGCGAGCAGTTCAAAGGCCTCTTGCGCGCCGACTGGGACCGCGACCACGACCCGGTGTGCCCCGAGTTGGCGGACGACCTCCACGGCTGCGCGGGCGGTCGCGCCGGTGGCCAGGCCGTCGTCGACGATCACCGCGGTCCGTCCGGTGAGGTCCAACTGTGCGCGACCGCCCCGGTAGAGCCGTTCCCGGCGTTCCAGCTCGGTCTGCTCTCGCCGGCTGACTTCGGCGATGTCGTCGCTGCTGAGTCGGCTGGCTACCGCGTCGTTGAGCACTTGGACACCGCCCGGCCCGAGTGCGCCGAAGGCGACCTCCCGGGCCCACGGCATGCCGAGTTTGCGGACGACCAGCACGTCCAGGGGCGCGCCGAGCCGTTCGGCGACGACCCGGGCGACCGGCACACCGCCACGGACGAGGCCGAGGATGATGACGTTCGGTTCGCCGATGAGTGCGGTGAGTCGCTCGGAGAGCGCTCGGCCCGCCTCGGCCCGGTCACGGTACGTCGTCATGCCTTCAGGTCTACGCCCTGGCGCGCCGTTCCGCCCGGCAGTTACGCCGAAGTGGTCCGACCGGACAGCTCATCGGGAACCGGGGCGGTCGGCGTGTCGACCGGGCGGTGCAGGGCGGGAGCCCAGGTGAGCAGGGCCAACGGATACAGCAGGTAGCCGAAGCGGGTCGAGGGCATCAGGGCGATGGCGGCGAGGAGCCCGTACCCGCAGATCAGCGCGGTGGCGACAGCGGTGCGAGGCGGGCGGCGGGCGAGCCGGACGGCGATGGCCACGCCGGCAGCGACCAGCAGCGCGGCGGCGATGAACCGGCCGGCGGGCATCGCGTTGGCGATCAGGTAGCCGGGGAACGGGGACTGCGCGGGGCTGGTGACCAGACCGTGACCGAGGGGGAAGCGCAGCACGTTCTCGGTCAGCGCGTCGTGGTCGACAAGCATCGCCGGTAGGAGGGCCGCGACGGGCAGGCCTATCGCGCCAGCGGCGACCCGGGTGCCTGCACGTCGGGTCAGGCCCCAGACGATCAGGACCAGCGCAACCGGCCAGGCGAACAGCTTCAGCGCGCCGGCGAGCCCGACCGCGAGGCCGGCTCGGCCGGGCCGGTCGGCGGCGGCGAGCGCGAGGGCCAGCAGGCAGAGCGCGAGTACGGGTAGGTCGTCGCCGCCGGTGGCGAGGGTGAGGGCGCAGATTGGCAGTACGGTCGCGGCCTGCACGCCGCGCAGCAGCGCGGAGTCTCGTCGGTGACCTGTCGCGGCGGTGGTCGGTTTCTTGCGCAGGACGGCCACGGCCAGGGCGAGCGCCAGTGCGGTGCCCACTGCGAACCAGACGCGGGAGTCGGTCCACCAGGTGTCGACAAGTGCTCTGGGCAGGCCGAACATCGCCATCCCGGGCTGGTACGGGGTGTAGCCGAGCAGTTGCTCCCCAGGGGGTAGGGCGGCTATCGCGTCGGGTCCGAGGTATGGCGTGCCGTGCTCCAGGAGGCGGGTGCCGGCGTGCTCGACGACAAGCACTTCCTCCTGGGCCCGGTCGGTGCGTCCGCTGGCTCGCTCGATGCTCTGCCAGAGCAGGGGCAGCAGTGTGGTGCCGACCCAGGCGAGACCGGTGACCGCCCAGCGGGCTGGCAGGCCGGCCAGCCGTGCGGCCGGGAAGCGCCGGCGCAGCAGAAGTTGGGTGATCACCATCAGTGCGGCGACCAGGTATCCGATGGTGGCGACCGCGCCCCAGGCCCGGTGCGGCAGCAGGGTCGACGTGACCGCGGTGATCGCGGCGAAGATGGCCGAGACGGCGTAGAGGCCGAGGTCGAGGGCGAGTCCGCCAGCGGCGGTGTCGAACGTCCGCCAGTGCCAGCGACGGCGGCGGGCGGTCGGGGCGTCGGCGATCACGCCGGCCAGTCTGGCAGACCGGGCTGGACCTGCACCGGACCGCGTCGCGCCAGGGGTCGGTGCCCGGTCAGGCGGGCAGGTGTGGGAGGCGGGGACGGCCGGGTTGGCGGCGGTTCTGGCTCAACCGGATCACCGCACCGGTGTCGTGCAGTGGCGCGGCGAGGGTGCCGGGTCGGCCGCCCGAGCCGCGCTGCATCGCCGCGAGCAGGGTGCCGGCCGGCACTGGCCGCGCGAACAGGTGCCCCTGGCCGGCGGCGCAGCCCAACTCCCAGAGGGCCCGCCGCTGCGGCTCGCTCTCCACCCCTTCGGCCACCACGGTCAAGTTGAGGCTGCGGCCCAGATCGAGGGTGGAGCGGATGACGGCGGCGGCCTCCGCCGAACTCTCCATCGTCGTCACGAAGCTCCGGTCGATCTTCAGCTCGTGCACCGGGATCCGGGAGAGCAGGGAGAGCGAGGAGTAGCCGGTGCCGAAGTCGTCCAACGCCAGCCGGACACCCTCGTCGCGCAGCCGGCTGAGCACCCGGTCGACCACGTCGAGTTGGCTGAGTGTGAGCGTCTCGGTCAGCTCCAGCACCAGCCGGTCCGCTGGTAGGTCGTGGGCGCGTAGGCGGGCAAGCACCGAGCCTGGGAACCGCGCGTCGAGCAGGCTGCGCGGGGACACGTTTACCGCGACCGGTATGTCGAAGCCGGCGTCACGCCAATTGGTTGCTGCGATGAGTGCCTGGTCGAGGATCGCTTCGGCAAAGGCTGGCAGCAGGCCTGACCGCTCCACCGCCTCCAGGAAACGTAGGGGGTCGATCATGCCGTGGGTGGGGTGGCGCCAGCGGGCCAGTGCCTCAGCGCTTGTCACCTCGCCCGTGACCAGGTCGACGATGGGTTGGAAGTTGACGACGAACTCGTGGTCGGCGACCGCACGGGGCAGATCACCACCGAGGGTGAGGCGGCCGAGGTCGGCGGTGTCCCGGGTAGTGGCGTAGGTGGAGATCCTCTGCCCGGCACGCTTCGCCTGGTACATGGCCACGTCGGCGCGGCGCAACAACTCGGCCATGCCGCCGCTCGACGGGGCGGCGGAGATGCCGCCGCTGGCCTCGACGCTGATCCGCATGCCGTCCAGCTCGAACGGCTCGTGGAGGGCGGCGAGCAGCATCTCGGCTCGGTGCGCGGCGACCGCCGGGGCCGGCAGCCCGCGCAGGAGTACGGCGAACTCGTCGCCGCCGAGGCGGGCCACCAGGTCGCTCGCTTGGGCCGCACCGCGCAACCGATCGGCGACCTGCACCAGCACCTGGTCGCCGGCGGCGTGCCCCAGCGTGTCGTTGACCTCCTTGAAGTGGTTGAGGTCGATCAGCACCAGTGCGGTAACTCCGTCGGCGTGGCGGGCGCTCAGCTGCTCGGTGCCCTCGTCAAGGAGGTGTCGGCGGTTGGCCAGGCCGGTCAGCGCGTCGTGCGCGGCGGCGTAGGCGTGTTCGTTGGCCACCCGGGCCAGTTCGGCGTACGCCTGGGCGTTGCGCACGGCGGTGCAGAGCGCGGAGGCGAAGGTGCGCAGGGTGTACTGCTCCCGCTCGGAGAGTTGCACGGGGCCGCGGAAGCGCAGTCGCAGTATGCCGACATCGACGGTGCGGTCGTGGCCTTCGAGCGGGGTGGGGACGATGGTGCCGTGCACGTCGGTGGGCTTGCCGGTGGGGCCGTCGAAGGTGATGCCGCCGGTGCCGCCGCGAACGGCGCGGTCGCCGTCGCGCAGCTCGATCTCGACCTCGTCGGCGGAGAACAGCTCGGCGGCCTGGGTGACGGCGGTGGTGAGGACGGTGTCGAGGTCGACCACGTTGAGCGCGTCGGTGGTGCGGGCGAGGCGCTGCCACGCCTGCTGCTCGGTGCGACCCCGTATGCGTGCGGAGTAGGCCAGGTGCAGGCTCAGGACCAGGGGTGGGACGGCGAGCAGTAGCCGGGGGTCTATCCGGATGATCACCAGTGTGCAGGCCGCAACGGCGAACCGCACGGCGAAGCCAGCGAGTCGAAGGTCGAGATTGCTGCGGAAGTGCTTCGCGATCCTGGTCTGGGAGGCGAGCGCGATGACTGGGATGGCGAGCAGGTCGTCCAGGAGCGCCGCGACAAGGTAGGCGAACGCCAACGGCCCCAGCAGCATCAGGGGTGCCGTCCCCGTGGGCGGCCAGGTCCAGGGCGTCATCGCGAGTGCCGTGCCGGCGCCCCAGGCCACGATGACGTTCTTGCCGATACCGAAGGCCAGCTTGATCGGTGTGAGGCGAAGCGAGGCGAGTGCGATCCCGACTGCGGTACAGAGCACGACCACCGAGGTCGGAGCAATGGCCGCACCGACGATGATCGCTGTCTCGTTCCAGCTGATCGACTGGGTCGTCGACCGGATTCGTACGCGGGCCTTGACCAGCGTGCCCAACGCGATCATGAGCGTGAGCATGACGAGGACCGCAGCGTCGTTCACCGTCTCCGGCTTCGCCGAACGCAATGCGGCCGGAAACGATGTGGCGACGATGATCGCGGCAACAACGACGACGAGACCGACGAGCAGCAGCAGCCGCCGATCGGTCTCAATCTCTCGTCGCTGAGGAAGGGTCATGCCGCTCCCGGAAGGCTGCCTGCGCGTTCTCGCAGCCTACTGCCCAGGCCCTCAGAAGTCCTGTGTCGAGCTTGTCAGTTCCAGTCGGTGCCACGCATCGCGTTGCCCCCTTCTCCCGCTGCGCCAATTGGAGTACCTGTCCCTTGATGGGGAGGTCTTCCACTGAAAGGCAGCTTAAGAGAAGGAAGGGCAGGCTAGGAGAAATAAATGTCGGTATGCGCAACATTAGCCAAGTTGAAGCCCGTTTATCACTTTCTGTCCATCGCTACTGAACGGAGTGCGGTCGAGCTTGCCGGCGCTGGATTCAAGTGGCACCTTGCAACTGCGGACGGTATCTGACGAGGTTATGGACGCGTTATTCCTCGAGTCTGAGGCTTCTTCAGGAGCTGCCTCATCCGGAGTTTGGTCAGGCGTAAGGGCGGCATGGGCAGAGTTGGCGCCGCTTCGCCGAGCGTCGTTGGAGACGGCGGGTGGATAATCGCGTTTCGGTAGGCGGCGATGCAACTTGCTGTCGGCACCGTGCGGTCCTGGACTGGTATTCGCGTAGCTCCTCGTGCCTCGCTCCTGGACACCCAGCGCGGTTCGTATCGCTCCGGCTGGCGGGGACGGGCGGAGATTCAGGTTCTGGGCTGCCTTTCGGTGCACCGTCTACCCGCACGCTGCGCCTTGGTATACCCAAGCAGCAGGCAATCTTCGCAATGCTCGCCGTTCAGCCCGGGCGGCTGGTGACAGTGGACGACCTCGTCGATGAGTTATGGGTTGATCGCCCACCGCGATCGGCCGTAGCTAATGTGCGGACCTATGCTGCCAATCTGCACCGGACTTTCGAGGCTTTCCCGGCCGGTCACGGTGCCATCGAACGCCAACGCAACGGCTATCGAGTCGTTGTGGACCCCGAACGGAACGATGTCTTTGCTTCGGGCTGGAACGGAACGCGGGTCGGGAAGCGCTGACGGCAGGCGGTGCGCCCTCAGCACCAGGCACGGCGGTCAGCGCGACGCCGCGCCTTCCGAACGCCGTCGTACCGCACCGATAGGCTCACGACCGTGACCGAACCCGCACAGCTCAGCCACGTCGACCGTGCTGGCGCGGCCCGCATGGTCGACGTCTCCGCCAAGGCGGTGACGGGCCGGCTGGCCGTCGCGGCCGGCCGTCTGCGGACCACACCCGAGGTCATCGACCTGCTGCATCGTGACGGGTTGCCCAAGGGGGACGCGTTGGCGGTCGGTCGTTTGGCCGGGATCATGGGGGCGAAGCGCACCCCCGATCTGATCCCGCTGTGCCACCCGATCGCCCTGCACGGCGTCACTGTCGACCTGCAATTGACCGCCGACACCGTGGAGATCACGGCCACCGCCCGCACGGCGGACCGCACGGGGGTGGAGATGGAAGCGCTGACGGCGGTTGCCGTCGCCGGTCTCGCTCTGATCGACATGGTCAAGGCGGTCGACCCGGCGGCCTCGGTGGATGCGGTCCGGGTGCTGCGCAAGGAAGGCGGCAAGACCGGCGAGTGGGTCCGGCCGGAGGACCGGCCGTGATCCGTGCCCGGGTGATCGTCGCGTCCAACCGGGCAGCGGCCGGTGTCTACGCCGACACCAGCGGTCCGCTGCTCGTCGCCGGCCTGCGTGAGCTGGGGTGCCAGGTCGACGAGCCGGTTGTGGTGCCCGACGGCGAGCCGGTCGGCGTGGCCCTGCAGGCAGCCCGCGCCGACGGTGTCGACGTGGTGCTGACCAGTGGTGGCACCGGGGTGACCCCGACGGATCGCACCCCGGAGGTGACCCGGGGTCTGCTGGACTACGAGATTCCCGGCATCGCCGAGGCGATCCGCGCGCACAGCCGCGATCGGGTGCCCACGTCGGTGTTGTCCCGTGGCCTGGTCGGGGTTTTCGGTCGGATGCTGGTGGTCAACCTGCCCGGCTCGACCGGCGGCGCCCGGGACGGGCTGGCGGTGCTCGGGCCGATCCTCGGGCACACCGTCGACCAGTTGCGCGGTGGCGACCACTGACCGCTTCGCGGTGGGGACCACTGACCGGTCCAGGCCAGGCCCCGACGGGTGTCGGTCCGTGCCGATAGGCTCGGCCGGTGAGCACGGAAACCGCACCCACAGCGGATCGGGTCGCCGCCTCCCCGCCTGCCGGGTGGGAGGAAGCGCGGTCACGGGTCTACGCGGTCGGTCTCGCCGCCGCGCTGCCCGTCGTCGCCCGACCACTTGTCGACACCGACGGGTCGACCCTGGCCGAGCCGTTGACCACCCGCACCGACCTGCCCGCCTTCCCCACCTCCAGCGTGGACGGCTGGGCGGTGCGTGGCGGCGGCCCGTGGCGGGTCGTCGGCCGGGTGTTGGCGGGCAGCACCCCCGCGCCGCTCACCGAGGACGACACGACCGTTGAGATCGCAACCGGGGCCATGGTCCCGGAGGGTGCCACCGCCGTGCTGCGTGTGGAGGAGTCCACGACCGTCGACGGTCTGGTCAGTGGCGTTCCCCGGAAGACGCCGGAGTGGCGGAAGCCCGGTGAGGAGGCGTACGCCGACGAGGAGCTGTTGCCCGCCGGCACGCCGGTCGACCCGGCGGTGATCGGCTTGGCGGCCTCCTGCGGGCACGACACGCTGCGGGTCCGGCGGGCGCCGCGTGCCGCGCTGCTGGTCTTCGGCGACGAGCTGCTGACCGCGGGTCCGCCCGCGGCCGGTCGGGTCCGGGACGCGCTCGGTCCTGCGGTGCCGGCGTGGCTGCGGCGATACGGCTGCCAGGTTCGCCCATCCGACGTGGTCGGCCCGGTGGCCGACACGCTGCCCGCGCATGTGGCGGCTCTGCGCTCGGCGCTGGCCAACGCCGACCTGGTGTGCACCACCGGCGGCACGATGAACGGCCCGGTCGACCACCTGCACCCGACCCTGGAGGCGCTCGGCGCCGACTACGTGGTCAACACGGTGGCGGTCCGCCCGGGGTTCCCGATGCTGCTGGCCCAAGTGGCCGGCGACGACGGGCGGATCCGGTTCGTGGCAGGGCTGCCGGGCAACCCGCAGTCCGCCATCGTCGCGCTGGTGTCGCTCGTCGCCCCGCTGCTCGCCGGCCTGCAGGGCCGCACGATGCCGGTGCTGCCGCAGGCCACGTTGGCCGAGGCGGTGCCCGGCCGAGGTGACCACACCCACCTGGCGTTGGTCCGGCTGGACCGGGTCGCCGGCACCGCGTTTCCGGTGCGACACGTCGGCTCGGCGATGCTGCGCGGCCTGGCCGGCGCGGACGGGTTCGCCGTCATCCGGCCCGGCACCAGCGGCGAGCCGGGCGACCGGGTGCCGATCGTGCCGTTGCCGTTGCTTCCCGGGGAGCGTGCGTCATGACCGCACCGGCCATCACCTTCGGCGAGGTCACCGACCAGCCGCTCGACCTTGCCACGCACGAGGCGGCGGTCGCCGACCGCCGGGCCGGCGCGGTGGTCTCCTTCCAGGGCGTGGTCCGCGACCACGACCACGGCCGTCAGGTCACGAGCCTGGAGTACGAAGGGCATCCGAGCGCCGCGCAGGTGCTGCGTGAGGTGGCCGCCGAGATCGCCGCGGAGCCCGACGTCTACGCGGTGGCGGTCTCGCACCGGGTCGGCCCCCTGGCGATCGGTGACGTGGCGCTGGTCGCCGCGGTGAGCACCGCGCACCGGGCGGCGGCCTTCGCGGCTTGCGCCCGGCTCGTCGACGAGGTCAAGGCCCGCCTGCCGATCTGGAAGCGGCAGGTCTTCAGCGATGGCACCGAGGAATGGGTCAACTGCCCCTGACCGTGCTCAGCGGCGGCCGTTGACCGCCACAGCCCTGGTCAGCCGATCGCCGTAGAACGCTGGCTCCGCACCTGGGCGCCAAGGCAGTGCGGCGACCAGCACGATCAGGGCGAGGGCGAGCGAGTTTTCCATCAGGGCTCCGAAGAGACCGTCCTGGTAGTGCGACATCTCGGGCAGTTGGTGCTCGTACGGCCAGATCGGGGAAACCAGGAAGAGCAGGTAGAGCCCGATCGCGGCGACGCCGTGGCGGAGCCCGGTCAGCGTGGGGTACCAGATCGGCGGGCGGAGCCCGTTGACCCCGGGCAGCCCGCCGAACGTCGGGCCCTGGCCGGTGCGCTGTGGGATGCCCCGGCTCGCCTCCCGACGGCGCACGGCGGCGTCGGCCAACACGATGATCGCCGGGATCACCCAGACGAGGTGGTGCGTCCAGGAGATCGGGCTGATCACGTTGGCGGTCAGACCGACAAGTGTGAACGCGGTCAACTCGTCACCGTCGGCCCGGGCACTGGCCGCTCGGGACAGGCCCAGCGCCAGGAGCAGCACCGAGAAGGCGAGCCAGAGCAGCCCGGGGGTCTCGATGGAGTCGTACAGGCGGGCGAGCAGGCCAGCCAGTGACTGGTTGGGAGTCATGTCCGCCGCGCCGACCCGCTCGGTCTGCCAGAGCACGCTGCCGAAGTACGTCCGTGACTCGTCCCCGACGATCACCCAGGTCGCCACCGTCACGCCGATGGTGGTGCCGATGGCGGTGGCCGCCACGCGCCATTGACGGGTGATCAGCAGGTAGGCGATGAACAGTGCCGGGGTGAGCTTGACCGCGGTGGCCAGGCCGATGCCGGCTCCGGCCCAGGCTCCGCCGTAGAGGAAGCGCAGCAGGGGGCCGTCGGTCGCGGCGTAGTGGGTGCCCCGGCGGGAGCGCCAGCGAAGGCCGATCAGGTCAGCCATGATCAGCGCGAACAGCAGGATGTTGACCTGGCCGTAGCCGAGAGTCTCCCGACCTGGCTCGATGGCGACCGCGAGCGGCACCGCCACCGCCACCGTGAACCACAGTGGCCACCCCAGCCGGTCCACGATCGGTCGGAGCAGCCCGGCCAGGACCAGCGCCAGCGCGGCGATGCTGGCGGCAGCGTTGACCAGGCCGGCCATAGCGATCGGGAGCTGCGCCATCGGCAACATGACCAGCCCGCCGAACGGCGGGTAGGTGAAACCGAGGGTGGTCCCGGGCGCGATGAACTCGTAGAGCTCATGACCGCTCGCCCACCACACCACGGCACCGTGGTAGATCTTCATGTCGAAGAAGTTGTACGGCCGCCCGAAGGCACCGATGGCGAGCCATGCGGCGTAGGCGACGGCGGCCACGATGGCACCCCGTACGACGTTCCTGCGATCGATCCGACGCGTCACACGTTGGATTTGGGCGAGGCGGTCCGCCCGACTACCGACAGCCGTCGGCATGGCGTGGCCACCCCCATACCAAGGTCGTCCTACCCGTCCAGGTCCTGCACGGAGCCTAGAGCGGCGCCTCACGTCAGTGCCTCCCGCGTTATGCGACCGTGTCCGATCCCACACAAGTTTTTGACATTTCCACCGCGTTAACGCCTACCGGGTGGTTCAGGTAATTCGCGGCCTTAGCGGGGGGTGGGGATGGCACAGAGATGCATCGACGCAGTTCAGCCGGGGAGTCGACGTGCGGTGGACGCGGATCGGACGGCGATGCGGGCCTCGCGACGTGCGGTACGGACGGCGCGCTCCACGGAACGTCGAGAGTGGCCGATGCGATGGCCGGTGCGCCAACGCAGACCCGGCTTGCCGCCGGTGTCGGTTGCGGCCAACAGCAGACCGCCGAGCAGGCCGAGGTTCTTCAACGCGTGGATCTGGTTGTTGTTCTTGGCGATCGGGTCGTCGTTCTTCCAGAAGGGATGCCCAGCGACGGTCACCGGCACCAGCGTGCCGGCGAGGACCAGCGCGGCGGGTCGGCTGAACCGCCCGGTGGCCAACATCAACCCGGCGGTGACCTGCACCGCCGCGTTGAGCCGGATCAACGTCTCGGTCTCGGTGGGGAAGCTCGGATGAGCCTTCTTCAGGATTGGTGCGACCTTGTCGGTCACCGGCTTGGCGGCCACCGCCAGCCGAGCCGGGCTGCGGAAGTTGCGATACCCGCTGACCACGAAAATGCCGCTCAGCATGGCGCGGGCGAGGGAACGTACGGGCGTCATGGATCAGTCATACCCCGTCGCGGCGTTTGCTACCCCGGCAACCGCCGGATCCGGATTGGTGATCGTGCACCTGCGCCACGCCGATTCGAGTGACCGTCACGGATGCGCGGGCCGTGGCGGGTAAGGTCGCGCGGGTGACCACGCTCCGGCTACGCCCCGAGGACCCGGCCGACGCCGGCCCGGTACGCCGCGTACTGGCCGCCGCTTTCGCCCGCCCGGACGTGGCGACGCCGCCGGAGGTGAGCCTGGTCGACGAGTTGCGCAGCACCGCCGCCTGGCTGCCGGAGCTGGCCATGGTCGCCGAGTACGGCGGCGAGGTGGTCGGGTACGCGCTGCTCACCCGGGTGCGCGTGCGGCCGGAGCGGGGCTCGGACGTGCCCGTCCTGGCACTTGGCCCAGTGGCGGTCGCGCCGCACCGACAGCGCGTCGGGCACGGCACAGCGGTCGTACAGGCTTCCCTGGACGCCTCCGCCGAGCTCGGTGAGCGGCTGGTCGTGGTCCTCGGTGACCCGGCCTTCTACCGTCGATTCGGCTTCAGCCCTGCCGCTGAGCTGGGCTTGACCGGCCCGTGGGCCGGTCTCGGTGAGCCCTGGCAGGCGTTGGTGCTGCCGCCGTCCACCAGCGAGGAGGGGCCCCCGCCTCGTGGCGAGGTGCTCTTTCCGGCGCCCTGGTCGAAGGTCTGACCGCGCCGACGCGATGGGTGCCGGCTCAGGCCGGTTGGGTGCGCAGGTAACGGCCGAAGTGCGGGACGGTGAAGGCGACCGTGCCCCGCTCACCGGAGTAGATCAGCCCCTTTTTGATCAGCGCGTCCCGGGCCGGGGAGAGGCTGGCGGGTTTGCGGCCGAGGGCGCGGGCGATTTCCGCGGTGGGCACTGCGGCGTCCATGTCGTCGCGGGCCACCGCTCCGGATTCGTCCTCGACCGCGGACATCGTGGCCATCGCCCGCATGTACTCGCGTTCGGCGGGGGTGGCCCGTTCGAACCGGGAGCCGAAGAACCCGACCGCCAGCTCGGCTTCCGCCTCGGGCGCGGCTACCCGCACGTCGGCGGCGGTGATCGGCGAGCGCGGCGCGTGGTCCCAGGTCGCCTTGCCGTACGCCTGGACGAAGTAGGGATAGCCGCCGGACTTCTCGTAGAGCAGGTCGAGCGCCTTCTGCTCGTACTCGACCTCCTCGCGCTCGGCAGGCGCGCAGAGGGCCTGGTCGGCGGCGATCCGGTCCAGCCGGTCGATGCGTTGGTAGCGGAACAACCGTTCGGAGTACGACTTGGCGGCGCTGAGCACCGCCGGCAGGTGCGGAAGGCCTGCGCCGACGACGATCAGCGGGGCACCGAGCTGGGACAGCTCATGGCAGGCGGCGCAGAGGGCCGACACGTCCTCCGGGCCGAGATCCTGCATCTCGTCGATGAAGATGGCGATGCCGGTGCCGACGTCACTTGCCACTGCGGCGGCGTCACTGAACAGCTCGACCAGGTCGATCTCGATGTCGCCGGAGTCGGCCCGGCCGCTGGCCGCGGGCACGTCGATGCCGGGCTGCCAGCGGTCGCGCAGCTTCGGGGCGGCACCGCCCCGGCCGGCCGGGGCGGACCGTTGGGCGAACGCCTTGAGGACGCCGAGGAACGCGTCGATCCGATCGGGCGCGCGGTGTCGGGGCGCGAGCTCCCGGACCGCCATGTGCAGTGCGGCGGCGACCGGGCGGCGCAACGACTGGTCCGGTCGTGCCTCGATCTTGCCGCTGCCCCAGAGGCGGTTGATCGCCTGTGACCGGAGGGTGTTGAGCAGAACCGTCTTGCCGACGCCGCGCAGCCCGGTGAGCATCAGACTTCGTTCGGGTCGCCCCCGTGCGATGCGTTCGAGCACGATGTCGAAGACGTCCAGCTCCCGCCCCCGCCCGGCGAGTTCGGGCGGACGCTGGCCGGCGCCCGGAGCGTACGGGTTGCGGACCGGATCCACGCATCGCAGAGTATCGGGCCATCTAGCTGCGAGGCTAGACATGGATAGATGGGGCTACTGGCGTGTCGGGGCTGTCGATAAAAAACTAGGGCTGTCTAGCGTCCACGCTAGACAGCCCTAGTTTTGGCAATCGGAGCTACCGCTCCTTCAGGCAGAGCACGTAGTCGAGCAGGTCGATCGAGTTGTCGTGCACGTAGTTCGCCGTTGCCTCCGGTGCGAGTCGCTCGCACCGATCCCCGTCGGTGGTCGCCGGAATCCGCAGCAGCACCTGATAGGTGTTCGGGCCGCACGGCACCTTGCGCAGTTCGGCCTCGTCCTCGGTTCCCTCGTTCACCAGGCAGTCGCCCGTGGCGAACTCCTCGTCCGGGGTCGGCGCGGCCGACCTCGGCACCTCCCTGGGCAGGGCGCGCGGAGCGACCGGCGCGCTCGTCGACGGCGTACGCGCCGCGTCGCCGATGTCGGCGGCCTCCCAGACCGCCCAACCGGCCAGGCCGAGGCACGGGCAGAGCACGAGCAGCACCACCAGCGCGATGATCAGAGCGACCTTGCGGCCGTTCTTCTGCACCGGCGCGACGGGCGGCATCCCGTAGCCGCCAAGAGGCGGCTGGCCCCACGGTGTGGGCGGCTGACCCGGCACCGGCCCGGGCGGCGGCATTGGCCCGGCGGGCGGGAACGGCCCGGCCTGCGGCATCGACCCGGGCGGCGGCACCGGCCCGGCGGGCGGGAACGGCCCGGGCGGCGGGTAACCCGGGCCCGAAGTGGGCGGCGGCGCCCACATTGGTGCAGTCGGTGGCTCGGCATCGCTCGGCGGTGGTGCCCACATCGGCGCGGTCGGCGGCTCGGCATCGCTCGGCGGCGGGCCCCACTGCTGCCGGGTCGGATCCTCGGCGGGCGGGCGCTGGTTCGGGTCATCCGGTTGGCCGGAACCCGCAGGTCCATAGGTAGTCATGTCATCCCCGGGGGTGGGTGGTCTCAGCGCTGCTTGAGGCAGAGGACGAAGTCGAGAGTGTCGAGATCACTATCGAAGAAGTACCAGTTGGTGTAGCTCTCGACCTTGCCGCACTTGGCCTCGGCGTCGCGCTCGCCGCTGGTCGCGCCGTCGATCCGGCTCAGCACCTCGTACGACTTCGCGGCGCAACTGCTGATCAGCAACTTGGGCTTGCCGCCCGCCGCGCCGTCATTGCGGACGCACTGGCCGACCTTGGCGAACCGGGGATCGGCCGACGACTCCGGTGCGGCGGCGCTCGGTGCGGGCTCGGCCGCGTCCGCGTCCGCGTCCACGTCCGCGCTGGGCTCACCGGTAACGGCGGAACCGGACGGCGCGGCCACCGGTGCTGGGTCGTCGTCCTGCCCGCCTAGGAGCCAGAACGCGCCGCCGGCAGCCACCACCAGTAGGACGACGGACACTACCGCGATCAGCGGTCCCCGACCGCGCCGGCCCGGTGCCGGTGCGGGGTCCTCGCCGTACGGGTCGCCGTCGGGCCGGTACGGCTGCCCGCCGTACGCCGGGTTCGCCCCGGTCGGCTGGTACGCGCCACCGTAGGGTGCCCCGGGCTCGCGGCCGTAGGGCGTCTCCGTCCCGCCGCCATACGGCACCCCAGGGGCACCGCCGTAGGACGACCTTGCACCGCCGCCGTAGGGCGCGGTGGGTGGACCGCCGTACGTCCCCGGTCGGCCCTGGGGTGCGGGCGGGTAGGACGGGGCCGCCGCCGGCGGGTAGGGCTCGGGCGCTGGCGGGTAGGGCTGCTGCACCGGCCGCCCGGGCGTCTCGTCAGGTCGTTGCCCACGCCACGGTCCCGGGTTGCCGCCCCCGGGTGGTCCGTAGTTCGTCATGCCACCCTCCTGCACAAGTGGTGAGAGGCCGGCCACGAATGCGCGACGCCGACTCCGACGTCACCGTAGCGTGGCCCACCTGATGAGCTCACCTCCACCGAGCGCCGTGGCCGTCGTCGGCCGCCGCGCAAACGTCACGCCGACCCTGATCTGGACCGCGTTGATCGTGGTCTACCTGCTCTGGGGGTCCACCTATCTGGCCATCCGGATCGCGGTGGAGACGCTGCCTTCGCTGCTGTCGGCCGCCCTGCGGTTCGCCGTTGCCGGCCTGATCCTGGCGATGGTGCTGCGGCTGCGCCGTGGCCCCGGGGCCTTGCGGGTGGATCGGCGGCAGCTCGGCTCCGCCGCGCTGGTCGGGGTGCTTCTGCTCGCCGGTGGCAATGGCCTGGTGGTGCTCGCCGAGTCGGGGCCGCCCGGAGTGGCGCTCCCGTCCGGGATCGCCGCGCTGCTGGTGGCGACCGTGCCGTTGCTCGTGGTGTTGTTGCGCGCCGTCACCGGGGACCGCCCGCCGATCTGGACGTTCGCCGGGGTCACCCTGGGCTTCGTCGGCCTGGTCCTGCTGGTGCTGCCCGCGGGCAGTTCGGACGCGGTACCGCTGGTCGGGGCGTTGACCGTGGTGGCGGGGGCAATCTGCTGGTCGGTCGGGTCGTTCCTGTCCGGCCGGATCCGGATGCCCGCCGACCCGTTCGTGGCCACGGTGTACGAGATGCTGGCCGGCGCGCTGGTGCTGGCCGTCGTCGCCGCCGGTCGGGGCGAGCTGAGTGATTTCCACCCAGCGGCAGTCAGCACCCGGTCGTGGCTGGCGTTGGGCTACCTCATGGTGGCGGGCTCGCTGGTGGCCTTCACCGCGTACGTCTGGCTCCTGCACAACGCGCCCATCTCGCTGGTGTCGACGTACGCCTACGTCAACCCGGCGGTAGCGGTGGCGCTCGGCGCGCTGCTGGTGGCTGAGCCGATCACTCCGCAGGTGCTGTTCGGTGGCGCGGTCATCGTCGCCGGAGTCGCTCTGGTGGTGACCACCGAACGGCCCCGCCGGGCGGGCGCCAGATCACGGTCGGGGGCCGCGCCGATAGGCGACCGCCGGTAACGTCCGGCCCATGTCGGCCGTCGCGCTGGTGCCGGTCGCGCTGCTCGGCGCGTTGGTCGGCCTCGTCGTACCCAGGTTGGCCCGGCGCTTCGCCGCCGCGTCGACCCGGCCCCGACCTCGGCGCGAAGCCGGGGTGTTGCTCAGTCCGCTGCTGGCGGCTGGCGTCTTTGCCGGTCTCGCCGTCACCGTGGGTGACGATCCGGCGCTGCCGGTCTTCCTCGCGGTCGCGGCCGTCGGTCTGGTGCTGGCCCGGGTCGATCTCGTCTGTTTGCGGCTGCCCGACCCGCTGGTCCTCGCGGCGGGGGTGGCGGGGCTCGGCGGCCTGACCGGTGCGGCGCTGCTGTCCGACACTCCCGGCCGGCTGGTCGGTGCGCTTGGTGGTGCGGCGGTCGCGGGCGCGGCGCACGTGCTGCTGGCCCTGCTGCCCGGCTCACGACTGGGCTTCGGTGACGTGAAACTCGCCGCTGTCCTCGGCCTGCCGCTCGGCTGGCTGGGCCGGGATGCCCTGCTCACTGGGCTGCTCCTGCCGCATGTGCTGCACGGCGGCCTGGTGCTCGCTCTGCTCGTCACCCGGCAGGTGCGCCGCGACACCCTGCTGCCCCTCGGACCGGCCCTGCTAGCCGGCGCCTGGCTCGGTGTTCTCCTCGGCTGACGCGGCCGGGAGCCGCTGCCCATCGTCACTGAGCGTGCCACCGTCGGTGGCCATGGCTCATCGAGATGTCTAGGCCGGAGCGCGCCACGCCGACGGCGTGCGGGCACCGGGAGGCTCAGATCAACCGGAGCTGGCGGTCCTTCGGGCGGCGCGGCTCCGTCTCGCCGAACCGCTCGAACAGGCCCGGGTCGATGACGCCGAGGAACGGCGACGGGGCGCAGTCCCGTTCCACGCCATGCCGGGTGCGACGGGCGGCGTGACTGACGTACAGCCGGTCCTGGGCTCGGGTCAGGCCGACGAAGAAGAGCCGGCGCTCCTCGGCGACCGCGTCCTCGTCCGGCGTCGAACCCGGCCAGCGCAACGGCAGCAACCCGTCCTCGACACCGACCAGGAAGACCACCGGGAACTCCAGGCCCTTCGCGGCGTGCAGGGTGAGCAGCGTGACCGCCTCCGCGCGTGGATCGAGCGCGTCCACCTCCGCACCGGTGGCCAGTTGCGACAGGAACGCCTCCAGGTCGTCGCCGCAACGTCGGGCCAGCGGGGTCAGCAGGTCCACGGCCGAGCGGACGTCCTCGGGACGTACGGTGCCGGTGCCATCCAGGGTGGGCACGGCGAACCGCTCCGCGGCCACCTGGCCGGCCAGCCGCACCCGGGCGGCCAACGAACCGGCCAACCCGTCGGCATGGCGCAACTCGCGGGCGATGGCCGCCACCCCCGGGCGATCCCGCAGCCGGTCGTGTGAACGCTTCTGCACCGGAATGTTGGCCCGGGTCAGGGCGTCCACCACCGGCGCGGCCTGCGCGTCGGTGCGGTACAACACGGCGATGTCGGAGAACGACAGCGAGGTCGACCGGCCGTCGATCCGGCCCGAGTCCAGCGAACGGTGGGACAGCCCGCCGACCAACTCGTCGACGGTCCGGACCACGAAGTCGGCCTCCTCGGCGACGGACGCCGCCGGATAGCGCCCGACCAGCGGGGCCTCCGGGTCGAGCCGGGCCGGATCCAGCCGCCGGCCACGAACCAGCGAGGACGGTGCGATGGCCTGCACGGCGGCGGCCAGGATCGGCGCCGACGAGCGATAGTTGCGGTTGAGCCGGACCAACCGGGCGTCCGTGAAGTCCTCGGAGAAGCGCAGGAAGTAGCCGACGTCGGCGCCCCGGAACGAGTAGATCGCCTGATCCGGGTCGCCGATCGCGCACAGGTTGCCGTCCGCCGGGCTGAGCAGCCGCAACAGCTCGTACTGCATCGCGTCGACGTCCTGGTACTCGTCGACGAAGATCCACCGCCAGCGGTCCCGGTAGCGTTCGACCAGCTTGCGGTCGGCCCGCAGCAGCCCCACTGGCAGGGTGACCAACTCGTCCAGGTCGACCAGGTCCTGCTTGCGAAGCAGCGCGGTATAGCTGGCGATGTCATCGCCGGCCTCGGACCGGGCCGCCGCCCGTTCGGCGTCGTCCGCGATGCGGAAGTCGGCCGGCAGGCCCGCCGCGTCGGCGTTCTCTCGCAGGATGGTCAGCCCCAGCGCGTGGAACGTCCCCACGGTGACGTCCTCGGCGACCGGGCCGAGCAGGCCATCGAGGCGGTGTCGCAACTCCTCCGCGGCCCGGCGGGTGAACGTGATCGCGAGGCAGTGCTCGGGAAAGACGTTCAGCTCCGCGCAGAGGTACGCGATCCGGTGCGTAAGTGTCCTGGTCTTGCCGGTGCCCGGGCCCGCCACGATCAGCAGCGGGCCGCCGGGTGCGGACGCGGCCACTCGTTGCATCGCGTCCAGCCGGTCCAGCAGACCGGTGCCGACCTCCTCCATGCCGGAGAGCATCGGCTCGAACGGCTCGTGCGGAGACGGCGGCGACGCGATCGGCGGTGCGGGAGCCGGGGTCGGCTTACGCTTCGGCTCCGCCTTCGCCGCCGCCGGGCGCTTGGCCGCCGAGCGGGCCGACGGCTCCGCGGGTCGGCGCTGCGCCGGCACCGGTACGTCGAACAGCGTCTCCTGTGCCGTCCCGGAGTTGCCGCCCAACTCCGCCGGGTCGAAGAGTGTGATCACCCCGTACTCGCCGTCATAACCCGGCACCCGGTGCACCTCGCCTCGTCGCAGCCGCCCGATGCCCTCCGCGAGCAGCTCACCGCCGGCCTGCGCGATGTCGGTCAACGGCGTGGTGGTCAGGATCTCCAGCTCAGGGCCGAGCGTGGCGAGCAGCTCGTTGAGTCTTCCCTCGACCTTCTTCGACCGGGCGCCCACTTTGTTGATCTCGCCCAGGATCTCGGCCAGCGGGACCAGGTGGGTGACGTCCCGGGCGTGTGCCGGCCGGTGCCCAGCCGGGCGGTCGGCCAGTTCCTCGACCCGGCTGAGAACGCCCACGGTGAGCGGCTTCCCGCACTCGGGGCAGCAACCTCCGGCGGCCCTGGTCCGCTCCGGGGACCAGTTGACCCCACAGAGTCGGTGCCCGTCCGCGTGGTACTTGCCCTCCTCCGGGAAGAACTCGATGGTGCCGGCGAGGCCGTCACCGGTCCGCAGCGCCTCCCGGACGGCGAAGTAGTCCCGTTCGGCGGTCAGCACGGTCGCCTCCCGGCCCAGGGCCGGCGGCGAGTGCGCATCCGAGTTGGAGACCAACTGGTAGCCGTCCAGGCTGCCGACCCGCCAGTTCATCGCGGGGTCGGACGAGAGCCCGGTCTCCACAGCGAAGATGTGGTCGGCCAGATCGGCGTAGCAGTCCGCGATCGCGTCGAAGCCCGATTTCGAGCCCAGCGCGGAGAACCACGGTGTCCAGATGTGCGCCGGCACCAGGTAGCCGTCCGGGCTGGCCTCCAGGGTGATCTCCAGCAGGTCGCGGGAGTCCAGGCCGAGGATCGGCCGGCCGTCCGAGCCGAGATTGCCGATTCGGCCGAGGGCGGTGTTGAACCGGGCCACCGCGTCGAGATCCGGCAGGTAGATCAGGTGGTGCACCTTGCGGGTCCGGTCATCCCGCTTGTAGATGGTGGAGATCTCGACGCTCAGCATGAACCGGACCGGGTCCGCCTCCGCCGTCCCGGCGAGTCGGGGCGGCAGCCGGCGGGCGATGTCCCGTTCCGCCTCGGCGTCGAGCCGGTACAGCCCCGGCTCGGCCGGGCGCAGGGTCTCCCGCAGGTGGTCGTACCAGGCGGGGTGCGTGAAGTCGCCGGTGCCGAGCAGGCCGATGCCCTTGCGACGGGCCCACCACGCGAGGTTCGGCAGGGTGAGGTCGCGGCTGCACGCGCGCGAGTATTTCGAGTGGATGTGCAGGTCCGCGACGAATGGCGGGAGGCCACCGGGGGGTACGGCGCTGAACGGGGGCACGCCGCATCCTGTCACGCCCGCCGCGCCGGCCGCCGGCCGCCACGCGCGGACGTGACGTCCGCTATGCCGAGCGCAACTCGACCAGACTGATCTGCGGCTCCGCACCGACCCGGACCGGCGGGCCCCAGAAGCCGGCGCCGTTGGTCACGTAGACCTTGGTGCCGTCGACCTCGCCGAGGCCACTGACCACCGGCTGTTCCAGCCGGACGGCCAGGTTGAACGGCACCATCTGCCCACCGTGGGTGTGCCCGGACAGTTGCAGGTCGACGCCGTACCTGGCCGCCTCCACCGCCGCCAGCGGCTGGTGGGCGAGCAGCACCACTGGGCGGCTCGGGTCGCGGTCACCGAGGGTGGCGGCGAAGTCGGGCCCGGCGGCGAGGCCGGTGCCTGCGCCGTCCAGGTCGTTCACGCCGGCCAGGTCGAGCACGCCGCCGCGCGCCCGGATCTCCTGCCGCTGGTTCTGCAACACCCGCAGGCCGAGCCGGTCGACCTCCTGGACCCACTCCTCCACCCCGGAGTAGTACTCGTGGTTGCCCGTGACGAAGAAGCTGCCGTACCGGGAGCGCAGGTCACGCAACGGTGCGGCGGCCGAGCCGAGCTCGGCGACCGAACCGTCGACCAGGTCCCCGACTACCGCGACCAGGTCCGCGTCGAGCCGGTTGATCGCGGCGACGATCCGCTCGGTGTGTGCCCGGCCGCGCAACGGGCCGAGGTGGATGTCGGAGACGGTTGCGATGCGCAGGCCGTCCATGCTGCGGGGGAGCTTGGCGAGCGGGATCTGCACCCGGTCGAGGTGTGGCGGGCCGAGTGCGGTGCGGACGCCGTACCCCGTTATGCCGGCGGCGGTGAGGCCGGCGAAGATGGCCGCCCCGCGGGCCAGCAGCAACCGGCGGCCTGGGTCGTGATCCGGGGCCGCGACGGCACCGGCGGCCGGCGGCTCGGGCGGCCCGGCGGCACCGACCAGCACCGGCTCGGGCGCGGCGGTGGTCGGCTCGACGGCGGCCAGCCGGCGGCGCAGCACCAACCGGGTGACCAGCATCGGCACTTCGAGCACGACCAGCACGACAAGCAGGTAGAACATCAGCGCGAGCCACAGGTAACCCGGCCAGGCGAGCCAGTAGTGCCCGGCCTGCGTCCCGGCGAGGGTGACCGGCACGAGCAGCGCCAGCACCGCTGCGGCGGTCGCGCCGACCCGTCGCCAGCGACCCGGGGTGGTGGTGTCCCGAACGAGCCGCTTCCACAGGTAGAGGTGGATGAGGCCGGTGATCAGCGCCAGGACGGCCACGAACCCCAGAACCGCCAACATGTGCGCCCCCCTCAGCCGCCCGCGAACGGGGGCAGGACATCGATCGTGGCCCCGGCTGGTAGGGGTGCGTGTCGATCATGACAGGTGACGCCGTCCACCAGGAAACTCGCCACTCGCAGCACGGCACCGAGTCGGTCGCCGTGTCGCTGCACCAACTCGGCGGTGAGGTCGTCGAGTGACCGCCCGGCGGGCAGGACCTCCTCGGCGTGACCGGCGGCGGCGCGGGCACCGGCGAAGTAGCGGACGGTCAGCGCTGTCGGGGCCACGTCTCAACCCCCGATCGCGGACATCGGCCGGGTCGGCTGGAGGAAGGTCGGGTCGTCGATGCCGTGCCCGGCGCGCTTGCCCCACATCGCGGTGCGCCAGCGCCGGGCCAACTCGTCGTCATCCGTGCCGGCGCGTAGTGCGGCGCGCAGGTCGGACTCCTCCGTGGCGAAGAGGCAGGCGCGGACCTGGCCGTCCGCGGTCAGTCGGGTGCGGTCGCAGTCCCCGCAGAAAGGGCGGGTGACGCTGGCGATCACACCGACCCGCGCGGGGCCGCCGTCCACCAGCCAGGTCTCCGCCGGTGCGGCGCCGCGCTCAGCCGGGTCAGGGCTGAGATCGAAGACGGTACGCAGGGAGGCCAGGATCTCCTCGGCGGTGACCATCGTGGTGCGGTCCCAGCCGTGCTGAGCGTCCAGGGGCATCTGCTCGATGATCCGCAGTTGGTAGTCGTGGTCGACGGCGAAGCGGAGCAGAGCAGGCGCCTCGTCCTCGTTGACACCGCGCATGAGCACCGAATTGATCTTGACGGGACTGAGCCCGGCGGCTGCCGCCCCGGCGAGCCCGGCCAGCACCGCGTCGAGGCGGGGACGGCGGGTGAGCTTGGTGAACCGGGCCGGATCCAGGGTGTCCAGCGAGACGTTCACCCGGTCCAGGCCGGCCTCTCGCAACGCGGGTGCCAGCCGATCCAGGCCGATGCCGTTCGTGGTGAGCGAGATGCGTGGGCGGGGTTCGAGCGCGGCGACCGCGGCCACGATGCCGAGCAGCCCGGGCCGGATCAGCGGCTCACCGCCGGTGAACCGCACCTCGGTCACGCCGAGCCGCTCGACGGCCACCCGGACCAACCGGACGATTTCCTCGTCAGTCAGCAACTCGGGGCCGGCCAGCCAGGGCAGCCCTTCCGCCGGCATGCAGTAGGTGCAGCGCAGGTTGCACTTGTCAGTGAGGGACACACGCAGGTCCCGAGCGACGCGGCCGTACCGGTCGACGAGGACGCCGTCGGTCCCCGGGGCGACGCTCACCTGTCGACCGTAGCGCGCTCGACCCGGCCCAGGACGGCCCGGGCAGTCTGGACGACCGCATCTCGGTAGCCGCCGCCGAAGAGCGCGGTGTGCACGAGCAGCAGATGCAGCTGATGCAGTGGCACCCGGTCGCGCCAGCCCTCCGGCAGCGGCCAACTTTCCTGATAGGCAGCCAGGACCCGATCGAGGTAGGGGACGCCGCCGAAGAGAGCGAGCTGGGCCAGATCTGTCTCCCGGTGCCCGCCGTGCGCGGCCGGGTCGACCAGCCAGGCCCGATCGTCGGCACCCCACAGCACGTTGCCCGGCCACAGGTCGCCGTGGATGCGTGCGGGCGGCTCGTCGCCGCCAAGCCCGCCGATCTGACCGATCACCTGCTCGACCAGCATGGCGTCGGCGCTGGTCAACGCACCGCCGTCGACCGAGTGGCGGAGGTAGGGGGCGAGGCGTCGTTCGGTGAACCACGTCGACCAGGGCCCGTCGGCGGGGGTGTTGTCCTGCGGAAGCGACCCGATGAAACCCGGCCAGGTCGCACCGAAGACGGCTGAACCCGCCCGGTGCAGGCCGGCCAACTCCCGGCCGAAGCGTTCTGCGGCCTCCGGCGTCGGCTCGCCGGGCTCCACCCAGTCGAGCGCCAGCAGGTCTGGCAACGCCACGATCACCTCGGGTACGCCGACCGCGCCGGCCTCCCGCAGCCAGCGCAACCCGGCGGCCTCGGCGGCGAAGAAGCCCTCCGGCGCCGGTCGGTCGGCGGCCTCCGGCCAGGACTTGGCGAAGACGGAGTGACCGTCGTCGAGGGTGAGCCGGGCGGCGGCGCAGATGTTTCCACCGGCGACCGGCGTCTCCCGGAGCCGCTGATGGGTCCGAAAGGTCGGGAGATGTGCCGGATGCGCGCGCAGGTACGCCAGGTCCATCAGCGCACGGTAACCGCTCCTTACGACAGTCAGGTGTCGCCCGACGACATCAGCGCGCTTTCCGCACCCGTAGGTGTGGCATGAGCAGGAAAAACACGTTCAGTAACTGTGGATAAGCCGCGTGTCGTCCACAGGGGTAGAGGAGCCTGGGACCCCCGCCGCAGGCTTCCGACATGACCTCGACCGAACGCCCTCAGCTCGCCGTCCGCTCGCCCGCCGACCTGATCGCCGCCGTGCCGTACCTGCTCGGCTTCCATCCCTCCGACAGTGTGGTCGCCGTGGCCCTGCTCGGCCGGCAGATCATCTTCGCTGCCCGCGCAGACCTGCCTGACCCGTCGACCGATCTCATCGAGCGGGCCCGGCACCTGGCCGGCGTGATCCGCCGGCAGGGCGCGGAGGCCGCCACCGTGGTCGGTTACGGGCAACCCGACCGGGTCACTCCTGCGGTGGACGCGGTACGCGCCGCACTGAGCACGGCCGGGATGGACGTGCTCGACGCGCTGCGGGTGACCGACGGCCGGTGGTGGTCCTATCTCTGCACCGAGCCCGACTGCTGCCCGCCCGAAGGCCGGCGCTACGACCCGGCCGCCAACCCGGTGACCGCTTCCGCGGTCTTCGCTGGCCAGGTCGCGCTCCCCGACCGGGCCGCTCTCGTGGCACAGGTGTCGCCGGTGGACGGCCCGGCCCGGGACGCGATGCGCGCGGCCACCGCCCGCGCAGACCTGCGACTGGCCGAGTTGCTCGAGCAGGCGCCAGCGAGCGACCTGCTCGGCAGCCGGACGATGCGCTCCGCCGGGGTCGCGGCGGTCCGCGAGGCCCAGCGCCGGCAGCGCCGCGGTGAGCGGCTGGACGACGACGAGGTGGCGTGGTTGAGCCTGTTGATGACCCACCTGCCGATCCGCGATCATGCCTGGGAACGCACCGACGGTCGGGACCGGGACATCGCCCTCTGGACCGACGTGCTGCGCCGGGCCGAGCCGGAGGTGGCCGCCGCTCCCGGTGCGCTGCTGGCGTTCGCCGCTTGGCGCGCTGGGCAGGGGGCGTTGGCGGCGGTCGCACTGGAGCGCACGCTGAGCCTGCACCCTGACTACTCCCTGGCCGTGCTGCTGGACGACCTGCTCCGGCGCGGTGTGCCCCCGGCTGAGCTGGACGGGTGGCCGTCGGCGGGGATGCCAGGGGTCATCCGTCCGCGCAAGCGGAGTCGACGTGGCCGCCGCTGACCGGCCCCGCCAGTTGCCCGGTAATACCGTGGGTGCTACCGGAATTGATAGGCTGGCGGGCATGACCGTGAAGCGCTCCGTGAGTCTCCCCGACGACGTCGCGGAGTGGCTCGACCAGCAGCCCAACGTCTCGGCCGCGATCACCGAGGCGGTGCGGGCCCAGATGGCCGCCGTGCACCTCCAGGAGGTGCTGCGGCGAGCTGGCATCGAGGTGACCGAGGCGGGGAGGGCGCGGTGGCGGGAGCGGCTGGCGACGCCCATTCCGGCGGACGCCCTGGCCGAGGGGCGCCGGATGTTGGGCCGTGCCGGATGAGCGATCGGATCGCGGCGGTCTTCGACGCGTCGGCGTTGACGGCCTACACCGAGGGCAACGTCTCGGTGGGGGAGTTGATGCTGGAGGTCGCCGACGAGGGCCGGCAGGTGGCCGTTCCGGCCGCCTGTCTGGCGGTCGCCATCGCGGGCGCGGGCGACGAGGTTGGCGCCGCGCTGCTGGCCCTGATGGTGAGCGCCCCGATGATCTGCGTGCTGCCGCTCGATGCCGACGACGTGCGGGACACGGGCACGCTGGCCCGCGCCGTCGGCGGGGACATCTCGCTCGGTCAGGCCGCCAGTGCGGCGCTCACCCACGAGGCGCACTACGCGACCGCGCAGCCCAAGTTGGCGGCGAAGATGCTGCCGACCAACTGGAGCATCCTCGCCCTGGACTGACGTGCGACAGGGCGGTCGGCGCCGACACCGCCACCTGTCGCACGGCCCACCCGCTGATCGGACTGGCAAGGCCGTAGGTTCCGGCGCCGACCTGCTCGCCGTACACGGCCTCGACATCGCGGTGCGCCTTGCCGAATCCGGTCGACTGCGAATTCCCGTCGCGGCTACGGTCCCGCTGGCCGAGGCGGCGGCCGCACACGAGCTGAGCGAGGCACGCCATGCACCCGGAAGGATCGTTCTGGTCAACTGACTCACCGAGGCCCTCCGTCGAAGGATGTACGCGTTTCTCCTGATCGCGGCCGACTCGATGGCGCAGTCGTGGCCGGACACTGATTGCGTGTCCGCTCTTCGAACCGGTACGACATGACCATCGCGTTGCTGTTGTCGCTGGCCGGGCTGGCGTTGATCGACAGCACCAGCATCGGCACCCTCTTCATCCCGGTCTGGTTGTTACTCGCCCCCGGGCCGGTCAACGCCCGGCGGATCCTGGGCTACCTCGCCACGATCGCGGCGTTCTATCTCGCGGTGGGGCTGTTGCTGGTCTGGGGCGGCAGCAGGTTGGCGGACGCGCTCGGTGGCGCCCTGGACAACCCAGGTGTGCTCTGGGCGCAACTCGTCCTGGGCGTCGCGATGCTGGCGCTGAGCTTCCGCTACGACGGCAAACGGCGTCCCCACACCGGTGGTGTGCTGCGCTGGCGGGACCGGGCCACCGCCGGCGACTCCTCGGCCCGCTGGTTGGTCGGGCTCGCGTTGCTCGCCGCGCTTGCCGAGGTGGCGACCATGCTTCCGTACCTCGGCGCGGTTGGTTTGTTGGCAACCTCGGGGGTGGGTTCGGCGACCGTGGTGGGGCTGCTCGCCGGATACTGCCTGGTCATGGTGTTGCCGGCGGTGCTGTTGTTGGGTGCCAGGGTGGCCCGACCGACGCTGGTCGAGCCGGTGCTGGCCCGCCTGAACAATTGGATCGTCACGAAGGCGGGCAGCGCGTTGAGTTGGGTCCTCGGCATCGCTGGCTTTCTGATCGCCCGTGACGCCGCTGCGCGGCTGGAGCTGATCGACCTGATCGGTCGCTGAGGGTGGTTTCCCGCGTCAGGCCGGCTGCTCCATCGTGATCCGGTGCGGCCCGGTGTAGACGTTCATGGTCCGGCCGCGCAGGAAGCCGACAAGCGTCATCCCCGCCTCGTCGGCGAGTTCGGCGGCGAGGGTGCTCGGGGCGGACACCGCGGCCAGCAGCGGCACCCCGGCCATCCACGCCTTCTGGGTCAGCTCGAAGCTGGCCCGGCCGGAGACCAGCAGCAGGTGCCCGGCCAGTGGCAGCCGACGGTCCCGCACCGCCCAGCCGATCACCTTGTCCACCGCGTTGTGCCGGCCGACGTCCTCCCGGAGCACCACCAGTTCACCGTCGGAGGTGAACAGCCCTGCCGCGTGCAGCCCACCGGTCCGATCGAAGCCGCGCTGTGCGGCGCGCAGCCGGTCGGGCAGTTCGGTGAGGAGCGCGGCCGGCACGCTGAGCGGGTCGGCCGAGACCGGAAACAGTGACCGGGTGCGCACCGCGTCGATGCTGGCCTTGCCGCACACTCCGCAGGAACTGGTTGTGTAGAAGTTGCGGGACGGGTCGGTGGTCGGTTCGGGCACCCCGGGGGCGAGCACCACGTCCACCACGTTGTAGGTGTTCGGTGTCTCCGCGCCGGCACAGAGCTGCGCGGTCAGCACGTCGTCGGTCGACCGGATCAGCCCTTCGGTCAGCAGGAACCCGATGGCCAGGTCCAGGTCGTCCCCGGGGGTTCGCATGGTGACGGCGAGCGGCCGTCGCCGGCCGGGACCGGCCGCGCCGACCCGGATCTCCAGCGGCTCTTCCACCGCCAGGGTGTCCGGCCGACGGATGGACCCGCGCCCGGCGGTCGCAGCGTCCAGGTCGATCCGGAGTACGCCCCGTCGATCAGTTGCCCGTCCCATCCCGCCATCCTCCACCTCGCGCCGGCACGCCCGCACGGCCACCTTCGCATCGGGCATCCGGCAGTGACCGTCATCGAGCGTCGACACGGCTACCGTGGCCGGGTGGAGACGTACGCCGCCGTGGTGCTCGCAGGTGGGTCTGCCCGACGGATGGGTGGGGTGGACAAGCCCGCGCTTCCGGTCGGTGGCCGGCCGATGCGTGACCGGGTGCTGGCTGCGGTCAGCGATGCGACGCCACGGGTGCTGGTCGGTCCGGCCGACGCCGTTCCGCAGGGTGTGCGGGTCACCCGGGAGGACCCGCCCGGTGGTGGCCCGGTCGCCGCGGCGGCTGCCGGGCTGGCGCTGCTCGATCCGGACACGGCCTTTGTCGCGCTGCTCGCCGCTGACCTGCCGCTGCTCACCCGCGTGGCGGTCGGCGAGTTGCTGACCCACCTCGCCCCGGAGGGCCACCCAGCGGCTACGACGTCGGAGCAGCCACCAGATGGTGCGTGCTTCGTCGACGGGGACGGGCGGCGGCAGTCGCTCTGCGGTGTCTGGCGGTTGGCGGCGCTGCGGGCCGAGTTGGACCGGTTGACGGTCGAGCGGGGTGGAAGCCTGGCCGGGGCTTCGGTCCGGGCGCTGCTGGCCAACCTCGTGGTGCGGGAGGTGCCCTGGTCCGGCGACGGCCCGCCGCCCTGGTTCGACTGCGACACTGACGAGGACGTACGCCGGGCGGAGGAGTGGGCGCGATGACTGTGCTGGACGACTGGGTCACGGCGGTGTGTGCCGAGCTGGATCTGGACCCGGCCGGGGTGCCCGTGCCGGCGGTGCTGGATTTGGCCCGCGACGTCGCCCACCAGGTGCTTCGGCCGGGCGCGCCGGTCACCGCGTACCTGCTCGGGCTGGCGGTCGGCCGGGGGGCCGACCCGGCGGACGCCGCGGCCCGGCTCAGCGCCCTGGCGGGGACCTGGCCGGTTGAGCTGGGCGCGGATCCCGGGGAGCCGACGGCTCCCTGACCGCCGTTGTCTGATCCCGGTCCGGATTGATCGGGCCCGTGGGCGGCGTGGGTAGGGTGACCGTGACGGACGGAGGCGATCATGACGGCTGACCACCCCTCGGCGCCGCACGATGAGCTGCCCGGCGCTACGGCTGAGCCGGCAGAATCGATCCTGCTCGACGAACCGAGCACCACCGACCTGCGGGCGAAGGTGACCGTGGCGTGGCAGGAGTTCGCTCGGGCGCTCGCCGTACGGCTGCGGGAGTTTCCCGTCGGCACGCACCTGGAAGTGACCCTGGACCCCACCGCCTCCGGCACGGGGGACGCCGTCTACTCGATCAGCGTGGATGTGAACGAGGGCGGCGTGCTGTCCGCCCGGGCGGTCGGCAACGCCACCCTGCCGGCGGGCTACCGGCTGGACCGCAACGCGGTGGCGGACATGATCGCGCTCGGCTGGTCTCCGCCCGGGGTGGTCGCCGGCTCCGGCGGTTTCTTCGGGTTGGACGGTTCGACGACCGAGTCGACCCGGATCGCCGCGCTGCTCTCCCGGACGCTTCGTGACGTCTACGGTGCCCCGCACCCGGCGTTCCTCGTCTACCTGGTGCAGGACACCGAAGGTGAGCCGCTGGCGGTTGACCCGCTGGGCACCGCGCGCAGCGAGTTCGGTCCGGATGCTGACGTCGAGGCCGACCTGGAGGAGGCGCTGGCTGAGGCGGCTGCCGCGCAGGTCGAACGGGACGACGTGCTCGACCTGGCGGATCGGGTCCGGACCGTGGTCTCCACGATGCTGAAGTCGGACACCGACCGGTTGCAGATCGACTCGGACGGCGACATCAACATCCGCGCCGGCTCGGCGATGGTCTTCGTGCGGGTGCGGGACAACCCGCCCCTGGTGGACGTCTCCTCCCCGGTGCTCACGGAGGTGGAGCCGACCGAACGGCTCTACGTCAAGCTTTCCGAACTGACGAACCGGATGCCGATCGGGCGTCTCTACTGCGCCGACGACACGGTCTGGGCGTCCATTCCGGTCTTCGGCCGCAACTTCCAGGCCACGCACCTGATGCTGGCGGTGCAGGTGATGACCGGTCTCGCCGACGAGTTGGACGACCGTCTGCACGGCGAGTTCGGTGGCAAGCGGTTCTTTGGCGAGGGCGACAAGCCGGTTCGGCGCGACGAGTCGCAGCACCGCACCGGCATGTATCTCTAGGCGACGTCGAGCAGGGTCTTGCCGACCGTCGCGCGCGCCTCGATGGCGGCGTGCGCGTCGGCGGCACGTTCCAGGGGGAATCGCTGGCCGATGAGCGGTCGCAGGCGGCCGGCTGCCGCGTCCGCCAGGGCCTGCTGGGTGTACGCCCGCAGCTGCGTGGGCGCGACGTCCGGTCGGATCAGGGTGACCTGCCGCGCCGTGGCTGCCTCCGCCGACACGGAGGACCACTGCCCGCTCGCCAACCCGAAGCTGACCATGCGGCCACCTGGTTCCAGCAGGTCGAAAGCCGCCCGGGCCACCGCTCCGCCGACCCCGTCGAGCACCACGTCGATCCCGCCCATCGCAGACTGGACGCGGTCGGCCCAGTCGGGAAGGAGATAGTCGACCGCCAGGTCGGCACCCAGGCCGGGTAGCAGGTCCACCTTGCGCGGCCCACCGGCGACGCCGACCACCTTGGCACCGGCCCGAGTCGCGAGCTGCACCAACAGGCTGCCCACGCCGCCCGCAGCGGCTTCCACCAGCACCCGGTCACCGGGGCGGATGCCGACCGCCTCGACCAGCATGGTGGCGGTCCGCCCATCGGCCAGCAGCGCCACCGCCTCGTCCACGGCCAACCCGTCGGGCACCTCGATCGGGGCGGCAGCGTCCACAGCTGCGCGTTCGGCGTATCCGCCGGAGCCGCCGGTGGCGCTGACCACTCGCCGCCCGATCAGTGCCGGGTCGACGTCCGGCCCGACGGCGGCGATCAGCCCGCCCACGCCGTTGCCGGGGATCAGCGGTGGGGTGACCTGGAACGGCCCGGGGCGACCGGAACGCTGCTGCGTCTCGACGAAGGTGATGTTGGCGTGCGCGACGTCGATCAGCACCTGGCCGGGGCCGGGCGTCGGATCGGGCGCTGGGCCGGGCACCAGCACGTCGGGCCCACCGAACTCACGTAACCAGACCGCCCGCATGAGATCCCCCTCTGCCGTGGTGGGCGGCGCGCCCACGCTCCTGGTCAGTCCATCTCCTCAACCGGGGTTGAGGTCAAGGGGTGCGGGGGGACGGGCCGACGCCGGGTGACTCGACCAGCCGGGACAGCACGATCGTGCTGCGGGTGGAGGTCACGAAGGACTCGCCGCGAAGCCGTTCCAACGCCGCCTCCAGGTGGGCGATGTCGGCGGCGCGCAGGTGCACGAGCGCGTCGGCCTCCCCGGAGACGGTGTACGCGCCGACCACCTCCGGGTGGCGCCGGGTGGCCACGCCGATCTGCGCCGGGGTGGTCCGGCCGGCGCAGAACAGCTCGACGAACGCCTCGGTGGTCCAGCCGACGGCGGCCGGATCAACCACGGCCGTGAATCCCCTGATCACGCCGGTGGCGCGCAGCCGGTCGACGCGACGCTTGACGGCCGGGGCGGAGAGTGACACCCGGGTGCCGATGTCGGCGTACGACGCACGGGCGTCCGCAACGAGCAACGCAATGATCCGCTGGTCTACCGCGTCTATCTGCAACGTTCCGCCTCTGGGAAGCAACGGTTGTGGCTGTTACCAAAGTTCAACGGTACCTACTCTTGGTGACCGTGAACCAGCAGCGAGTCTCGCGAAAGCGGACATATCTCATGTGCTCGCCCGAGCATTTCGCGGTGGAGTACGCGATCAACCCGTGGATGGACGTGACCACCCCGGTCGACCGGGACCTGGCCGTCAAGCAGTGGGACCGGCTGCGCGAGACGCTGGTCGGCCTCGGCCACGAGGTGCACCTGCTCACCCCCGAGCCGGGCCTGCCCGACATGGTCTACGCCGCCAACGGTGCCTTCGTGGTGGACGGCAGCGTGTACGGCGCACGGTTCAAGCACGAGCAGCGGGCCGCCGAGGCTGCCGCCCACCACGCCTTCTACGAGTCGCAGGGCTGGCGCTTCATCGCGCCGAGCGAGACCAACGAGGGCGAGGGCGACTTCGCGTACGTGCCGGAGGCGCACGGCGGGCTCATCCTGGCCGGCCACGGTTTCCGCACCGAGATCCCGGCGCACGCCGAGGCGCAGGAGGCGTTGGGGCGGCCGGTGGTGTCGCTGCGGCTGGTCGACCCCCGCTTCTACCACCTGGACGTGGCGCTCGCGGCCATCGACGACTCGAACGTCGTCTACTTCCCGGGCGCGTTCTCCGCGGCCAGCCAGCGGGTGCTCACCCAACTCTTCCCGGACGCGGTGATCGCCGACGACGAGGACGCACTTGCCTTCGGGCTCAACCTGGTCAGCGACGGAGCGAACGTGGTGCTCAACAGCGAGGCCACCCGGTTGGCCGGCAAGCTCAAGGTCGCCGGCTACACCCCGGTCTTCGTGGAGCTGGCCGAGCTGAAGAAGGGCGGCGGCAGCGTGAAGTGCTGCATCGCCGAACTGCGGCACTGACCCTTCACCGCTGGGTACGTCAGGGGCCGGTCACCCGTTCGGGAGACCGGCCCCTGGTGTGTTCTCGGTGGGCGTTCAGCCCAGCGTGGCCAGCTCGTTGATCAGCACGTTCGACATGACCTGACCGTCGCGCTGCACCTCCCGCAGGTACCACTTCTGCTGAGGGGTGCGCGGCTGGTTGAACTGCCAGATGCCGCGCGGGCTGTCGATCTGGCCGATCTTGCCAAGTGCCAGGTTGACCTGCTGCGGGTTGGGCGCGCCGCCGGTCAGCTGGATCGCCTGGTCGAGCACCTGCGCCGCGTCGTACGACGCCATCGCGTAGGTGGTGGGCGTGACCTGGTATTTCTTGCGGTAGGCCGAGGCGAAGACCCGGTTGGACGTGTTGTTCAGGTCGGCCGAGTAGTTCAGGGCGGTCTGGATGCCCAGCGCGTTTTCCTTCAGGCTCTCCAGCACCGTGCCCTCGGTGAGGAAGCCGGGTGCGTAGACCGGCCCGGAGAACTTCTCCCGCAACTGCTTGATGAACTCCACCCCGGCCGCTCCGGCAAAGAAGCAGAAGACCGCCGTGGGCTTCTTGGCCAGTGCCTTGCTGATGTCCGCGGAGAAAGTCGTCTTGCCGGGGGTGAGGGTGGCGCTGGTGTAGGTCACCGGGTCGGCAATTCGCGAGTCGGTCGCGCCGAAATCCTGCCGGAAGCCGCGGACCACGTCCGAGCTGCCCAGATTCTCCGGCATGATGATCGCCACGCGGCCGTTCGCCGGCAGTTGGTCACGCAGGTAGCGGCCCAGCGCCCGGCCGGCCTCGTCCAGCACGTACGACGTCCGCCAGATGTAGAAGACGCTCTGCAGGCTGCTCGGTGAGGCGTTGGAGCCGATCAGCGGGACCCGGGCCTGCTCCACGGTGTCCCGGATGCCGACCATCGCCGCCGAGTTGACCACCCCGGTGAGCGCCAGCACGCCCTGCTTGAGCAGGCCGTCGACGGCGGCCTTGCCGGTCTTTGCGGTGTCACCCTCGTCGGCGGTCAGCAGCTCCACCGGGTGGCCGCCCAGCCGCTTGTCGTGCAGGTCGAGGAAGAGCTGAAAACCGTTGGTGATGTCGTCGCCGATGCTCTTGAGACCACCGGCCTGCGGCGTGATCAGCCCGATCTTGACCGGGCTGCGATTGACGGTCGGTTGGGGGTCGGTGTCGGAGCCACATCCGGCGACGAACCCGGTGGTACCGAGCGCGGCCAACAGTTGGAGCGCCCGCCTGCGATTCATCTGCGACACCGAGTTCCTTCCAGGAGCGTTGCAGGGCTGAACACCGCCCCTCCGGCGTTCTACCTGGTCCGCGACGCTGCGTCAATGGCTAGTGATCATCGTGCATGGACCGCAACACATCGAGGACTTGGGGCCAGGCGGCGGACTCTGGGTCGATCAGCCCGAAATGCTCGCACTCGGGCAGTTCAACAAGGGAGATATCGGATCCTGCGGCACTCGACGCCGCGACGAAGTCCCGGCTCATCCCTGCCGGAACCTGCTGATCCTCCGAGCCATGCAAAACTACTGTCCGTGTCTGCATCGGCACCAAGCTCCGTGGATCCGATGCCGCGTAGCGATCCGGGACCTCTGCCGGGCCGCCGCCGAGCAGAGCGGCCACCGCGCCCGAGTCCAAATTCCGCCGGTACGCCTCAACCAGGTCGGCCACCGGGGCCAGAGCGAGCACCCCGCCCACCGTCGCCGGGGCGGTGGCCGCCACGTACAGCGCTAGATGGCCGCCAGCGGAATGCCCGATGAGAATCGGCGGGGCCAGGGTCACCCGGCCGGGCAGCGCCTCGGCGGCCAGCGCGGGCAACTCGGCCACCCCGGTCAGTACGTCGGTCAACGTGCCCGGCCAGCCACCTCCCGGCTGCCCGGTCCGCCGGTATTCCAGCTGCGCCACCGGGTAGCCACCTGCGGCGAGTGCGGCAGCCAGCGAGTCGGTGTGCCGCCGGTCGTACTCGACCCGCCAGAAACCGCCGTGCACGACGACGACCAGCGGCCGCGCCGGGCCAGTCCCCGCCGGGCACCGCAGGTCGGCCACCTGATCAGGGTGGTCGCCGTACGCCACGGTCCGGTCAGGCTCCGGTGCGGGCCGGGTCAACACGGCGCGCGGGTCGGCAGACATGGCGCGACGGTAGCGCGCTCGCCTGAGTGGTTCGGTCCCGGTAGTCGGTCCCGGGCGCCACGGGTCGAGCCCGCTGGGTAAAGATGGACCCCATGACCGAAGCGCGCTCAGCTGGACAGACCGACGAGCCCGGCCCCGACGACTCCGGCCACCCCGGGACCGTCGTGGTGGTCGGCCCCGACGGCCGGCCGATCGGGACGATGCAGACCGACGAGGGCCAGGGTGAAGACCCGACCCGCCTGGTCGAACAGCCGGCCAAGGTGATGCGGATCGGCAGCATGATCAAGCAGTTGCTGGAGGAGGTGAAGGCGGCACCTCTCGACGACGCGAGCCGCAACCGGATGCGGGAGATCCACGAGCGGTCGATAGTCGAGCTCAAGGAGGGCCTCGCCCCGGAGCTGCGCGACGAGCTGGAGCGCATCTCGCTGCCCTTCGCCGAGGACAAGGCCCCCAGCGAGGGCGAGTTGCGGATCGCGCACGCTCAGCTCGTCGGCTGGCTTGAGGGCCTGTTCCACGGCATCCAGGCGGCCCTGGTCGCTCAGCAGATGGCCGCCCGGGTTCAGTTGGAGCAGATGCGTGGCGGCCGGCAGGCGCTGCCCAGCGGTCCCGGTGGGATGATCCCGGAGATGCCGGGCATCGGCCAGCCGGGCGCTGGCGAGGGCCACAACACCGGTCAGTACCTCTGACCGTCGGCTCAGCCCACTCCGAAAACCTTCTCCAGGTACGCCGCCACGCCGTCCTCGGAGTTTGCCGTCGTCACCTCGTCGGCGACCGCCAGGACGGCGCGGTGCGCGTTGGCTACCGCCACACCGCGCCCGGCCCAGCTCAACATCGGCACGTCGTTGGGCATGTCGCCGAAGGCCAGCACGTCCGCCGCGCTGACCCCGAGCCGGTCGCAGTACCAGGCCAGCCCCGCCGCCTTGGTCACCCCGGCTGCCGAGATCTCCACCAGACCGGAGGAGGACGAGTGCGTGGCCTCGGCCAGCCCCACCACCGCTGCGGCGATCAGCTCGACGAAGGCATCCGGGTCCTGCTGGCCGGCCCGCGCGAGTAGCTTCACCGCCGGCACCGAGAGCAACTCCTCCGGAGTCTCGATCGGTCGGATGCCGTCGGGGTCGACGTCCCAGCGCAGCGGGTAGTGCGCCTCGTGCCGCATCTCCCGGCTGTCCAGGATCTCCACGGCGAAGCTGATGCCGGGCACCTCGGCGCGCAGCCTCCGGGCCACCTCGGCCAGATGGTGTGGTGCGAGCGGGTCGGCCCGCAGCACTTCATCGTGGACCGGGTCGTAGACGACGGCGCCGTTGGCGCAGACGGCCGGCAGCGGCTCGGCCAGTTGGTCGTACACCATTTTGAGCCAGCGGACCGGACGGCCGGTGACCAGGACAACCGGCGTGCCTTGCGCGGAGATCCGCGCGAGCACGTCGGCGGTGCGCGGGCTGACGGTGCGGTCGTCGCGGATCAGCGTGCCGTCGATGTCGGTGGCGATCAGGCGGGGCGTCTCTCCCATCATCGGGACAGTAGCCGGTCCAGATACACCGCCACTCCGTCGTCGTCGTTGCGCAGGGTCACCTCGTCGGCGGCGGCGCGAAGGGCGGGGTGCGCATTGGCAACCGCCACCCGGGACCAGCCGGCCCACTCGAACATCGGCAGGTCGTTGGGCATGTCACCGAAGACCAGGACGTCGGCAGGGTCCACACCGAGGCGCTGCGCCACCACCGTCAGCCCGGTCGCCTTGTCCACACCTGGCGGGCAGATCTCGATGAAGCCGAGCCCGGCCTGGGTGAGGGTGGCGACCTGCGGCGGGACGATCCGGCGGGCCACCGCCAGCAACTCGTCAACGTGGTGGTCGGCGGTCCGGGCGAACGCCTTGATCACGTCGCAGGAGAGACACTCCGCGCGGCTGCGCGCCTCGAACCGGTCCTGGTAGGGCCAGCTCTCGTGGTAGTCGCCCCAGAGCGGGGCATCATGCTCGTCGGACGCCTCGACCATCACGGTCAGCGGGCCGACTTCGGCTTCCAGGTCGGCCAGTAGCCGGGCCAGCACCTCGGCGGGCAACCGCTCGTCGCGGAGCACCAGCGGGCCGGTCGGGTCGCTCTGGTCGACCACCCGTCCGCCGCCAGCCATCACCAAGAAGTCGGCGGCGCGGATGTCGTTGCGGGTCAACTCGGTCAGCCGAGGGCCGCGACCGGTCGCGCCGACGACCGGAATTCCAGCGGCCCGCACCCGGTCGAGCACCCCATGGGTGTACGCGGAGACGGTGTCATCGCTGCGGACCAGCGTCCCGTCGAGGTCGGTCGCGATCAGCTTGGGCAGTCCCGGGCGGGTCATCGTTCCTCCTTCGCCCGCCGCCGTCGCACCGCCAGGATCAATGAAACTGAGACCCGGCGTGACGGCGGGCAGCAACCGTACCTCGCGAAACGGGCCCCAACCATGGCTTCCAGGCGAATCAGGCGCACTTCAACCCCCGCGCGATCTTGCACTTTCGGTCGCCGTTATGCGTGGGATGCGCCTGATGTCGGGGCAGGAAGTGCAAGATCGGCGCAGAGGGCGGGCGTGCCGCTCAGGCGGGGTGTTCGGGGCGGGCGAACGGGGCGGCCGGGGTGACGGTCAGGTCGGCCGGCGCGGGTAGGCCGTCATCCTGGGCCGGGTCGGTGTCTCGGCGGCGGCGCCACGGCCGTGTCGCCGGCACACCCCCGGGCCCGTCGTCCTCCGGTGGCCCGACCAGTGCGCCGGGCGGCGCGGAAGGTGCCAGCCACAGAGCCGCGCCGAGCAGCACGCAGGCGGCGAACGCCATCACCAGTCCGCGACCGTATTCGGCCCGGAAGCCGTCCTGAGTCGAGTAGAAGTAGTTTCGCTCACCGGCCTCGTTGAGGGTGGCCGTGGCGGCGACCAGCAGCCCCAACAGGGCACCGGCCAGGGTGAGACCGACCAGCCGGGCGTTCGGCCGCACGACCGCCGTGCCCCGCAGCGCCAACGCCACGATGCAGACGAAGCCGAGCAGCCCGACCAGGTAGCCAACCCCGAAACCCCCGACGTCGGACACCCCGGCGGGCACCTCGATCGTGCCCCCCTCCGGCCCGGCGTTCGGCACGGTCATCACCAGCCACTCACCGAACAGCGAGGCGACCCCGGCCACCGCACCCAGGCCGGCGAGCAGCAGGGGCAGCCGAGGGTCCTGTGTGAAACCGGCCAGGGACATGCCGAACCGGCGTCGCGGGGCCGGGTCGACAGAACCCCACTCGATCACGGCCGGCCCCTCGGACCCGTCGCCCTGCCGTGGGATTGGAAGCTCCTCGGACATCGGCCATCCTTCCGCCGGTCACGGACCTGGGTCGCATCATGGCACAGCTGGCTGGTGGTGACAGGGATCGCAGAGCGCGCGTCCGTGCCGGTCGGTCGCTCGGCGGTCACCTTTCCGCTAGCGTTCTCCTCATGCCTATCCGTACCGCTTCAGCACAATGGCAGGGCAATCTCACCGAGGGCGCCGGCACGGTCCGCACCGGTAAGGGCGGCCTGTCCGGCAACTACTCCTTCAAGTCGCGCTTCGAGGAGGGCGAGGGCACCAACCCCGAGGAGCTGATCGCCGCCGCGCACGCTGGCTGCTTCTCGATGGCGTTCTCGAAGGCGCTTGCCGACTCTGGCTCGACGGCCACCTCGGTCGAGACCACCGCCAAGGTCCACCTCGACAAGACCGATGCCGGGATGACCGTGACCCGGATCGACCTGGAGACCGTCGGCCAGGTCCCGGGGATCGACGACGCGGAGTTCCAGAAGCTCGCCGAGGCCGCCAAGGCCAACTGCCCGATCTCCCGCCTGCTCTCGCCGGGAGCCGAGATCACCCTCAGCGCGCGCCTGGCTTCCTGAGCCGGTCGACCTACAACCGCTCGTTCACGGACAGAGTTTCCGCCCGACCCTGGGCGGTCACTCTCTCCGTGAACTCGCGCTGCTCCGGCCAGCGGCACGCCGCCACGGGCCAACGGCTCCGGTCAGCGGCACGCCGCGACCGGACCAACGGGTTGTCCGGCATCGGGCAGAATGGTTGAGGTGCCGGTGGAGATGACCCGCGAGCGCTTCGAGGAGTTGGTCGGCGACGCGCTCGACGAGGTGCCCGAGGAGCTGCTCGGCCTGATGAGCAACGTGGTGATCCTCGTCGAGGACGACCCGCCGCAGGGCGAGCCCGACCTGCTCGGCCTCTACGAAGGCCACGCGCTCACCGACCGCGGTTGGGACTACTCGGGCGTGCTACCGGACCGGATCTTCATCTACCGACGCCCGATCCTGCGGATCTGCGACAACGACGACGACGTCGTCGATGAGGTGGCGGTGACCGTCGTGCACGAGATCGCCCACCACTTCGGCATCGACGACGAGCGGCTGCACTCGCTGGGCTGGGGCTGAGCCCCACCTGCCCCGTTGTTGCCCTGGTCGCCTACCTTCGGTGCAGCGACCGCAAACCCTGTCAGGAGGCACCCTTTCATGCGCAGTGAGCTGTTCTCCTCCGAGAATCTGGAGAAGGAGTCCGCGCAGCCCGGCATGCGGCTGCAAAACTCCAAGATGTTGAAGATCGAGCTCAACGGCGAGGCGATGGCCCGGGTCGGGTCGATGGTCGCCTACCAGGGGAATGTGCAGTTCCAGGCGCTGGGTTCGGGCGGGCTCGGCAAGTTTCTCAAGCAGAAGCTCACCGGCGAGGGTGTCCCGCTGATGAAGGTCTCCGGCCAGGGTGACGTTTTCCTCGCCGAGTTGGCCAAGGACGTGCACATCATCGACCTCGAGCCGGGCGACGCCCTCTCCATCAACGGCTCCAGCGTGCTCGCCTTCGACTCGACCCTCCAGTACGACATCAGGATGGTCGGCGGTGCCGGGATGGCCTCCTCGTCCGGCCTGTTCAACTGTGTTTTCAGCGGCTACGGACGGATCGCCATCACCACCAAGGGCACCCCGGTCGTGCTCAACGTGGACGCCCCGACGTACGTCGACCCGCAAGCCGCGGTCTGCTGGTCGGCAAACCTCCAGACCGGCTACCACCGGGCCGAGCAGATGGGCCTCGGCACGCTGCTGGGTCGGCGCACCGGTGAGTCGTTCACGATGAGCTTCGCCGGCCAGGGCTTCGTGGTGGTGCAGCCGTCCGAGGAGCCGCCGGTCATGGGCAGCGGCCAGCAACAGCAGGAGGGTGGTCTGCTCGGCGGTCTGTTGAGCTGACGACCTCGGTGCGGGCGCCCCCGGTCTGTTGAGTTGATCTGGAGCGGCGCGGGCGCTCCCGATCTTTGGGGGCGCCCCGCCCGGTCAGGTCAACTCACCCGTGCGCAGTCGAGCCAGCCAGGCCGCAGCGTCGACATAGTCGGCGTCAGAGAGGCCGGCCGGTGCGGGCACCGGCAGGGCGCTCCCTGCCTCGGCCCACCGGTGCCGGGGGTACGAGCCCAGGAAGCGGACGTCGGCGCAGACCCGGCGCAGCCCCTGCAACGCCTCACCCAGCCGTACGTCGGCCACATGCCCGGTGCAGTCGAGGAAGAAGACGTACCTGCCCAGCGCCTCGCCGGTCGGACGGGACTCGATCCGGGTCAGATTGACCCCGCGGACGGCCAGCTCCATCAGCACGGACAGCAGCGCGCCGACCCGGTCGTGGGCGATGTAGACCGCGAGTGAGGTGAGGTCGTCGCCGGTCGACGGCGGGGGTGGCCCGGGGCGGGACACCAACACGAACCGGGTCACCGCGTCCGGGTGATCGGCGATCTTTTCCGCGAGTCTCGTGAGTCGGTGTCGGGTCGCCCCGAGCGGCGCGCAGATCGCGGCATCGTAGTCGCCGGCACCGGCACCCGCTGCGGCCGCGCCGTTGGAGAGCACGTCGACCACCACGGCGTCGGGCAGATTGTTGCGCAGCCAACCCCGGCACTGGGTGGACGCCTGCGGATGCGCCCCCACGGTGCGGATCGAGGTCAGCGGAATGTCGTGCCGGGCGCCGAGCACGAAGTCCACCGGCAGGATCACCTCTCGGGTGATCACCAACGGGTCGCCTTCGGCCATCTCGTCCAGCGTGACGCCCACAGCGCCGCCGATCGAGTTTTCCAGCGGCACCAGCGCGGCGTCAGCGTCCCCGGCTCGGACGCTGTCCAGAGCCTCCCCAACGCTGCGGGCAGGCGTACAGGTGCCGCGCTCGGCGGCGGGGACGGAGCGCAGGGCCTGTTCGGCGAAGGTGCCTTCCGGCCCGAGGTAGACGAAACGTGTCGGCGGTGTTCCGGGCATGCCGGTCAGCCTACGCAACCGGCCGGTTGGCCGGACCGGCGTCGCAGGCGAGGGCTCGGATCCCGGCCGGGGCGGTGGCGCGTACCTCGATGGTGCAGACGTCGGTGCCGGCGGTGACCAGCACCGGCGCGGTGGGCTGGCCGCGGGTGACCACCTGGAGTTCCTCGTGCCCGGTCACCTCGACGAGGGTGAACTGCCAGTCAGCGGCGCAGAGTGGCCCGGTGTGGACCTGGACGCGGACGTTGGCCGGGAGCACTCCTGCCCGGCCGCGCAGCAGTTGCACCACCCGCTCGCCGGTCGGCCCGTTCCGACAGGCCGTCGCGACCAGCCCGGCGTCCGGAGTGGGCGTGACCGCACCGAGTGGCGGTGCGGTTGCCAGCGGGGTGGCGGTGGCGGTGCTCGGGCCGGGTGTCGTCGGGGCTGCGGTGTGGGTGGGCACGTCGGTCGGCTCCCGCAGCTCGGGTGGGGCGCCACAGCCGGCCAGCGTCGCGCCGGTGAGCATCGCGAGCGCGACCGGCAGGATCCGGGACGTGGTCCGCGTAGGAACGCGGTCGGCCGCCCGCCCGGGGACCGCCGGTGGGATGTGGACCGTCGCCCGCGGTGGAGGAGTCGCGGGGCGGGGTGGGGTGAACGGCACGGGCCGATCCTCGGGACATCGGAGATTTCGTCGCGGCCGGGATGGCCGAGCCCATCGTAGGGTGAGCGGCCGATCGGGTGAAGCTCAGCCGGTGACGCGGTGCCCGGCGCGCTGCAGGGCGGCCGTGCCCTCGGTCAGCCGGACGGCCGGGACCAGCAGGTAGTCGGTGTCGAAGGTGGAGAACGTGACCACGTTGACCCGTGCCTCGGCGAGCGGGTCGACGAGCGCGGCGAGGCTGCCGGTGCTGGCCAACGCCACCGAGGTGGTGACCCGTAGACAGCGCCAAGCGGTCTCCACCACGGCCTGCACCGGGGCCCGGTCCGCCGGGCAGATCACGGAGATCCCGTCGGAGGTCCAGCTCACCGTCACCACGTCGGTGCCCCTCAGCCCGCTCGACAGCGCGTACGGCAGGGCGGCGCCGGCGGCCAACCGCCACACAGCGTATTCGCCTGGCAGCAGAGCTATATCGAGCATGAGGGCACCCTACGGCCTACCCACGTAGGCCCACCCCAGCAACGCCGTATGTGGCTCCGCCGCAGGTCAGACCTCGGAGAAAAAAGTGAGTGAGCCGGCGACGGCGCCGTCGGTGAGCACCGGGGTGGAGATCGCGTCGACGGTCGCGTCGGAGCTGTTCGCCGATGCGGCCTGAACGCGGAGTAGCCCGCGGGCGAGTCGGCCGGAAGAGAGTGCCAGCAGGGGCGGAATCTTGTCGATCTCGGCCTCGGTCAGCTCGCCCCGGTTGGCGGTGAAGTCGAGGAGGCGCAGCCCTCCGTCGAGCAGCGGGCGCCCGATCAGGCCGTCCGGCTCGCCCAGGCAGAGCAGTTCGCAGCCGGCGGTGGAGATCGCCACCACCCGGGTGTCGGCATCGATCAGCACGCAGGGCTCATCAGCCCGGGAGACCGTCGAGGACCATTGGCCGACGTTGTCGGACTCCGGCTCTGTCGAGGCCCGTGCCGCCGGCACGAACGCTTCCGAGAGCGAAAGTTCGACGTGGGCCACCGCGCCTCCTATGTGCACCGATCGACTGTCCACGCTAGCGGGTCGCCGACGGAATCACCGAGCGCACCGGGCCACCGGCCGCACAGCCTGAAGCGAGGCGGCCGGCGACGGCGCGGAAAACCGGTGAGGTGGTCGGGGGGACCGGAGCCGCGTGGCGTCGCTGGTGACGTTACCGGCGGTGGGCCGGCTTGTCAGCGGCCGTTCGGCCCTCGTCATACCACCGGTAGTCGGCGGTTGGACGGTACGTGCCGTTCAGCCAGGTGCCAGGGTGCTGCGCGACCCGGGAAAGCTTCTCGGCGGTAGCGGGGCTGATCCGGCTGCCACCGGCCACGAGAAGCCGATCCAACTCCCGATGGGTGGCCATCAGGCAGTCCTTTGGAAGGCCGTAGACGCTGATCACGCCGGACCCGACGAAGGTCAGCACCGGCGTCACCGGGACGGTCAGCCCCACCGCGTCGGAGAGGGCCTTGCTGGCCCGCTTGGCGTCCCGGCGGGACTCGGCCACGTACGGCGGACGCTTGCCGTTGATCTGCACGACGTCCCCGGCGACGAGCACCCTGGCCCGACCATGGTCGGCGATTGTCACGGCGAAGAGGCCGCTGGGCCCGATGGCGAGGAACCCGGCGCGTTCGTCCTGACCGCGGTCGAGGACGTCCATCACATCGGTGCGCGGCCACTCGATGACGTGCCAGGCAGGCCCGAGGTGGTCGAGTTGGCCCAGGGCCCGCGCTCCGGCAGCCTCCAGTCGGCGTGCACCCCGCTCGGCCCGACGGCGGCGCGCCCATTCGAGCGGTGTCGGACGGACCGGCTCGAGCACCCCCGGCGACTCCACGCGGGGGTGTGGCACCGCGACGGGCGGCAGTGCCCGAGCGGACTGAACGGCTCGTCTTGCGGGAAAGACAGTCATCGCGACCTCCGGCAAAAGGTCCCTCGAAGTTATGTCCTCACTACCCTACGTTGCCACTACGGGTGTTCTGCAAGCCGGAGCGCCGGAGTGACTGTGGATGAATGCCGTATTCATCCACAGTTCTTTTCTCGGATGCCGCCAAACCCTGCCCTACGCTGCGGTAGTGACCCACTACGTCGACAGTGAAGTCGGCCGGCTCGGCACCGTGCTGCTGCACCGGCCCGGGCCCGAACTCGCCCGGCTCACCCCACGCAACAACGACTCGCTCCTGTTCGACGCCATCCCCTGGGTCGGGCGCGCCCAGGAGGAGCACGACGCGTTCGCCGCCGCCCTGCGCGAGCGCGGGGTCGAGGTGCTCTACCTGGCCACCCTGCTGACCGAGACGCTCGCCGTCGCGGACGCCCGCGCCGAGCTGACCGAGGAGGTGCTGCGCTCCCGGCGGCTCGGTGACACCCTGCGCGCCCGCGTTGCCGACCACCTCTCCTACCTGGACCCGGCTGCCCTCGCCGACGTGCTCACCGCCGGGCTGGCCCACGAGGAACTGCGGATCAGCTCGGAGCGGCCCGGCGGGCTGGTCTACACACTGATGGACCGGCACGACTTCGTCATCGACCCGCTGCCCAACCTGCTGTTCACCCGCGACTCGTCGCTCTGGATCGGCGATCGGGTCGGTGTCACCAGCCTGGCCATGCCGGCCCGCAGCCGGGAAACGACCCTCACCGACGCCATCTACCGCCACCACCCACGCTTCGCCGGCACCGAGTTCGTCTACCGCCCCGACCTTGAGCACCTGGAAGGTGGGGACGTGCTGCTGCTCGCACCCGGGGTGCTGGCGGTCGGGGTGGGCGAACGGACGACACCGGCCGGTGCCGAACGCCTCGGCCGGCAGGTCTTCGCCGCCGGCCTGGCCCACACCATCCTGGTGGTGCCGATCGCCCAGAAGCGCGCCACCATGCACCTCGACACGGTCTGCACGATGGTCGACGTGGACGCCGTACTGATGTACCCCAACATCGCGAGCACGCTGTCCGCGTACACGGTGATCGCCGGCGCGGACGGCGAGGACCCGCGGGTGGACGGGCCCGCGCCGTTCCTGCGGGCCGCCGCCGACGCGATGGACCTCGACCTGCTCCGGGTCATCGACACTGGGCTGGACCCGGTCACCGCGGAACGCGAGCAGTGGGACGACGGCAACAACACGCTCGCGCTGGCACCCCGGCTCTGCGTCGGCTACGAGCGCAACACCGAGACCAACGCCCAGCTGGAACGAGCCGGCATCGAGGTGATCCCGATCGCCGGCTCCGAGTTGGGCTCCGGCCGCGGCGGGCCGCGCTGCATGTCCTGCCCGATCGCCCGCGACCCGTTGTGAGAATGGGTGCCTTCTCCGGGAGAAGGCGCCCAAACGCGGCTCAGCGGAGGGTGAGCTGGCGGCCGAGCAGGCCCTGTCGGGAGCGCCGGCCGGCGGCGTCGAGCGGGTCGGTGGAGGTGAGCGCCTCGGCGTACCGCTTGGCGAACTGCGCCACCGGCTCCTCCCACTCGGTCGCCGGAGTCTCCTCCGGCAGGTCCCAGACGGGCACCAGCCGACCGTGTGCGCGGAACATGCCGGCGAACCGGGTCTGCTCGCCGAGCGGCAGCAGGCCGGCCGCACCGAGGCGGGCCAGCGCGTCCAGGGCGGCGTCCTCGTCCTCCGGCAGCACCCAGCGCACGTGTGCCTTCTCCGGGACCTGGCACCAGTACGCGGCCTTCGCCGCGGTCAGCCGCACCGTCGGGTAGATGGCCGCGTTCGCCCGCTCCAGCGACGCCTGGACGGTCGGATCGTCGGCGGCCCCGGGGTCGAGCCAGAACTCGAACCCCTCGTGCATGGTGATGTCCAGCGGGCCGTCAACGAGGATGTCCTGCAGGCGAGGGCCGGGGCCGGGCAGCGGCGGCACGCCCACCTGGCCACCCGGCTCGGTCCGCAGCGCGCAGAGCAGCGCCTCGGCCAGATCCCGGGAAACATCACCGGACTGCTGGTGGCGCTGGAGGCCGATGAGCACCCGGCCGTCCGCCTTGCTGATCGCCGGGGCGGCCATCGGCAGCACCGTGGCGAGCGTCACCGCCCGGTCCCCGAATTCCTCGACGAGGGCGGGTGCCAGCTGCAGCGGCGCGGACGCGGCGGGCACCAACTCGCGCAGCGCGATCCACTCGGGCTCGTCGACCAGCCCGTCGAACGGACGCGGCACGAAGACGTCCCGCACCTTGTCTCGGCGGGGGGTGGTGTCGGCGGCGGGGCGCTGGCTCTTTCGACGCTTACTCACGGCGTCACAGCCTAGTGCAGTGCCGCGCTGGTTCTTCGGCGGTTGGAGCAGGCGACATCGGCGGAGCAGGCGGACCAGGCAGAGCCGGGTGCCCTTGATGGGGTGGGCGCGCCCGTAATAAGGTCAGCTACCTTATCGACGGATTCGCATGGAGTGTGTCGGTGTCGCGCAAAACCGGGAAGCCCTCGTACGTGCGTCAGGCCCAGGCGGAGCAGACCCGCCGGATACCGCTGACCGTCGTCATCGTGCTCGTCGTCGTGGCCGTGTTCGCGGGTGGCCTCAGCGGCTTCCTCATCGGCCGGCCCGACAGCACCACCCGCGCGGTTGAGGAGCTGCGGGCACAGGAGGCCGTGCGCGACAAGCAGCAGATCCAGGAGCTGACCGCCGTCGTCGGCGATTCGCAGAAGGCGCTCGACACCCTGCTGACCGCGTTCGACGGGGCACTGGAGAAGGGCCAGCCCGCCGACGCCGCCACGGTCCAGGGCTGGCAGACGACGATCACACAACTCGTCGCCAAGCACGCCGAGAGCCCGTCCGGGACGACGGCGACAAATGTGGCCCGTGGTGCGTTCCGTGGCGCGGTCAGCGACTTCGCCCTCACCGTCGACCTGTTCGCCGCCGCGCAGGCCGGCCCGGAGGCGCAGCGCCCGGGCCTGATCGAGATCGTGAAGCGGTCCCGGACCGCCGCCGCGGCCGCGTGGTCGGTGGCGGCGGACCAACTGGACCAGATCAACGTCGACGCCGGCCTCGGGCACCAGCACGTCTACCTCACCGGCCAGAGCGGCGGCGAGGGCCACACCGACTGAGCGCCCCTAGGACGAGCCGACTTTCTCGGCACCGGCCGAGGCGCACTCAGCCCGCCGGCACCAGGTCGGGTCGGTGTGTCGGCACCGGATCGAACTCGGCCCAGACTCGCTGCCCCAAGCCGTCCTGCTCGACGCCCCAGCGGGTGGCCAGACCGGCCACGATGTGCAGCCCTCGCCCGTCCGCAGCGTCGGCGCCGGCCGTCCGAATCCGGGGCCCGGTGCTCGCGCCGCCGTCGGTGACCCCCAACTGGATCAGTGTGCCCTCGACGGAGGGCCGCAACCTCCAGGCCACCCGGACCACTCCGCCAGGCAGCGGTCGGGCGTGCCGCACCGCATTGCCCACCAGTTCCGCGAGCACCGCGATCAGATCCGCCAAGAGCGTCGGGGGTACGACGTCCGCCAGCTCACCGGCGAGCCGGTGCCGGGCCAGCCGCGCCCCGGTCGGGTGGTGGGGAACCACCACGCACCACGCCCGATCCGTCGCTGTCGCTGCCGCTGCCACCGTCGCCTCCACGTCGCGTCACCCCTCGGTCAACCGCGCGGTAGCCGCACCTCTGCGACCGTACCGCCGCCGGTCCTTGGACGTAGGGATACCCATCCATTCTGCTGTTCAACGATTCGGCGGACGAGATAGAGGCCGAGCCCTGCCCCCGGGTAGCCGCGCCGGTCGCCCGACTCGCCCTGCCAGAACCGGTCGAACGCCCGCTCCACGTGCTCCGGTCGGATGCCGATGCCCTGGTCGCTGACCCGGAACGCCACCAGTTGACCGTCGACCGAGGCGGTGATCTCGATCGGCGAATCCGGTGGGGAGTATTTGCCGGCGTTTGTCGTCAACTCGGTCAACACGGTAGCCAGGCTGGGCCGGTGACCGAGCGCCTTGGGCAGGTCGGCCGGGAGGACGAGCGCCAGCCGGCGACGCAGCTCCGCCGGCAGGTCCGCGACGGCGGAACGCAACGCATCGCCGAGGTCGAACAGGGTGGGTGGCTCGTCCCCCGGCCCTGCCTCGGCCGCCGAGCTGAGGAGACGGTCGACCAGCCGGGCCAACTCGTTGGCGCGTTGCCCGATCACCCGGGCAGCCTGCCGTCGGTCGACCTCGGTCAGCGACTCCCAGTGGTCGGTGAGGGTGTCCGCGTAACCCTTGATCACGGTGACCGGGGTGCGCAGTTCGTGGCTGGTCACCGCGACGAACAGCTCCCGGTCGTGGTCGCGGCGCTGCTGGTCGGTGATGTCGCGGAAGGTGACCACCCGCAGCGTGCCTGGACCGGGCAGGTCGCCGGAGGTGATCCGCAGCCAGCGGCCGTCCGGCATCCGGTGGTCTCTGACCTGGCCGGAGGGCGGCAGCGGAAACGGCAGTGGGCGGCTCAGCGCCTGCTCGACCGACCGGCCGGTGACCTGGGCTGCGGCCGGGTTCCAGAGTCGGACGTGCCCGTCGCGGTCGACGACGGCCAGCCCGTCGGCGAGTGCCGCGACCACCGGCCCGTCGCCGTGCACCGGCAGCCCAGTCTGGTCGCCGTACATGTGCCCGATGCAGGACGCGAGGTAGGCGATCACCCCCCGCCCCTCGGTGCCCGGCTCGTCATCGCCCGAATAGAGCGCGTGCAGACTGCCGACGGTGTCGCCGCCGATCTCGGCCCGGGAGACCACCATCTGGCGCAGGCCACTGCCGGCCAGTTCGTCGGCCAACTTGCCGTTCAGGTGGCTCACCGACACCTGTTGCACCCGTGGCCCGGAGAGCAGGCAGACGGTGTCCGGGTCGTCGGCCGCGAGCGGACGGCCGAGGGCCCATTCCGCTGCGCCGGTCGCGGCGATCACGCGGCCGCCGGTCGGACCGAACTCGACGAACGCCATACCGGACGCGCCGAGGGCCGGCTGGGCCACCCGGAGCAGCTGGGTGAGGACCGGAAGGCCAGCGTCCCCAGAGTTGATCATCTCGATCACGGCGGTGTGGCCAGCGAGGAGAGCAGGGAAATCGATACGCTCCGGCATATGCCGAGTCTGCCCCGCCGACCCGGATTTGGGCACCCCCGCCCGGTCAGCGGTCCAGCCGCGCGAGGGCGTACGCGGGCCGATCAGTGATGATCCCGTCCGCCCCGGCGGCCAGCACCAGCTCCAGATCGGTTGGTTCGTTGACCGTCCAGACGTACACCTGGTTGCCGGCCGCGCGAAGTGTGGGCAGCAGCTGCGGGCGGGCCCGGACCAGGCCGATGCCCGGCCCAGCGATGCGGGCGCCGAACGGCAGACGACCCAACCGCAGCCAGCGCGGCAACACCTCCAGCAACAGCACCGTGGGCAGCGTCGGAGCGAGCTCGCGTACGCGACGGACCGCCAGCGGGGAGAACGACATGACGGTGATCTGCACAGGGTCGTCCGGTGCCGGGTCGGCCAGCCCGTACCGGCGCAGCAGGCTGACCAGTCGCCGTTCCACGTTCGAGCCGTAGCGGGACGGGTGCTTCGTCTCCACCAGCAGCCGGACCGGCCGGCCGGCGGCGAGCACCGCGTCCAGCAGCCGGGCCAGGGTCAGCAGCCGGGTGTGCGACTCGTCCGGCGGTAGGTCCCCGCTCGGCGCGCTGCCCGGATGCCACGAGCCGAAGTCCAGCGCGTCCAGCTCGGCGAGCGTACGCGCGCTGACCAGACCGCGACCGTTGCTGGTGCGGTCGAGCCGTCGGTCGTGCACGCAGACGAGGTGCCCGTCCCGGGTCAGCCGGACGTCGCACTCCAGGCCGTCGGCACCCTCGTCGAGAGCGCGCAGGTACGCGGCGAGGGTGTGCTCGGGCAGGTCGTACGAAGCGCCGCGGTGTGCGAAGACCAGTGGCCCACCCATCCCGGCCGCCTCAGATGACCTGGCCGGGCTGCCCGTTTGCGTCGACCACCGGTCGGCCGACCGCGGCCCACTGGCGCATCCCGCCGTCGGCGTTACGCACCTGCTCCCAGCCATTGTTGATCAGGTAGGCGACGACCTGGGCGGAGCGCCCCCCGGAGCGGCAGACGACCGCCACGTCCCGGTCGGTGGGCACCTCTGCGAGCCGAGCCGGCAGCTCCATCATCGGCAGGTGGTGGGCGTTGGGAGCATGGCCGGCCGCCCATTCGTCGTCCTCCCGCACATCCAGCAGGTAGGTCTCGTCGGCGATCTCGGTCACGGGCACGGTGGGAACCTGGGGTCCGAACACAGGAAGCAACACTAGATCCTCGGAGACCGGTTCGGCACCGACCTGGCCGTCGATACCATCACAACCGGGTCACCCAGCGGGGGTTGGCCTGCGCCCACGTCGGCATCTGCCGGCCGCGAACCGCCTCGAACAGGCCGTTTCCTCCGTTGTCCAGCACCACGTACGAGACCTCGTCGATGGTCTGTGGGGACGACGGCACCTGGACGCCGCGCATCCCGTCGGGCGGCAGCGCGCGCAGCGCGAGGAGCAGATCCTCCAGGGGTACGCCGTTGGTGTCCACGGTCAACGAGCTGCCCACCGCCCGGAGCACCTGATCCAACTTGACCGGGTTGCTCCGCAGGTCCGCCTTGCCGGCGCTGTCCAGCATTGCCCGGAGCAACTGCTGCTGGTGGTGCTGCCGGTCGTAGTCGCCGCCGGGCAGGTCGTAGCGCTGGCGTACGTAGTCCAGCGCCTGCGCCCCGTCCATCTGTTGGCATCCGACGGGAAAGGCCCGGTTCGTGTGGATCGAGCGGACCGGGGTGTCCACGCACATCTCCACCCCGCCGAGCAGGTCGATGACCTTTCGGAAGCCCGAGAAGTCGATCAGCGCGGCACCGTCGAACCGGATTCCGGTGAGCCGGTTCAGGGTGGCGGAGAGTAGTTGGGCACCTGCCTGCCCGCCACCGCCGTGCTCGTACGCCGAATTGATCTTGTCTTGACCGCCACCGAAGCCGTTCGTGGGCGGAATGGCGACCAGCAGGTCGCGCGGAATGGAGACCAGGTATGCCTCCCGCTGCCCGGCGGGGACGTGCACGATGAGGATGGTGTCCGAGCGTTGGTCCGGGCCGCTGTCGCCGGGGCGGCGGTCGGAGCCGACCAGGAGGTAGTTGAGCGGCCCGTCCAGGTCGGTCCGGTCGGTGCGGGCGTCGGGGTCGAGCAGTTGCTCCTTGGCCACCGTGCGGTCGTACCGGTGGCTGAGCGTCTTGAGCCCGACCACGGCGAGCCCGGCCAGCAGGACGAGGGCCAGGCCGATGCCGAGCAGGATCCGCGACCCACGGGCGCGGCGTGGTCGGGCGGTCGGGGGCACTCCGGCCCGGCCCGCCGCATTCCGTCCCGACCTGGACGTGACAGCCTCCCCGCGGCCGATACGTGAAACCTGCTCACGTCAGGCTACGGGCGGTGAGGGTGCCGTCACCGGCTTTCCGTGACTTTCACTTACGGGAGGAGATCACCTCGGGGTGGGTGAAGACGAACTCGGCGAGCTTGTCCTGTTTGACCGCTCGGAACATGGCAAGCGTTTCTTCGCTCAACGCCTCGTTGCCATTGCCATTGCCGTTGAAGGTGCCGTTGTTGGTCTTGAGCATGGTCAGCTCGTTCGCGGTGACCCCGCGCATGGTGAAGATGAAGTTCTCGATCGGCACACCGCCGGTGTCCAGCACGAGGGCCTTACCTGCCGTCTTGACCAGCTGCTGGAGCTTGGCGGGCTTGGTCAGCATGCCGCCGTCGGTCGCCTTCCGGGCCATCGCCTTGATCAGCTGCTGCTGGTTCTGCTGCCGGTCGTAGTCGCCGCCGGGCAATCCATAGCGCTGCCGGGAGTAGTCCAGGGCCTCCCAGCCCTCCATCTCCTGGCAGCCCTTCTTGTGCAGCACCGGGGTCATCTTCTTGCCGGTCTTCTTGGCGTCGGCGTTCCACATCGGCTGGCCGTCGACGAATGACATGTGCTTCGACTTGACCTCGTGGCTCACGCAGATCTTCACCGTGCCGAGGGTGTCGATGACGTTCTTGAAGCCGCCGAAGTTGATGATCGCCGCGCCGTCGAAGCTGATGCCGGTGAGTTTCTTGATCGTCTCGGCCATCAGCTGTGCGCCGCCCTCCCAGCCACCGCCGTTGCGGGCGCCGGCCTCGAAGGCTGAATTGATCTTCCCAGTGCCGCCGGCCCAACCGCTCTTCGAGAATGCCGGGATCTGCGCCTCGGTGTCCCGGGGGATGGAGATCAGGTACGCCTGGTCGTGCGTGGCCGGGATGTGCAGGATGATGATGCTGTCCGAGCGGACGTTGTCGGCTGCCCAGCGCTCGCGTGCGTCCACGCCGAGCAGCAGCATGTCGATCGGCCCGTCCAGGCTCGCCCCACCCTCGGCGTCGGACTTGCCGGCCCCGCCCAGCAGGTTGCGCTGGGCAATGTCACCGGTCGCCTGACCGATCATCACCTTGCTGCCGATGACGACCGCCCCGCTGCTGAGCATCAGCACCGCCCCGAACACCAGGGTCAGGCGAGCCCAGAGGGGATCCTTGCGCTTGGTCCGCTTCTTCGCCGACCCACCGCCGTCCGCCCGCCCGCCATCGCCGCTGCCGGGCGGACGACCGCCCGGCCCGCCAAGCGAGGGGCGGGCCTGCACGGGTATGGCTGCGGCGAGATGGCCGCTGGGGGCGGCGGACCCGGGGGACGAAGGGCGACGACTGGCCTGAACCGGCATGCGTGCTCCAGCTCGTGATCAGGAGGGGGCGGCACCACTGTACGTACATCAATTCGACTTGGCGAGTTCATCCCGGGTCAATCCGGACGTCCAATTCTTCGAACTCAGTCGATCGTCGCCGTTCGATGAGCCGAACGGTGGGGTGGCCGCCGGGCCACCGACAGCCGTACCGAAAGGCCGCCCCCGGACGCGGTCAGCCGCCGTCGTTGCTCTTCGGCGGGTTGGCCTTGACCCAGTCCGCCATGGTGTCCGCCGACATGGCCTGGTACATGGCGAGAGCCTTCTCCCGGTCCGAGACCACCACAGACTCGCCGTTGATCGTGTCGCTGCCCGAGTTCGGGCTGGTCACAAAGGTGAGGTTCTGCCCGCGCAGGTTGCGGAACTGCAGCGCCATGTCTGTAACCGAGAAACCCTGGTCGACGGTTACGGCCGCGGTGACCGACTTGAGGAAGTTGTTGAGCTTCCCCGGGTTCGCCAACGTGCCGGTGCTCGCCGCCTTGTCCATCAACGCCCGGAGGAACTCCTGCTGGTGCCGCATCCGGGCGAAGTCCCCGTCCGGGAACTGCTTGCGCTGACGGATCCAGTCCAGCGCCTCCGCGCCGTCCATGTGGTTCGTGCCCTTGGTGAACGTCCGGTACGGCTTGTGGATCGAGGTGATGGTCCGCTCCACCTTGAGGTCCACCCCGTCGAGGGCGTCGGTGACCTCCTTGAAGCCGCCGAAGTCGATCGCCATCACGTGGTCGATCCGGACGTCGCTGAAGCACTCCACCGTGCGTACCGCCAGCGGCAGCCCGCCGAACGCGAACGCCGCGTTGATCTTCGCGCGCTTACCGGAGTCGCAGTCCGCGCCGGCGCTCTCCGGGATCGGCACGTAGAGATCCCGCGGGATGGAGACCAGGTACGCCTCCTGGTGGTCGGCCGGGATGTGCATCACGATGATCGTGTCGGCGCGCCACTGACTCTTGCTGTCGACCGGCGCGTCCGGGTCCCGCGAGTCGCTACCGACCAGCAGGATGTTCAGAGCGCCATCAACGGTCTTGGTCGGCCTGCCACCGGTGATCTCCGCGAACGGGTCGGTGCGGGCCAGATCGCCATTGAGGTTGCGGGCGTACAGCCAGGCACCCACACTGCCGAGCAGCGCCAGCACCAGCACCGCGACCCCAGCCACGAGGGCGATCCGACCCCAGCGCGGTCGCGGGCCACGCCGCCCCGATCCGCCGATGCCACCCGGTCCGCCAGGCCCTCTCGGCCCCGCCGGGCCACCGGGCCTGGGCTGCTCCTCGTCGTACGACGGGTAGAAGCGCGCCTCGGTCGGACGGGCACGCCCAGAGGCGCCCCGATCGGGCCCGGGTACCGATGCGCGCCCGGCGCTGCGGTGCAGGTGCGGATGCGGGACGCCGGCAGGCGAAGTCGCAGACATGTAACTCAGGGTACGTAGCGGGAGCCACCGCCGCCTTCAGGCGACACTCAGAGACAGTCGCTACCCAACGAACCGGTTACCCTTGCCGCGCCCGGAAGTGCTCGATCGTGCGTCGAAGGCCATCTTCGGGCGTCACCGTCGGCTCGTATCCGAGCAATTCGCGGGCGAGCGTGAGATCGGGCCGACGCATCTCCGGGTCGTCAGAGCTTCGGGTGACGTAGATCACCTCGGAGTTGCTGCCGGACAGCGACACGATCAACTCAGCGAGTTGCCGCATGGACAGCTCGTGCTCGGTGCCGCAGTTGACCGGGCCCGTCTCGGTCGAGTCGAGCAGCAGCAGGATGCCCCGCACCAGGTCCTCGACGAAACAGATGGACCGGGTCTGGTTGCCGGTGCCGTGCACGGTGATCGGCTCGCCGCGCAGCGCCTGGGAGATGAAGGTGGGGATGGCGCGGCCGTCGTCCGGGCGCATTCGCGGGCCGTACGTGTTGAAGATCCGGACGATCGCCGCGTCGAGCCCCCGGTAGCGGTGGTACGCCATGGTGGCCGCCTCGGAGAAGCGCTTCGCCTCGTCGTAGACGCTGCGAACCCCGACGGGGTTGACGTTGCCCCAGTAGGTCTCGCGCTGCGGGTGCTCCTTCGGGTCCCCGTACGCCTCGGAGGTGGAGGCCATCAGGAACCGGGCACCGTCGGCGACCGCCCGCTCCAGCAGGTGCAGGGTGCCCACCGAGCCGACCCGGAGGATCTCCACCGGCAGTTGGGCGAAGTCGGTGGGGCTCGCCGGTGAGGCCATGTGCAGGATCGCGTCGAACCGCTCGGCCAGTGCTGGGTGGTGGGTCGGCAGGCCGTCGGAGAGGTCCGCCTCGACCAGGGTGAAGGTTGGCTGGTCCAGCAGGTGGGCCACGTTTTCCTTGGAACCGGTGACGAAGTTGTCGAGCGCCACCACCGTGCAACCACGGGCGATCAGGACGTCCACCAGGTGCGACGGGACGAAACCAGCTCCACCGGTGACGAGGACACGGTGACCGGACCCGAAGCGCTCAGCAACCTTCATAAGGCTCAGCCTACCGACCCCCATCTGCGAGAAAGGGACCCCTGCTGACGCGCGGCGTCAACAGGAGTCCCTTCCTGAGAGGGTGCGGCGATCAGTGGGCGCCAGCGCCGGTGAGGGCGCGCACCTCCAGCTCCGCGTACTTGTCCTCGTCGTGCTCCTTGGAGATGACAGTGCCGATCCACCCGCACAGGAAACCGAACGGGATGGACAGAATGCCCGGGTTGGACAGCGGGAACCACTGCCAGTCGTGATCGGGGAACATCGAGGTCGCCGCACCGGAGACCACTGGCGAGAAGAACACCAGCAGTACGGCCGAGAGCAGGCCACCGTAGATCGCCCAGACCGCGCCGGAGGTGTTGAATCGCCTCCAGAACAGGCTGTAGAGGATCGCCGGCAGGTTGCCCGAGGCCGCGACCGCGAAGGCCAGTGCCACCAGGAACGCCACGTTGAGGTTCTGCGCGTAGATCGACAACAGGATGGAGATCGCGCCGATCACCAGGGCGGAGATCCGGGCGACCTTCACCTCCTGACGCTCCGACGCCTCCCCCTTCTTCATGACGTTCGCGTAGAAGTCATGGGCGAGGCTGGACGACGAGGCCAGGGTCAACCCGGCGACCACCGCCAGGATGGTGGCGAAGGCGACCGCCGCGATGATCGCGAGCAGGGCTGCCCCGCCCAGTTCACCGCCGAAGAACTCAAGGCCGAGCGCCTCCGCCAGCTGTGGTGCGGCGGTGTTGCCTGCCTTGTCCTGTGCGGTGATGGCCTCGCTGCCCACCAGCGCCGCCGCGCCGAAGCCGAGGGCCAGGGTGAGCAGGTAGAAGGTGCCGATGATGCCGATGGCCCAGAGTACGCTCTTGCGGGCTGCCTTGGCGGTCGGCACGGTGTAGAAGCGGATCAGGATGTGCGGCAGGCCGGCCGTGCCGAGCACCAGGGCGATGCCGAGCGAGAGCAGATCCATCTTGTTGTAGAAGGTCTGCGTGGCGTTTCCGGCGACCTCCACGCCGTACCGCAACCCCGGGTTCAGGAGGGCGTCGCCCTTGCCGGAGGCCGCGGCGGCGGCGCCGAGCAGCTCCGACAGGTTGAAGTTGTACTTCGCCAGCACCAGGATGGTCATCAGCAGCGCGCCGCTCATCAGCAAGAACGCCTTGACGATCTGCACGTAGGTGGTGCCCTTCATCCCACCCACCGTGACGTAGATGATCATTAGGGCGCCGACCATGACGATGGTGGCCACCTTCGCGGTGCCCGCGTCCATGCCGAGGAACGTCGTCCCCGGCCGGATGCCGAGCAGCAGCGCGACGAGCGCGCCCGCACCCACCATCTGGGCGAGCAGGTAGAAGATCGACACCGTGATGGTGGAGACCGCCGCCGCCGTACGCACCGGACGCTGACGCATCCGGAAGGCCAGCACGTCGGCCATCGTGTACCGGCCCGAGTTCCGCAGCAGCTCCGCGACCAGCAGCAGGGCCACCAGCCACGCGACCAGGAAGCCGATCGAGTAGAGGAAGCCGTCGTAACCGTAGAGCGCGATGATGCCGGCGATGCCGAGGAACGAGGCGGCCGACATGTAGTCGCCACCGATCGCCATGCCGTTCTGGAATCCGCTGAAGGACCGGCCGCCGGCGTAGAAGTCGGTCGCCGTCTTGGTCTGCCGGCTGGCCCAGATCGTGATGGCCAGGGTCACCGCCACGAAGACCAGGAACAGCGTGATGGTCAGATTGCGGGCGGTGTGGTTGCCCGCCTCAGCCGCGAGGACCGTCTCAACCGCGTGGACCGTCTTCACGGGTCACCTCCCCCATCTCTTCGCGGATCCGGTCGGCGATGGGGTCGATCTTCCGGTCCGCGTACCGGGAGTAGAGCCAGGCGATCAGGAACGTGGAGACGAACTGGAGCAGGCCGAAGACGAGCGCGACGTTGATGTTGCTGCCGAACAGCTTCGTGCCCATGAAGTCCCGGGCATACGCGGAGAGAATGACGTAGAGCGCATACCACAGGAAGAACGCGACGGTCATCGGGAAGACGAAGCCGCGCAGCGCACGCCGCAGCCCGGCGAACTCGTCCGAGCGTTGTACGGCCAGATACTTGTCCGACTGGGAAGCGGCCGGAGCGGGTGTGTCCGTGGACATCTGTGGATCACCACCTTCACAGGCGTCAGAGGAGTTTCGCGCACCGTAAAGAGCGCACTCCCCGCCAGGGAAGGCTGAGATCGACACCGGTAGACGAGTGCGCCGAGCGGTTGGTTGCCTGCGCCAAGTGACCCAGGTCACTCCGGTGAGTGGTCGGTCCGGGTGAGCGGCTCGTTCAGCCCGGCAGCTCGTGATAGCGACCGCGGTAATGCAGCAGCGGAGAAGCCTCCCCGGTCAGGTCGACCGTCTCGATGGTGGCCTCCACCAGCAGGCCCCAGCCGTACTCCCGGGCGCTGTCCAGCCGGCAGCCGGCCCAGCCGCCGCCGTCCGCCGGGATCGGCCCGTACGGCGTTTCCGTCCACGCTCCGGTGGCGAAGAGCCCGCCCGGGGCGGGAAAGAGGCCGGCGAACCGATCGGCGAGCTGCCGGTGCGGCGGGCCGAGCGGCGTAACCGCGAACCGGCCCGCCTCGTCTGCTGCTGCCCACAGATCGGACTCCGGGTCGATCAGCCCGAGCAGTCGATCCGGCTCCCCTTCGGCGACCAGCGTGGACGACACCGTCAGCCCGGCCGGCCCGGGTGCCGTCCAGAGAGTCACCGGGGCGGCGAGTCGACCGCGTAGTCGGCGTACCGGCGACCGCTGCCCGCTCGGCACCGCGAACGGATCGCTGTGGTGGATCTCGGCGCCCGGCTCTTGATTCACGTGAAACATTGTGCCGCCCCGGACCCTCGCCCAACCAAGGAAGCGCTCGTGCAGGTCGGCGGGGCGCCCGTTGAGCCGGGCGAGTTGATCGCCCGCCTCCGCCACAGCGGCCGCATCGGCAGGTGCGGCCGGCTCACCACGTTCCTCCGATGGACCGCGTCGGCCGGCAACTCCAGATTGAGTGATATGACTCAGAGGTATATCTATGACTCTGAGTCATATCACTCGTGGGGACACTGGGGTCCCACCGCGATCCACCCGGGTCGCAGGTGTCACCAGTGGCCGCCGTTCGCGCGCCAGGTCTGCGCGGGGGACAGCCGACCGCCCCGATCCGGTCGCGCCCGGCACGGCCGCCGGTGCCGCTCCCTTCCTTTCCAGCCCCCGGTCAGCGCGCCGGCTAGCGGCGCGGAGTGACGGTGGCCAGCAGCTCCGGCTGACGCCGGTCCAGCACGTCACCGGCCAGGTACGCGCCCAACAGGGCCGCGCCCAGCCCGTACGCGATGCCCACGGGCAGGGCCAGCCAGAGCCAGGCGTCGCCGAGCAGCCCTGCGGCCACCACCATCGGCACCGCGACGACCGCAGAGATGACCATGGACAGCAGGGTGAGCAGCCCTTTCGCCATGCCGGCACCGCTGTTCATCGCGAACGGGTTGCTCGTCTCCGGCAGCGAGTACGCCCCGAGCACCGAGACGAAGCTGTTCACCGCCAGCCCCGCGCCGTAGGTGGCGGCCAGGCTGCCCGCCGTCAGCCCGATCCATTCGGGACGGCCGAGCAGCAGCGACAGCACCACAGCGACGATCGCCAGCATCGGCAGCACATACAGCGAGAAGGCCGTCATCCGTGCGCGCAGCTCCACCCGGCCCGGCACGCCGGCCACCACGTTCGCGGCGTACGCGCTGCCGTCGAAACCGAACTGGTTGGCGAGGGTGACCGAGGCGAGCACGCCCACGAAGAGCATCGAGAGGGTGACCAACACCGGTGAGCTGCCGCCGGTGCCCGTCGTCAAGCCATCTTCGCCGGTCGACCCGAAACCCGCGCCACCAAGGTTGACCATCACCGGCACGAAGATGCCGACCACCGCGATCGTGATCAGGTTCGCCCGTCGGCGGGCGTCCCGCCACCAGTAGCGGGCCTCCCGGGCGACCAACGTGCCGAACCGGTCCCGACGTGCCCAGCCAGCGATCCGGGGGAACAGTTGGCTGACCGCGCCGCCGGTGGCACCGCGCTGTGCCGGAGCCTTACCGGCACTCACCGCGCCCACCATCGCCGACTCCAGCGACCGTGACCACCACGCCAACAGGGCACCGAGTGCCGCCACCGTGATCAGCAGCTTGATCGGCGCGGCCCAGACCCGCCCCTGCGCCACGTCGATGCCGGCGGTCCAGGGTGCACCGAACGGCGTCCAGCCGAGCACTGTCGCCGCCCCGGTCATCCCGGCCCAGTCCGCGTCGCGCAACGCGGCGAGGCCGAACACCTGCAGGGGCCCGAGCAGCGCGGCGGTCACCGCCAGCAGGACGGCCGCCAGGTCGCGCACCCGGCGCGAGCGCAGCATGGTGGCGAAGGCGCTGGTCACCGCCCGGCTCGCGGCCACACAGAGCAACAGCCCACTCAGTACGCCGACGACGGCCACCAGGCCCGCAGACCAACCGCCCAACGCCCACGCGGTGAGCACCAGCCCGAACGACGCAACCAGCACCGCCAGCACGGGCACGCTGATCAGGGCCGCCGCGAACAGGCCGGTGACCATGGTGCGCCGGGACAGCGGCAGCAGCGCGAACCGGGCCGGATCCAGTGTCTCGTCCACGCCGAAGAAGACCAGCGGCAGCAGCAGCCAACCGAGCACCAGCAGCCCACCGCCGCCCGCGGCGATCAGCACTGCGTACTGGCCGTCGCCTGCCAGACCGGGCGCGGCGAAGAGGAAGAAGCCACTGATGGCGAACCAGAGCCCGAGCACCGCGCCACCGATGAACATGGCGATCCGCCAGCCCTGGCCCCGGAAGCTGTTGCCCATCACCCGCAGCTTGAGCCGCATGAAGTGCCGAGCGGTGACACCGCGTACGGGCGCGGTGGGCGTGGCATCCATGCTCACTGGGAGAGCCACGACAGCTCCTCACCAGTCGCGGTGCGCCCGCCGACCACCTCGACGAAGACCTGCTCCAGCGAGCGTTCCCCGCGTACCTCGTCCAGAGTGCCGAACCGCTTGATGGTGCCCCCGGCGAGGATCGCCACATGTGAGCAGAGGCGTTCGACGACCTCCATCACGTGACTGGAGAAGACCACTGTGCCGCCGCCCGCCGCATAGCGGGTGAGGATGTCCCGGATCAGCGCGGCGGAGACCGGGTCGACCGCCTCGAACGGCTCGTCCAGCACCAACAGTCGGGGGCCGTGCAGCAGCGCGCAGGCCAGGCCGATCTTCTTCTTCATGCCCGCCGAGTAGTCCACCACCAGCGTCCGGCCGGCGTCGCCGAGCGCCAACACGTCGAGCAACTCCGCGGCCCGCTGGTCGACCACCGCCGGGTCCATCCCGCGCAACAACCCGTTGTACGCCAGCAGTTCGGCCCCGGTCAGCCGGTCGAACAGCCGTGCCCCGTCGGGCATCACACCGAGCAGTTGCTTCGCGGTGAGCGGGTCCTGCCACACGTCGTGCCCGAGCACCCAGGCCGAACCGGCGTCCGGCCGCAACAGACCGACCGCCATCGACAGGGTGGTGGTCTTGCCGGCGCCGTTCGGGCCGAGGAGGCCGTAGAAGGACCCGGCGGGGACGTCGAGGTCGACGCCGGCCACCGCGATCGTCCCGTCGAACCGCTTGGCCAGGCTACGCAGTGCGAGCGCGGAGTGCTCAACAGTCATGGGCCGACGTTATCCCTCGGTCGCGAGTTGCGCCGTCCGGCGGCGGGTGGATTCACGATCATCCCCAAGGCGGACGAGCCCTCAAAGCCCCTGGTAGGGGTGCTGGCGACAGTTGTCTCTCTCCCACTCGGCCACCGCCCGAGTGCGGTCCGGGTCCTCTGCCAGCAACCGCCAGTACTGCGCCACCACTCGGCGGGTCTCCGCGAGCGGATAGCGGGCCTTGAGCACGTCTCGCCAGAGATTCTGCAGATCGACGCCCTCGGCGCTGAGCTCGGCGGCCCAGGCGTTGCCCTCCCAGCTCTCGCTCTCCTTGCGCCCCGCCGCTATGTCCTCCAGGTCCGCCAGCAGGTCAAGGCAGAGTTCGTGGACGCTCTGGATGTCGTCGGTCAACCACATCCCCAGGCAGGCGAACCGCCGGTCCGTGGAGTGGTACTCCGCGATCCGCTCCTCCGACCAGTGGAACTCAATGCTCAAGGAGTGCCTCCAGGAAGAAGGTGCTGCCACCGCGCTTCTCCCGCCACTCACCGTTGCGCCAGCCGCTAGAACGGTAGTGATCATGGGAGAAGCCATTGCGTCAGCTGTGCTCACTACAGGCGGAGGGCTTCGGGGGTGTGCAGGCGGAGCATGGTGGCCGCGACGTCGGCCGGCGCCCGGCGACGGGTGGCGATCGACACCGCGACCATCACGGTGAAGGCCAGCGGCACCGTCCAGGCGGCCGGCTGCGTGGTGAGCGTGGCCGGCCAGCCGGACAGCGGTGGACCGAGCACGGTGACCAACACCGCGCCGATCGCCGCCCCGCCACCGACCACCACACCCGCGGCGGCGCCCACGTCGGTCAGCCCACGCCACCAGATGCCGAGCACCAGCAGCGGGCAGAAGCTCGACGCGGCGACCGCGAAGGCCAACCCGACGACCTGCGAGACGTCCAGTCCGGAGACGTGCAGCGCCAACACCGTCGGCACAGCTCCGGCGATCACCGTGGCGAGCCGGAAGCCGCGTACTGAGCCCCGCCCGAGCACATCCGTCGAAATCACGCCGGCGACGCTGGTCAGCAGCCCGGACGAGGTGGAGAGGAAGGCCGCGAAGGCACCCGCCGAGACCAGCGCCGCGAGGAGTCGCCCAACTGCCCCGTCGCCGAGAGCCGCACCGGGCAGCAACACCACCACCGCATCGGTCTGCCCGCTGACCAGCAGCTGCGGGGTGTAGATCCGGCCGAGCACCCCGTACAGGGTGGGCAGCAGATAGAAGGCGCCGACCAGGGCCAACACGACCAGGGTGGTCCGGCGGGCCGCCGCGCCGTCCGGGTTGGTGTAGAAGCGAACAAGCACGTGCGGCAGGCCCATGGTGCCCAGGAACGTGGCCAGGATCAGCGAGTACGTGGCGAACAGCCCGCGGTCGTCGTTGCCCGCGGCGCTGGGCAGGAGCCAGTCGCCGGCGTCGGTGGCCACTCCGGACACCGCCGGCACCGGGTCGCCGGCCGCGAAAATCAATTCGTCGCCGGGGCGTACCTCCCGGATCTCGCCGTCGGGCAGGGTGAGGGTCGCGCGGTGCTGGACCACGACGGTGGTCGCGGCCCGGAACGTCGGCCCGTCGGGCGGGGTCACCGCCGGGCGGCCGTCGGCCTGCCACTGCAGCGCCAGGAAGATCACCGGTACGGCGAGCGCGGTCAGCTTGAGCCAGTACTGGAACGCCTGCACGAAGGTGATGGCCCGCATCCCACCCAGCGCCACGTTCGCGGTGACCACGGCCGCCACCAGCAGGGCACCCAGCGGGTACGGGGAGCCGGCCACCGTGGCCAGGGTGAGCCCGGCACCCTGGAGTTGCGGCACCAGATACAACCAACCGATGAAGATCACGAATGTGGTGGCCAGGATACGCAGCCGGCGGGACCCCAGCCGCAGCTCGCAGAAGTCGGGCAGGGTGAACGCGCCGGAGCGGCGCAGCGGTGCGGCCACGAAGAGCAGCAGGGCCAGGTAGCCGGCGGCGAACCCGACCGGATACCAGAGCACGTCCACGCCGTACTTGAGGACCAGCCCGGCGATGCCGAGGAAGCTCGCTGCTGACAGGTACTCCCCGCCGATGGCAGCGGCGTTCCACGTCGGACTGATCGCCCGGGACGCGACCAGGAAGTCGGACGTGGTCCGGGCCAGCCGCAGCCCGTAGAAGCCGATCCCGACGGTGACCAGAGTGACCGCGACGATGGCCGGAACCACGAAGTCGTTGCCCACCTCAGCGCTCCGGCCGCTGCACCAGATCGGTGAAGTCCTGCTCGTTGCGCTCGGCCAGCCGCACGTACGCCCAGCCCACCCCGATCAGGAACGGGAAGGAGGCCACACCGAGCAGCAGCCACGGCAGGTTGACGCCGGCCACGGTGGTCCGGCCCAGCGACGGGGCGATGGCGAACAACCAGGGCAGCCCGCCCAACCCGGTGGCCACCACCAACGAGAGCCGCAGCGCCAGCGCGAGTTGGGCCCGGACCAGGCCACGGACCAGCGCCTCGCCCACCTGCGTCTGCTGGGCCAACTCGGCGCGGGTCCGCTCGGCGCGCGTGTCCTGCCGGGTGATCTCGGCCAGCACGATCCGGGCCCGCCGGGGCGGCGGTACCGCACCGCCCGACCCCACGTCAGGGAGTTGCTTGGCCACCCCGGCAGTCTTGCCCGCCGTGCGGGATTGTCAAGCGTTTCTGCTTGGCCAAGGTCAACTGGGGAGCGACGATGCGGGGCAGCGATCGTACAACGCCCCTTTCGCCGTACGGGGACGTAAACGCTGCCAGGCGCGCCCGCCTCACACTCACCATTCCCGCACACCGAGACAGTCGGTCGCGCTGCCGCTCGCCGGGATCGTGTCGAGCTTCCGTCGGGCCCGCTCCCGGCCCAGGTTCGTCGCCCAGAGGCCGTCGCGGGGCAGCTCGGCGGCGATCTGACCCAGCGCGCAGACGCGCATCGGCTCGGGCAGCCGGGCCAGGGCCGGTACGGCGTCAGCCGACAGCCCGGACAGGTAGCTGACGTCCAGCCGGCCGGTCTCCAGGTATCGGTCGACGTTCCGGTCGGCGATCAACCGGTCCGGGTTGACCAGGGCCAACCCGAGCAGCGCCAACACCGCCGTGCCGACCACGAGCCGGGGCAGCCAGGCGGCCCGCAGCCGCACCACGGCCACCCCGACCAGGACGAAGAGCAGCCCGAGCCACAGCTCGACGGTCGTCACGAAAAGCCTGAGGCGGGTGGCGCCGTACGCGTCGGTGTAGACCTGCATCCGGTAGAGCGCGGAGGCGACGACCACCAGGCTGAGCGCGGCGAGCGTGCCGAGCAGCGCACGGACCAGCAGCCGGTCGGCCCGGGTGGCCCTCGGTGCCCGGCGGGCGGCGACCGCGATCACCAGCAGAGTGAGCGCGGTGACGGCGAGCAGCTGCCAGAACCCGCCGCGGGCGTATTGGGCGTAGGTGAGCCCGGCCGTGCGCAGCACGTGCCCCGAGCCGCCGAACAGCACCGTCAACTGGACCAGCACGAACGCGGCGAACAGCGCATTGAGCAACACCAGTGGAAGGGTCCACTCCAGTCGGTGAACCGGGCGGGACGGCCCTGGGCGCAGACCCTCCAGGTCGGGTGGACGGCTGACCAGGTACGCGGCACCGAGCAGGCCACCGCCGATCAGCAGCAGACGCATGAGCCAGCCGATCACACTGGGCGGTGAGATGTCGGGCAGCAGGCCCGTGACCAGATCGGCGAAGACCGCGTCGGCGGAAGAGAAGAGCAGACCGAACAACATCAGCAGGCCGGCGGAGAGCGCCACGCTGGTCAGGATGCGCCCGAGCCCGATCCCCGACCCGGCCGGGCGGGTGTCGCGTAGTCCGCGTACCGCCCAGGGGAGCGCCCGTACCGTCGCGGCCGGCGGCAACGTCGCGGCGACAAGCATCCCGAGCGGGCTTCGCCCACCGGTCACCGCGAGCGTCCCGGTCACCGCCGCCGCGATCAGGCAGAGGGCGAAGAGCCAGCCAGCGGCCCGGACCGTGCCGACGGCGACCAACGCGATGGTCGCGACGGCCCAGGCGACCTGTGCCGCCCGCCCCGGTGCCCCCGTGGCACCGGGACGGACGGCCGCCACAGTTGGCGGTGCTGGCGTGGTCGCGGTCGCCGCCGGCGTGGTGGTTGGCGTCGTCGGCCCGGCCGCCGCGGCGCTGGGCGCGGCCGGCGCGCTGACGCCCGTCGGCGGGGGCGATGGCCTGGAACGGACGACGCCAGCGGTGACCACGGCAGCCGCGCCGGCCAGCGTGGCCACCAACCAACCGAGGCCGGGACGCACCATCGTGAGCGTGGCCGCGCCGACGACCGCCGCCGCCGTCAACGCCGCCAGGACCAGCGGACGGGCGGAGCCGGACGGCCCCGGCCAGCGCCGCGCGATCGCCGACGGAGGTCTGGGTACGGCCGGCGCACCCGGCCACGCCTGGGGAGGACCGGCGGCCGGACCCGGTCTGACGCTCGGGAGGACCTGCGGCCCGGTCGGCCCGGTCGGCCCGGTCGGCCCGGTCGGCCCGGTCGGCCCGGTCGGCCCGGCCGCCGGAAGCGGGGTGGTGCCGGGGCTGGTCATGCGACCTCTTTCCGATGTGGCCCGTCGCTCGGGATGGTGACCTGGATGCGGCAGCCGGGCCGATCGACCCGGTGCGGTTTGACGGGGTCGAGGACAGCGATCCGGCCACCGTGCAGTTCGACGACCCAGCGGGCGATGGCCAGGCCGAGCCCCGTCCCGCCACCGGCGGACCGATCGCCGCGGGTGAACCGTTCGAAGACCATGGACCGCTCGCCGGGTGAAATGCCCTGACCCTCGTCGCTGACCTCGAAGCGGAGCTGGTCGGCGTGTTCCTCGGCGCTCAGGCGCACCGTGCCGCCGGGTGGGCTGTGCCGTGCCGCGTTGTCGAGCAGGTTCGCGAAGACCTGGTGCAGCCGCCACGGGTCCGCGTGGACGGTCAGCGGTGCCGGCAGTTCGCGGAGCTCGAAGCGCACGTCAAGCGCCGCCCCGGACGCGCTGGCGGTGGCGTGTTCCACCGCCTCGTCGAGGAAGTCGTTTACGTCGATGCGTACCCGGCGCAGCGGCACCACCCCGGCGTCGAGGCGGGACAGGTCGAGCAGGTCGGCGACGAGGTGCCCGAGCCGTTCGGTCTGGGCCAGCGCCGAGCGCAGTGCCGCCGGTTCGGCATCGGCCACCCCGTCCACCATGTTCTCCAACACGCCCTGCAAGGCGGTGATCGGTGTCCGCAGTTCGTGCGAGACGTTGGCGATCAACTCACGTCGGCGCTGGTCCGCGGCGTGCAGATCCTCGGCCATCTTGTTGAACGCCTGAGCCAGCTCGCCGACCTCGTCCCGGGAGGTGGCGCGTACGCGCCGGGTGTAGTCGCCACGGGCCATCGCGCCGGCGGCCGCCGTCATCTCGCGCAGCGGCGAGGTCATCCCGTGGGCGAGCACCTGCGAGGTGACAAGCGCGATGCAGATCGCTGTGATCGACGTACCGGTGGGAAGCCAACCGATGCCGTACCAGAAGTAGCCGAAGGCCACGGCCCAGGAGGCGACGAGCAGCACGCCGAGCTTCATCTTGATCGAGCGGACCGGGTCCAGTGGACGCGGTAACGCCCGATCCAGCCAGTCCAACAGCCGGCCGGTCACGCGGGCACCTCCAGGGCGTACCCGACGCCGTGGACGGTCCGGATCAGGTCGGCGCCGAGCTTGCGGCGCAGTGCCTTGATGTGGCTGTCCACCGTGCGGGTGCCACTCCCGTCGGCCCATCCCCACACGTCGGCGAGCAGCCGCTCCCGGGGAAGCACCGTGCGGGGCCGCCCGGCGAGGTGGATGAGGAGGTCGAACTCCGTCGGCGTGAGGTGCACGTCGGTGCCGGCCCGGCGGACCCGCCGCTCGGCCTCGTTGATCTCGATGTCGCCGAGGTGGATCGCGGGCGGCGTCGGTGCCGCGGCCCGCTCCACCCGGCGCAGCAGGACGTGCACCCGGGCGGCCAGCTCGCGCATCGAGAAGGGCTTGGTGAGGTAGTCGTCCGCGCCGACCGCGAGCCCCACCAGCAAATCGGTCTCGTCGTCCCGGGCCGTGAGCATCAGCACCGGCACCGGCCGGTCGGCCTGGATCCGGCGGCACACCTCCAGGCCGTCGAAGCCGGGCAGCATCACGTCGAGGACGACGAGATCCGGCTGGCCGGTGCGGAACCGGTCGACGGCGCTGGGCCCGTCCGCCGCGACCTGCACCGTGAAACCCTCGGCCCGCAGGCGGGCGGCGATGGAATCGGCGATGGTCCGTTCGTCCTCGACGACCAGTATCCGGCGTTCCCTCATGGATCACGACTGTAGGGAGGAGCCGTGGAGATCAGTGGGTCGCGTTGTGAACAACCTGTGGAGAACCGTTCACGCCTGTGGATAACTCCACCACCAAGCCCGCTGGCGAGCGGGAACTCCCGAGGCTCGTTGTGGACGACCGACCGAGCTGTCAGGGTGGTTCGGTAGAGAGGAGGTGTGACGGTGACGAACCCTGCCCGGCCCGGCTGGGGCGACGCCTGGACGGTGGACGACCTCCAGAGCCTCCCCGCGGACGACCAGGTCTATGAGATCTTCGACGGGAGTCTGCTTGTGTCCCCCCATGCGGACGTCTTCCACGGCGCCGTCGCCAACCGCCTCCGCCGGATCCTCGACCGGCAGGCCCCGGCCGGTGTGCTCGTCGGTCAGGACATCGGTGTCAGTGCCAAGCGCTCGTCGTACTTCGTCCCGGATCTCTTCGTGGCAAGCGAGAGCGCCCTGGACAGCGGCGGTGCCGCGCTCGACCCGGCCGACGTGCTCCTCGTCGTCGAGGTGATCTCACCGAGCAACGCGGGCCGAGACCTGGTGTTGAAACGCCACGAGTACGCGGCCGCCGGCATTCCGCTCTACTGGCTGGTCGAGCCCCGTAAGCAGACTCTGACCGTGCTGGCGAACGGCGTGGGTGGTTACCGCGAGCAGGCCGTTCTCCCGGTCGGCGAGGTCTACCGCGCCGAGCAGCCGTTCCCTCTCGCCCTGCCGCTGGCCGACATCTTCTGACCGTCGCCCGGAACCTTTCCCTCCGCCCAGGAGTGGGACAGGTGAAGAGGGGTGGTGAGGGTGTCCGACGCTGATCTGATTGCCGAGCTCTACGCGGGCTGTTTCCGACGACTCGTGGTGCAGCTCTACGCGGTGACCGGCGATCTGTGCGAGGCGCAGGAGGCGGTCCAGGAGGCGTTCACCAAGGCGCTGACGGCACCCGGCCGGCTCGCCCGCCTCGACAACCCGGAGGCGTGGCTGCGCCGGGTCGCGGTGAACGTCGCGCGTAGTCGTCACCGGCGGCGACGGGTGCTGGACGGGCTGCTGCGTCGGATCGGCCCGCCTCCGACGGTTGCCGACCGCTCGCCCGAGCACCTGGCGCTGCTCGCCGCGTTGCGCGAACTGCCTGCGGGGCAGCGGCACGCGCTGGCTCTGCACTACCTGGTCGACCTGCCGATCGACGAGGTGGCGGCAACGCTCGGCGTTTCCGCCGGCACCGTCAAGTCCCGCCTCTCCCGGGGTCGGCACGCGCTGGCGGCGCTGCTCACCGACTCAGAGAACAGCGAGACCATGACCATCGGGAGGATCGATGTCCACACCTGAGTTCACCGGATTCGACGTCGACACCGTCGCCGACGCGGTCCGCCAGCCACCCCTGGACGACATGCGGACGGCAGCCCGGGGCCGACGTCGGCGGCGTACCAGCGGGGTGGCGCTTGTTCTGGTTGTCGCCGTGGCCGGCGTGGCGATGCTGCCGCTATTCGGCAACACCGGCCGGGGTGGGTGGACCGGTCCAGACCAGCCGCCGGTCAAGCCGGACCGCGGCGGCCAGCTCTTCCTGACCGGGCCGGAGTCGGCAGTCGTCGCGGGGGTGTGGGACGCCGACGGCGGTTGCTTCACGGTGCGGTTCCGGCACACCGACGACGGCGGGCGGAGCTGGACCGATGACGAGATGACCCGATACCGCACCAGCTTCTGCGGAAAGGACGCAGAGGGAAATCCGCTGAGCAACCCGGAGTTCTCGGTGCTGGGCCAGCGCTCCTACCTGGTCCGGGATGGTGACCAGCTCCGGCTCTCCACCGACTACGGCCGCACCTGGCGGGACGCCGAGCAGGCCATGGTGACGGTGCCGTCCTTTCCGGCGAGGGCGCAGCCGGTCTTCTGCCAGTGGAGCCAGGGCTGCGGGGCGCTTCGTGAACCGGTGGCGGTCTCGCCGACGGGAACTGTCTACCGGCTCGGAGGTAAGCCGCCGTCGCCCTATCCACCCGCGAACATCTATCCGAGTGCGGACGGAACCATCTGGGCGACCTACTGGCCGGGTTACGTCGGCGTCTTGGTGGTGGCTCGAAGCGTGGACCGGGGGGCCACCTGGACAACCTGGCAGTCGGCCCAGGGGGCGAACGTGATCGCGATAGCCGGGGTCAGCGCGCAGGAGGCGTACCTGTTGATCGCGCTGCCACCACCGGGTGGGCCCCAGCCGGCGGAGGTCGAGGGCACGTCGCAGTTGCTGCGTACCACGGACGGGGGGCGAACCTGGGCCGACGTGGGCACCAGCCTGCCCCACTCATTGGAGAACCGGTGCCTGGTCGTCGGTTCGGACGGGTCCCTGCTGCTCGTCGAGACGGGAAACAGGGAGCCCTCCAACAACAGGTCCACAGCCATGATCAGTTTCGATGACGGACGACACTTCAAGACCGTCCGCGAGTACGACCGACGCGACGGGCGCGTCGGTGCCGCGCCCGGATACGCCTGGCTCTACGGCCGGGACGACCTGGCGGTAGGCGGTGCGGACCACGTGCAGTTGACTCGCGACGGCACCGCCTGGACGCGCTTCCCGCTCCCGGACTGAACGCGGGTACGCGGCGGGGCCGGTGGCGTCGTGCCACCGGCCCCGCTGTGTCGAAACGTCAGATGGTCGGTACGACCAGATCCACGGACATGCTGCCGCTGGCCGGGACGGTGAACCGCCCGTCGGTTACCGAGCCGACGCCCGCGTTGTCGCCGATGTCGACGCTGCGGGCGACGACGAACCCACTAAGGAAGGGGGTGCCGTCGGGCGTGCGGAAGGTGCCGGTCAGCTCGACGCCCTGGTCGAGTTGGACGTTGTGGGTGGTTGCGGTCTGACCGTCGCCCGGAACCTTTCCCTCCGACATCGCGGCGGCGAATCCTGGTCTGCTCAGGGCCGAAAGCTGGCCCGGTACTCCGTTGGCGTGCGGCCAGTCAGCTCCCTGAATGCGGCGTTGAACGCCGACAGTGAGGTGTATCCGACCATGAATGCGATCTTGGTTACCGGGGTGTCACCCGCAGCGAGTTCCTCGATCGCGCTCAACACCCGCATTCGGCGCAGGACCGCCCGCCAGGTCATGCCGGTCTCCTCCGCAAAGCGCCGCGCCAGCGACCGCGGCGCGAGGCCAACTTCGACTGCCACGTCCTCGAAGCGGACCTCACCGCCGAGCCGCTGCTCGGTCAGCTCAAGGGCCCGGCGCAGTTCCGGTGATCGCCCCGCCGGCACGACGACCGGGCTCGGCTGCTGGGCGAGCCGCCAGGTCACCGCGGCGAGGGCGGCGAACAGCGTCTCGGCGTACGCCGTGAGGGGTTCGTCGCACTCGCCCCAGGTGCGGCACTCGGTCAGCAATGCGCGTGCCAGCGGGTTGAGGTCGAATACGGTCAAGGGTGCTGGCGGCGCTGGAGCGAATCCGGTATCGAACAGGACCGACGCGGTAGTGACCGGCCGCGGGATGCTCACCCGGATCGGCCGGCCTGCCTCGATCAGGGCGGCCCGCGCCGGTGGCAGCAACCACGCCTGACCCTGCGCCTCCAGCCGGAGGGTCCCGGCGGAGGCGCAGAGCAGGTAGTGGCGGTCCACACACAGGTCGCGAGCGAACTCCGGCGCGACTGTGCGGACGAAGCTGTACGCCCTGCGGGTCATCGACGGCCTCGCACAGGCCGATCCTAGAAGTCCGTCGCGACGCCGGTCAGGCCACCGTCTCCAGCAAGTCGGCGCGAAAGCGCCGGCTCACCGGTGCTCCGATCATCATCGGCCGGATCACCTCGCCGAATCGTGCAAAGGAGTCCGACCTCAGGTAGCCAGCGAGCGAAGCCTCGTCGTCCCACTCGTGGACCACGGCGACTGCGCTGTCGTCCTCACGCGCGGCGTAGACCCGGAATGCGATGTTGCCCGGCATGGCGCGTACCCGATCACTCTCCCCGTCGAATTGGGCGAGGGCAGCGGGCCGGTCGGTGGCAGCAGTCTTGAAGTCGATGATCGCGATGATCACGAGAACCTCCTGAACGAGGCGGCGACGCCGCCGGATTGGATGCCTCGATCCTCCGGCAGAACGCGCCCAGCCCGCCGCTGTCAGCCGGACGCGTTCACGCTCCCAGCGGACACGCCCGCTCTTCTGACATCTTCGGACCGGACATGCTGCCGCTGGCCGACACGCTCCGGCCGGGCCGAGGCGGAGCCGAGCCAGGTGTGCGGACTCAGCGACTCCAGTCCTGCTTCGCGGCCCGGACCAGCTTGTCCTTCAGCTCGCGGGTGTGCCGCCGGCTCACCGGCAGCTCGGTGCCGTCGATCACCACGACATAACCGGAGTTGACCAGCCGCAGCTCCGCTATCAACTTCAACTGCACCAGGTACGACCGGTGCACCCGGACGAAACCGGCATCAGCCCACCGCTCCGCGAGCGTGGCCAGCGAGACCCGCACCAGGTGTGACCCCTCTGCGGTGTGCAACCGGGCGTAGTCCCCCTGCGCCTCCACCCACCGCACCGCCGAGCGCGGCAGCATCCGGGTGGTGCCAGCCAACTCGATGGGGATGGTCGGGTCCTCCTCCGCGCGGGCCAGCGCCGCCGGGTGCGACGGCACCACCCGGGAGCCGATCACCCGGCGCAACGACTCGGCCAGCCGGTCGGCGCGGACCGGTTTGCGTACGTAGTCGGTGGCGCCCAGATCGAAGGCGTCCACCGCGCCGTCGTCGTACGCGGTGACGAAGACGATCGCCGGTGGCCGGGCGAACCGCCGCAGCACCCGGGCCAGCTCCATCCCGTCCAGCCCGGGCATCCGAATGTCCAGGAAGACCACGTCCACGTCACCGTCACGGAGCAGCCGCAGCGCCTCGGTCGCGTCCCCGGCGGTGTTCAGCCGGGCCACCCGGGGGTCGGCCCGCAGGTGGTACGCCAGCTCGTCGAGCGCGGGCGGCTCATCGTCCACCGCCAACACCCGGAGAAAACCGGACGCATTCACCGCGCCGCCCCGCGCCCGCTCACGACCCTGCCCGCACGCCAGCGTGGAACTTCGGAATCCGCATGCTCACCTTCGTGCCCGAACCCAGCCCGGTCTCCACGACCAGGCCGAACCGGTCCCCGAAGACCGACCGCAGGCGCTCGTCGACGTTCGACAGGCCGACGTGCTGGCCGGTGTCGTCGCCCGGATCGCCGGTGCCGCGGGCCAGCTCGGCGATGCCGGCGGTCAGCGTCGTCGGGTCCATTCCCACCCCGTCGTCCTCCACCGTGATGTGGCATTCGGCGCCCGCGTCCCGGGCTTCGATGCTCACCATGCCTGTGCCCGGCTTGCGGGACAACCCGTGGCGGACGGCGTTCTCCACCAATGGCTGCAGGCAGAGGAACGGAAGCATCACCGGCAGCACCTCCGGGGCGATCTGCAACCGCACCTGCAACCGGTCGCCGAACCGGGCCCGTTCGATGGTCAGGTAGCGGTCGATCGACCGCAGCTCCTCGGCGAGGGTGGTGAACTCCCCATGCGCCCGGAACGAGTACCGGGTGAATTCGGCGAACTCCAGGATCAGCTCCCGGGCCCGCTCCGGATCGGTGCGGACGAACGAGCCGATCGCGGTCAGCGCGTTGTAGATGAAGTGCGGGCTGATCTGCGCCCGCAACGCCCGGACCTCGGCACGGGCCAGCCGCTCCCGCGACGAGTCCAGCTCGGCCAGGGCGAGCTGGTTGCCGGCCCAGTGCGCGGTCTCCAGGGTGGCCTGCACCAAGCCTGGGGCCGGCGGGCCGTCGGCGATGGCCACGAGCGCGCCAACCACCCGGCCGTCCGCCCCCTGCAACGGCGCGACCACCGCCCCCCGGATCGGGCAGTCGACCCGGTCGCAGTGCAGCTCCTGCTCACCGAGCACCGTCGAGCGGCCGGTCTCCACCGTCCGCCGGGCCGCCGCGAGCAACTGCTCGCCGTGGTGCGTGCCGCGCCCGTCGAGGGCCAGCACCCGGTCGGCGTCGGTGAGCGCCAGCCCGGCCGCGCCTACCAGGGCCCGCAGATGACGTACGGCCTTCGCCGCGCCGGCTTCACTCAGCCCCGCCCGCAGCGGCTCGGCGGCCAGGCCGGCGGCGTGCAGCACCTCGTAGGTGGCCCGTTGCGTGGCGGTGGCGATGCCACGACGAGCCCGCAGTCGCAGTACCGCCAACAGGGCAGCGGTCAGCGCGGTGACGAGCGACACGACGCCGACCACGGCGGTCAGGTTGGCACCCACGCAGTGATCCTTGCCCCTGCGAGCCGGCGCGCCAACCCCCTAGTAGGCGCCCTTGCGGGCGAGCACCACCCCGACGGTGCGCCAGAGGATGCTCAGGTCGTACGCCAACGACCAGTTGTCGACGTAGTAGAGGTCCAGGCGGACGGACTCATCCCAGGACAGGTCGGAGCGGCCGGAAACCTGCCACAGACCGGTCATGCCGGGGCGAACGAGCAGACGGCGGCGCACGTCACCCAGGAAGTCGCCGTCGTCGGCCGGCAGCGGGCGTGGCCCGACCAGCGACATCTCACCCCAGAGCACGTTGATCAGCTGCGGTAGCTCGTCCAGCGACGAGGCCCGCAGGAAGCCGCCCACCGGGAAGACCCGGGGGTCCTGCTTCATCTTGAACAGCATGCCGTCGGTCTCGTTCCGGTCGACCAGGCTGGCCAGTCGATCCTCGGCGTCGACGTACATGGTCCGGAACTTCCACACCCGGAACGTGCGCCCCTCGTGCCCCACGCGCGGCTGGCGGAAGAAGACCGGCCCGCGGTCGGAGAGCTGGATCGCCACGGCGATGACCACGAAGAGCGGGATCAGCAGCAGCAGGCCGAGGCCGGCGGCGACCCGGTCCATCAGGTTCTTGGCCAGCAGCGCCGGCCCGGAGAGGGTCGGCTCCTCGACGTACAGCAGCGGCAGGCCCTCGATCGGCCGGATGTGCACCCGGGGGCCGGCGATGTCGGTGAGCTGCGGGGCGACCACCAGGTCGACGCCGGAGCCTTCGAGCTGCCAGGCCAGCCGGCGCAGCTCGCCGGGCTCGGCGCTGGCCGACCCGCAGACGGCGATGGTGTCCCCGCCCACCTCGCGGACCAGGGCCAGGACGTCCCGCCCGGCGTACACCGGCACCGGGGTCGGCATTCCCCGGGCCGCCGCGTAGCCGTCGGTGATGTGGATGGCGACGGGCACCAGCCCGGCGTTCGGGTTGCGGGTGACCGCCGCGTAGACCTCCAGGCACTCCGGCAGGGTGCCGACCAGCACCATCCGATGCGCGGCCTGACCGGCCCGCCGACGGATGTAGTGCAACGCCCAACGGGCCACGAACCGGCACCAGAGGATCAGCAGAAGCGCCCCGAGCAGCGCCGTGCCCACCGTCCACCGCGACGGCGCGGTCTTGGTGGAGAAGACGAGGAAGGAGAGGGTGGCGGTGACTGTCACCGCGCCCCGGATCACGCGTTTGAACTCGTCAGGTCCGAGGCCCAGGTAGCGGCGGTCGTAGGCCCGGTTGCTCCAGAGGATGACCACCCACCCGAGCGGGAGCAGCAGGTACGAGATCGTGTGGAACCAGGTGAGGTCCTTGTGCGTGCCGGAGAAGCCGGACGGCGCCTGGTCGAAGAGCTGGATCGCGATCCAGCTGGCGAACGCCGCCGCAGCGAAGTCGAGCAGCAGCAGGGTCGCAATGTAGGGGCGGTGCCAGCGGGAAACACGACGACGCGCCCTGGTCCACGCCGACCGAGGGACGCCGTTGTGTGACGGCGGCGTCGGCGGCTGGATTTCGAAGCTGTCCACGTGCCGCACGAGTCTGCTCCGGCCTTCGTTGGATACCGGGCGCTGGAGGCTTGCCGTCACCTCACCCATGTCCTCCCGCATGACACGGGCCGCTCACTCGGCGTGAGGGCCCGGGTCGCCCACCGTCCCAGTCTCCCACGCGTGCTCCGACCGGTCGCCACCCCGAAGGAGATTGGCGAGCGATGGTGCCTGCGGGATCTGGCCGGCTCCGCACCATTTCAGAAGCCGGGGACCGGGCCACTATACCGATGGATGCGCGCGAGGCGAGAGTGGCGGACCGGAGCTTCCGCTCACTCGGGGCGATTCCGCTCCGTAGTCGCCGAGTGGAATTACTCACCGTACGAGGCGGGACAACCGTCGGTCAGCGAGCGGCTTTCCGCCGGTCTGGCACGTCGGGCAGTACTGGAGGCTGGAATCGGCGAACGAAACCTCGCGCACCGTATCCCCGCAGACCGGGCAGGGCAGCCCGGTGCGGGCGTGCACCTTCAACCCGGAGCGCTTCTCGCCCTTCAGTTCTGCGGCCCGCTGACCGAGGGACCGCTCGACGGCGTCGCCGAGGACCTGCCGGGTGGCCGCGTGCAGGGTGGCCATCTGGGCGTCGGTGAGCCGATCGGTGATCGCGAACGGGGACAGCTTCGCGAAGTGCAAGATCTCGTCGGAGTAGGCGTTGCCCACCCCGGACAGCACCGACTGATCAGTCAGCACCCCCTTGACCTGCCCTCGCCGGCCACGCAGCCGCTCGGCGAAGGTGGGCAGGTCGGCCGCGAGCGCGTCCGGGCCCAGCTTGGCCACCCCGGGCACCGTCGCCAGGTCGGTGACCAGGTACGCGGCCAGCTTCTTCTGGGTGCCGGCCTCGGTGAGGTCGAAGCCGGAGCTGTCGTCCAGGCGTACGCGCACCGCGATCGGGCCCTTGCCCGGACGCAGCGGGGTGGTGGCCGGGAACGCCTCCCGGTAGTGCAGCCAGCCCGCCCGGGCCAGGTGCACCACCAGGTGCAGGTCGCCCTCGAAGAGCACGTCGAGGAACTTGCCGTGCCGGCTGGCATCGACCACCGCCCGACCGACGGCTGCGGTCGGTGCCGGTTCGTACGTCTTCAGGGCGCTGATCGCGGCGATCTCCAGTCGATCGACGCGCCGCCCCACCGCGCGCTGTCGCAGGTAACCCGCGAGCGCCTCAACCTCCGGTAGTTCGGGCACCAGCCAACGGTAGCCTTCTTTCCCGTGAGCGTGAGGAATGAGCTTGCGAGTCCCGCAATCGCGAACGAAGGGCAAGCTCCGTGAGAGTCGTCGTGGCGCACAACCGGTACCGGGAAGCCCAGCCCTCCGGCGAGAACATCATCGTCGACGCGGAGATCGCGCAGCTCAGCGCCGCTGGCATCGAGGTGCTGCCCTTCATCCGAAGCTCGGACGAGATCCCTTCCATGTCGAAGGTGGCGAAGGCGTTGCTGCCGATCTCGCCGATCTGGGCGCCGCGCGCCCAGCACGACCTGAGCCGGCTGCTCACCGAGCACCGACCGGACGTCTTGCACCTGCACAACCCGTACCCTCTGCTGTCGCCCTGGGTGGTGCGGACCGCGCACCGCCACGGCGTGCCGGTGGTGCAGACGGTGCACAACTATCGGCAGGTCTGCTCGTCGGGGATCTACTTCCGGGACGGCGTGATCTGTCAGGACTGCAAGGGTCGGGCGCTGGGCGTGCCGGCGATCAAGCACCGCTGCTACCGCGACTCGGCGGCGCAGAGCGCGTTGATGGCGACCACCCTGGCCGTGCACAGGGGCACCTGGCGCTCGGTGGATCGGTACATCGCACTCACCTCGGCAATCGCCGATCACCTCCGCGATTACGGCATTCCGGATGAACGGGTCGTGGTGAAGCCGAATTCGATGCCCGACCCGGGTCGGCCGACGCCGCTCGGTGACGGGTTCCTCTACATGGCCCGGCTCTCTCCCGAGAAGGGCGTCGACCTGCTGCTGGACGCCTGGCGCCGACACCCGGTGGGTGCGTTGGGCACGTTGCGCGTGGCGGGCGACGGCGAGCTGCGCCCGCTCGTCGAGGCGGCCGCCGCCGAGCGACCCGACGTGGTCTACCTCGGTCAGCTCGACCGGGCCGGTGTGCAGGCGGCGGTCGAGGCGAGCGCGGTCGTGATCGTCGCCTCCATGTGGCACGACGTGCTGCCGACCGCGATCATCGAGGCGTTGGCGAGCGGCCGGCCGGTGCTCGGCACGGCGTTGGGCGGCATTCCGTACCTGGTGGGTGCCGATGCCCCGCACGAGCCCGCCGGCACCGGCCCGGCGGAAGTTGCCTCGGCCGTCGCCGGGGGTGGCGGGCCGGCGATGCCGGCTGGGATCGGTCTGGGCGAGGCCGGCTGGGTGGTTGCCCCGGAGCCGGCCGCGTTGGCCGCAGCCCTGCCGTTGGCCCGGGCCGGTGCGGCCGGGCTGGCTCTGGCCGCCCGCGCCCGCTACGAGCGCATGTTCCACCCTGACGTCGTCACCAAGCAGCTCATCGACATCTACGCGGGCGTGGCCCGCACCTCCAACCGCGTCTGACCCGCCCGCCGGGCACGGTCCACGTGCCGCCCCGCCCCGCAGGCGTCCCTTTTTGGGGCGCCCGGCGGCCGGCGGGGCCGGCTTACGTGCGGTGGCAGGGGTGTTCGGGTCGTCCTTTGCTCTGCTTCAGCGGAGGCAACACCCGGTGTCCGGATATCGGACGCGTGGTGTTGCCTGGGTGGAAGCAGAGCAAAGGACGCGATGCGTAGGTGCCTGCCTCCGACCGACCCTCAGGTCAGGCAGCCAGCGGAAGCGACGGACTGCAGAGGGGTCAGCGGAGCGAGGCGCGGGCGGAGAAGGCGACGCTGGCGAGCAGGAAGCCGCCGTTGACGATGGTGAACGCGACAATCACCCAGAGGACCAGCGCGGGGGCCACGGCCAGCACCAGGGCGGCCACGAAGATCACCGCGCCGTAGTCGCGGATCAGCTTCACCAGGCGTACCGGCAGCGAGGTCGAGGTGACCATGCTGGCCGCGTTCGGGCCGGCCTGCATCACCGAGGTGACCAGGTTGACCATCCAGGTGCCCGCGAAGGTCGCCACCAGCCAGGTCGGCGTCGACGGCTCCTGCGCCACGGCCGTGGCGGCCAGCGCGGCCACCAGGGCGATCTGCGCGGCCACGTCGCAGAGCACGTCGACGCGGGCGCCGGCCGCGCTGCCCTGGCCGGTCACCCGGGCCAGCTGCCCATCCGCGCAGTCCAGGGAGTACGCAACCTGCCAGCCGACCAGGGCGAGCAGACCGACCACCCAGGCCGGTACGTCGCCAGCGGCAACCGGGTCGGCGAGCATCACCACGGTGACCGAGGTGGCCAGCCCGAGCACCAGGTTGGTGATGGTCAACGCCGTCGGGCGCAGCCCGAGCCGCTGGGCGACAAGCGCGAAGACAGCACCCACCCACTGGCTGATCGACTCGCTGAACAGGCCGCCGCCCCGGTTCACCCGGTGGAAGTCGGCGACGGTGGGACGGGGGTCAGCCAAGCTGGTCGCGGATTGCACCGGCGTAGTCTGCCAGCCGCTCCCGCGTCTCGGTAGGCGACAGCGCCAGGTGCTCGAGGATCGTGTAGCGGTCCGGTCGGGTACGCGGCGCGAACTGCACCGCCTCCACGAACTGGTCGTCGCTGAGCGCCACCTCGGCGGGGAGCCGGGGCAGACCGTGCCGGGTCAGGCAGGCCGACATCTCCCCGAAGCGGCGCAGATCCCCGCGCAACCAGGTGCAGAACAGCGCACCGAGCCCGGCCAGCTCACCGTGTGAGGCGGTGCCGGGGAAGAGCGCGTCGATGGCGTGCATGATCTCGTGACAGCCGCCACTGCACGGGCGGCTGGTGCCCTCGATGGCCATGGCCAGGCCGCTGGAGATCAACGCCTCGGCCAGCACGGTGACGAAGGCGTCGTCGGCCATGTCGCCCGGGTGGTTGAGCACCGCTTCGGCGCCTGCCCGGGACAGCGAGGCGGCGAGCCCGTCGAACGGTTCGACGCGTACCCGGCGGGCCAGCTCCCAGTCGGCGAGCGCGCTGATGTTGCTGATCACGTCGCCGATGCCGGCCCGGTTGTGCCGGTCCGGGCCGCTCTCCACGAAGTCCAGGTCGACGATCACCGCGATCGGAATGTGCACGCCGTAGGAGCCCTTGAGCCCGTCGGTGATGAGGCTGGCCACCGGGGAGGCGATCCCGTCGTTGGCGAGGCTGGTCGCCACCGACACCATCGGCAGCCCTCGGCGGGTCGCCGCGTACTTGGCCACGTCGATGGTCTTGCCGCCACCGATTCCGACGACCGCGTCGTACGACCGGGCGCGCAGCTTGCCGCCCAGGTCGTCGGCGGCGTCCAGGGTCCCCCCGACGACGGTGAACACGTCGGCGGTCCGCAGTGACGGTCGGATCAGCTCCGCGATCTGGGCACCCTGACCGGGGCCGACCACCACGGCGACGTCACCGCCGGCGGAGATCCGCCCGTCGGCCAGGATCGCGCCCAGGTCGGCGACCGCCCCGCGCCGCACGTCGATGTGCAACGGAGTGAGGACACTCCGAGCTAGTAGCGGCACGCGATCTCCCGCGCGCGGGCCAGGTCGGCGTGGTTGTCGACCTCGACCCACGGGACGTCACCGATCGGCGCCGCCCGCACCTCCCCGCCCCGGTCGGAGAACTCCTGGTAGCCGTCCTCGTAGTAGAGGTTCGGGTCGCGCCGCCACGTCGCCTCCAACGCGTCGGCGAGGGCGTCGGCGACCTGCGGCTCGATAAGCGTGGCGCCGATGTACTCCCCGTACGCCTCGCCCGGGTCCATGATCTTGGTGATCCGGGTGAGCTGACCGGCTGCGTCGAAGGTGGTCTTCATCTCCTCCTCGGCCAGCGGCTTGAGGGTGTCCACCGCGAGCAGGATGCCCGGCCCGCGCTCGGCGAGCAGGGTCTTCTCCACGCTCACCGGGTGCACGGTGTCCCCGTTGACCAGCAGCACCCCGCGTGCGAAGTACTCCCGGGCCAGCCAGAGCGAGTAGGCGTTGTTCCACTCCTCGGCCTTGTCGTTGTGGACCAGGGTGAGCGTGACCCCGTACCGCTTCTCCAGGTCGGCCTGCCGTTCGCGGACCGCATCCGCCGCGTAGCCGACCACGATCACGATGTCGGTGAGCCCGACCTCGGCGAGGTTGCCCAGCGCGATGTCCAGGATCGTGGTCTCGCCGTCCACCGGTATTAACGCCTTGGGCAGGGTGTCGGTGTACGGGCGCAGTCGACGCCCCGCTCCGGCCGCGAGCACCATTCCGATCATCGCGACATCCTCCCTAGTCCTGCTCCCCGTCACCGCTGGAGGATAGCGCCGGTTGGCCGGGCCGCTCCGGTCAACCGGGTCAGCCGGGGAGGGCGGCCAGGTCGGCGAGCATGGTCAGCCGCTCGTCCGCGCCGAGCACGGCGTACGGGCCGGCCGCCCGGCGGTCGGTCTCCAGCTCGATGGCGACCCGCTCGGGGCCGGGCGGCAGGGCGGCGATGCTCGACGCGGTGTGCCCGGCGGCGGTCCAGGCGGCGGCATGCGCGTCGGCCCGGTGGTATCGCAGCGTGCCGAGACGGTTGAGCAGCAACACGCCCGATCCGATGCCGTCCGGCTCGTACGGGGGTGCCATCGCGGCGAACGCGGAGCTGGCCTGGGTGCCCTCCTCGTCGGCCAGCACCAGGGCGTACGCCAGCACCCGGCCGAGCGCCGCCAGCAGCCGCAGCACCCGCTCGTCCTGCCCGGCCCACAACTCCTCGGTGACCTCGGCGTGCACCTGGTACAGCTCGGTGAGGAAGGCGGCACCCCGCTCGGTGGCGGAGAGCCCACCGTCCGGGCGGCGGTGGAGCATGCCGTGCGCCACCTGTTTGTCCACCACCCGGCGGGTGACGACCGGATCGCCGTACCGGGTGATCGCCGCGAAGCCCGGTCCGTCGACCGTGCCGCCCGGTGCGGCCAGCCGGGTGCGTAGGTCCACCAGGAAGCCGGTTGCTGCCACTCCGCCGTACCTCTGGCTCAGTTCGGCGCCGCCACCGTCGCGGCCGGCCAGCATGCCGGCGTGAAAGACCCGGTCCACAGCCGGGGCGAGCAGCCCGGCGATGCGGTGCGGCACCAGCTCGACGGTGTGCACGGACCGGTCGGCAATCAGCACGCCGGCGCAGCGCAGAGGCTCGGTGGACACCGTCCGACAGTAGCGAGCGTCCGCTGCAGCTGCGATGCCGCGCTTGTCCCGGAAACATCCACGGACCACCATGTCCGTACCGGATGCCACCGTCCCGAAGGAGTGATGGGTGATGCAGGTACGGGATGCGATGTCCAGCGAGGTCCTCGTCGTCGGCCCGGAGCACACGCTCCGTCAGGCGGCCCGGATGATGTCGGCCCGCGGTGTCGGGTCGGCGGTCGTGATCGACCCGGACTCCGAGGGGGTCGGGATCATGACCGAACGCGACGTGTTGAAGGCGATCGGCGCTGGCCTGGACTGCGACGTGGAACGCACCGGTGCCCACCTGACCTGGGAAGTCGTCTACGCGGGCCCGGAGTGGACGGTGGCCGAGGCTGCCGCCGCGATGGCTCGGGGCGGGTTCCGGCACCTGGTGGTGCTGGACGGCCGGGAAGTGGCCGGGGTGATCTCCGTACGGGACATCATGCGGGTCTGGGCGGAGAGCCAGGCGGTCGCCACGACCTGACCGGCGATGGTGTGCCGGGCCCGATCGATGGGTAAGCATTCCTTGCGGGCGCGGACGTGCCGCGGCCCGCGAGGGAGGGCCCGATGCGTGACGCGGAGCGCCTGGTCGAGCAGCAGTACGCCATGCTCCTGAGTCGGGACGTGGCCCGTCTACCGGATCTCTACGCCCCCGAGGCGTTCTACGCCATGCCGGGCGTGACGGTCCGTCCAATCGAGCTGCCCGCGCTCCTGCGGACCTGGACCGGCGCCTTTGGGGATCTGCGAGTCGACCCGATCGGTGCGGTCCGCACGGGTGGTGGTGCGGCCGTCGAGCTGCGCCTGAGCGGCACCCACACCGGCACGTTGCATTCGCCGTACGGCACCGTCGCGCCCACCGGCCGGACGGTGACCTGGGAGGTGGCCGACGTGGTCCGGGCCCGCAAGGGTCGGATCGTCGCGTGGCGCTCCTACTTCGACTGGAGCCAGCTCCTCGACGCGCTCGGCGTGCAGCTGGAGGGACTTTCCCGCGCGGCGCATCACGACGCGCTCGCCCTTCCGGTCTGATCTGTCGCCGTCCGGTGGAGTCGGGTCACCCGACCCGGTGGCTCAGGATGCGGACATCGCCGTGCCGTCCGCGCGTCCCCCGCAGCCGCCCGTACGCTCAACAGCCATGACCGCCGAGCAGTTGATCTCCTTTGCCCGTGGGGCTCCCTCGCTGGACATCGTCGATGTCGAGGGGCTCAAGGCCGCCGCTGTCCGTGCCTTCGACGCCGACCCTGCGGGGGTCACGGCGTATGGCACCTCCGTCGGTTACCTTCCGCTGCGAAAGTGGATCGCCGAGAAGCACGGCGTCCAGGCCGACCAGGTGCTGGTCACCAACGGGTCGCTCCAGGCCGACGCGTTCCTCTTCGACCACCTGGTCCGCCCCGGCGACGCGGTCGTGGTGGAACGCCCGACGTACGACCGGACGCTGCTCAACCTTCAGCGGATGGGCAGTGAGCTGCACGGCATCTCGGTCCAGCCGGATGGCCTCGACACCGCTGAGCTGCGCAAGCTGCTGGAGTCCGGGGTTCGGCCCAGGCTCGCGCACGTCATCCCGAACTACCAGAACCCGGCCGGCATGACGCTCTCCCTGGAGAAGCGTCGGGAGCTGCTCGATCTGGCTGCCGAGTACGAGTTCATCATCTTCGAGGACGACCCGTACGCGGACATCCGCTTCCGCGGTGAAGCGCTGCCGTCGATGCTCTCGCTGGACACCCGCAACGTGGTGGTGCACGCGTCGAGCTTCACCAAGACGGTCTGCCCGGGCGTGCGGGTCGGGTATCTGGTCGGCTCGGCGGATCTGATCGCCGACATCGCCAAGAACGCGACAAGCCTCTACATCTCGCCTGGAATGGTGTCGCAGGCGATCGTGCACCAGTTCTGCGTCTCCGGTGACATCGACCGCTCGATCGAGACGGTACGCGCGGCGCTGGGCGAGCGGGCCCGGGTGCTCGCCGAGTCGTTGCGCCGGCATCTGCCGCAGGCCCGGTTCGTGGAGCCCGACGGCGGCTATTTCCTCTGGGTGGAGTTCCCGGAGGACGTGCTGGTCGACCGGCTCGCCCCGGCGGCCGCCGAGCGCGGGGTCGCCGTGGTCAAGGGCAGCGACTTCGTGCTGGACGGTGGGCAGCACGCCCTGCGACTGGCCTTCTCGGCGGTGACCGTCGATCGGATCGACGAGGGCGTTCGTCGTCTCGCGGAGGCCGTCGAGGCCGTCCGGAGCTGAATCAACTGTCGGGTTCCTGACAGAACGACGTTGCCGGCCGCCCCGGGACTCCCGTCGGGGCGGCGGGCGGCTCACAATGCTGCGAGCGTCACCCGCCAGCTGTAGCCGAGATCACCGCAGGCCTCCGGGCCGGCCGCGACCTGGGTGACGCGACAGCACAACCTCCCGCCCCCACTGGCGCCGGGTGTCGTCCCGGCACCCCCCGATGCGGCCCGGCTCGCCCGGCACCGCCCCCCGCACCCCGGGGAACGCGGCCCGGCCCGCCCGGCGTCGCCCACGCGACAGCCGTCACACGTCTGGCCGACCGCGGTCGGCGTAGCCTGCAAGCCGCAGCTGAGCGTGGGAGGTGTGACGCGATGACGGATCGGACAGAGCGGGACCGGACGGCACCGTCTGCCACCGGTCGGGTGCTGCGGCAGCGGGCGTGGCCGTCCCCGGTCCGGGCGATGACCCGGATCCTCAACGCCGACGGCTCGCCGCCCGTGCCGGCCCCCACCGGCACCGGCCGCAGCGGGGTGGTCGACTGCGCGCTCTACGTCGACGGCAAGCGGCAACCCGGCGAGTGGACGTACGCGGACGCACTGACCGCGGCCCGTCGCGAGGAGCACGGCTTCGTCTGGATCGGTCTGCACGAGCCGGAGCTGGCCGAAATGACCGCCATCGCGGAGACGTACGGCCTGCACGAGCTCGCCGTAGAGGACGCGGTGAAGGCCGAGCAGCGCCCCAAGTTGGAGCGGTTCGGCGACGTCGTCTTCCTGGTGCTGCGCACCGCGCGCTACTGCGAGCACGCCGAGCTGACCGAGAACTCCGAGGTCGTGGAGACCGGGCAGGTGATGCTCTTCATCGGCCCGAACTTCGTGATCAGCGTCCGACACGGGGATGCCTGCCGACTCGCCCCGATTCGTGCCGACCTGGAGACCAAGCAGGACTTGCTGCTCCAGGGCCCGTGGGCGGTGGCGTACGGGGTGACCGACCGGGTGGTCGACCTCTACCTGGAGGTTGCCGAGCAGATCGAGGACGACCTGGACGTGCTGGAGGCCGAGGTCTTCGACCGCCACGGCCACGGGCGGATCCAGCGGATCTACCAGATGAAGCGGGAGTTGGTGGAGTTCAAGCGGGCGGTGGTGCCGCTGCAACGGCCGCTGATGACGCTGACTTCTCAGGTCAACCGCGAGGTGCCCAAGGAGATCCGCCGCTACTTCCGGGACGTCCAGGATCACCTGAGCCGCACCGTGGAGCAGGTGAACTCCTACGACGACCTGCTGAACTCGATCCTCCAGGCGCGGTTGGCCCAGGTCACCGTCGACCAGAACAACGACATGCGCAAGATCGCCGCTTGGGCGGCCATCGCCGCGGTCTGGACCTCCATCGCCGGCGTCGAGGGCATGAACTTCGACAACATGCCCGAGCTGAAGATGACGTACGGCTATCCCGTGGCCCTCGCGCTCATGCTCGGCGTCTCGCTGGCCCTCTACCGCTGGTTCCGCCGCAACGGCTGGCTCTGACCGCGAAGCGAGGGTGCGGGCACGCCGGGGGCACCGGCGTGCGGAAGCGCCGACGAGCGGGGTGAACCCGCGTCGTCGGCGCTCGCTGCGCTGTCGTTGGGTCAGCGGCGGCCGTTGGTGCGGGCCGTGTTCTTGCTCAGCGCATTGGTGAGGTCGTCGGTCGGCCGACCGGAGACATCGGTGGCGCCCTCGGCGACCGAGGGGACCTTGTCGGTCGGGCGGATACCGGTCTGCTTGGCCGTGCCGGTGGTGCTCGCGCTGGTGCCGCTGGCCGCCGCCGAACTGCCGGCACCGGTCATCCCCGCCGCGCCAGTCATGGCGGCCCCGTCGGTCCCCTTGGTCGAGGACGGCGTCCGTACCTCGATCGAGTCGACGTCGTCGCGCATCGGGTCGAGGCTGCGGGCCGGGTCGTACTCGGCCCACTCCTGCTGCTCCCGGCGGCGGCGCAGGGCCACTGCGCCGGCCAGGCCGGCGACGACACCTGCTGCCAGCAGGCCGGTCATCATCGAGCCGCGACGGCGCGGCTGCTTCTTCTTACCGGAGATCCGCATGGTCTTCGACTTGGCCTTCCTGGTCAGCGGCCCTGCCTGCGCGGCGCCGTCACGGGCCGCCGCGGCCAGCGGTGCCAGCGTGGTGAGTGTCGTCCCCCAGCCGGTCGACGCCTGGTCGCGAACCTTCGCCGCAGCCGGCCCGACGTAGCCCCGGGCCACCTGGACCCGCGGACCGACGGTCGCACCGGCGCCCCTCGCGGCGTGGTTGGCTGCCTGCATCAGGTGGCTGATGCTCTGGTTCAGCTCGGCCATCGCCTGCTGCCCCTGGGACTTACGCCGCCCGAATCCAAACACGGTCCTACCTCCTGGGAGTTGTTCCTTCGTCATCCTCCACCAACGGATGCCTCCGCGATGCCAGATCGGGCACATGGGAGGATCCGCATGGAACTGACCAACAAGTGAGGAGTACCCGTGGCCGAGGCTGTCTACGCCACCCTGCACACCAACGCCGGCCCGATCCGGCTGGAGCTCTTCCCCAACCACGCGCCGAAGACCGTCCGTAACTTCGTCGACCTGGCCGAGGGCAACCGGGAGTACACCGACCCGCGCACCGGTCAGCCGGGCAGTGGTCCGTACTACGACGGCACCATCTCGCACCGGGTCATCAGCGGCTTCATGGTCCAGATGGGCGACCCGACCGGCACCGGTCGGGGCGGGCCGGGCTACAAGTTCGCCGACGAGTTCCACCCGGAGCTGCGGTTCGACCGGCCTTACCTGCTGGCGATGGCGAACGCCGGACCGGGCACCAACGGTTCGCAGTTCTTCATCACCGTGTCTCCGACGCCGCACCTCAACAACCGGCACACGATCTTCGGCCAGGTTGCCGACGAGCAGTCGGTGAAGATCGTCGACTCGATCGCCAACACCCCGACCGGCCCGAGCGACCGTCCGCTGCAGGACGTCGTCATCGAGCGGGTCGAGATCGAGCGGTCTGCTGCCTGACCGACCGGCGAGGTACCTTTGCTCGCATGATTGAGCGCTCCGGAGCACCGCACCGGCCGGTGCCGGTGGATCGCGTCGCGGTGGACGGAGGGTCGGCCCGGTGAGCGAATCTCCGCCGACCGCCCCGGTCTGCTACCGGCACCCCGGTCGGGAGACCTACGTCCGGTGCACCCGCTGCGACCGGCCGATCTGTCCGGAGTGCATGCGGGAGGCGTCCGTCGGGCACCAGTGCCCGGAGTGCGTCAACGAGGGACGTCGCAGTGTCCGGCCGGCGCGTACCGCCTTTGGTGGCGGTGCCGCCGGCCGGCAGGGCTACGTCACCAAGGCGCTGATCGCTCTGAATCTGCTGCTCATGGTGCTCTCCATCGCCTCCGACCGGGGTGGGGACGCGGCGGTGGGCGGCTCCGGCTTCGGCGGGCTGATGGGCGGCAGTACGCCGCTGACCAACTGGGGGTCGGTGCTCGGGCTGGCGGTCCTCCCCGACGGCACGCTCGGAGGGATCGCCGAGGGTCAGTGGTACAGGCTGGTCACCGCGATGTTCCTGCACTACGGCGTGATTCACCTGCTGCTCAACATGTGGGCCCTGTGGGTGCTCGGCCGATCGCTGGAGGCCAACCTCGGGCGGGCGCGTTTCGCCGCGCTCTACCTGATCGCGGGCTTTGGCGGCAACGTGGCGGCCTACCTGTTCAGTGCCCAGAACGCGACCACCGCCGGCGCGTCCACCGCGATCTTCGGGCTCTTCGCCGCGCTGCTCATCATCGAGCGCAAGATGGGCCGCGACATCTCCCAGATCATTCCGATCCTGGTGATCAACCTGGTGTTCACGCTGGCCGTGCCGGGCATCTCGATCCCCGGGCACCTTGGCGGTCTGGTGGTTGGTGCGCTGATGGCGCTTGTGCTCGCGTACGCGCCGCGTGGCCGGCGCACGTTGGTGCAGGTCGCCGGCGGTGCGATCATCCTGCTGATCCTGCTTGCCCTGGCCTTCTTCCGCAGCACCGCCCTGCTCGGCTGAGCGGTCGGGGCTATCCGGCGGTGTCCGGGTGGGCGGCACGCAACTCGGCGGCCACCTCCTCCGGGCTGGCGCCCAGGTCGTACCGGCCGAACAGGTGCAGCGAGTTGCCCGCGTCGATCTCCAGGGTTTCGCTTGTCAGCCCCAACCGTGGCCGACGGTCCACGGCGATCGCCTCGACCGTCGACCAGGGCAGCAGCCGCCGGCCCGCGAACCCGTGGATGACGGTGAGGCCTGCGGCGTCCACCGCCAGTCGGACCGGCGCGACCAGGTCGCGTACCGCCCAGCCGGCCAACGCGGCGGCGGCCAGGAGGGCCACCACCAGGCGGACCGGGTCGCCGTCGGCGAAGAGCAGCCCGAGCGCGACCAGCAGGACCGCGCCGACCAGCTTCACCGCGGGCAGGCTTGCCGGCACCCGCCACTGCCGCACCGGAGCAATCTCATCCACCCGCCCAGCATGCCAGCGACTGTCGGATGACGGGGTACGGCACCTCGACGCCGGGGCCGACGACCGGTCCACGACGACGTAGGATCGGGGCAGCCCAAGTTACCGGGGAGTAAACATGAGTGACGCGGTCATCGTCGGCGCGGTACGCACCCCGGTCGGGCGGCGCAAGGGCAGCCTCGCCAGCGTGCACCCGGTCGACCTGTCGGCGCACGTGCTGCGCGCCCTCGCCGAGCGCACCGGGCTCGACCCGACGCAGGTCGACGACGTCTTCTGGGGCTGCGTGTCCCAGGTCGGCGAGCAATCGTGGAACATCGCCCGCAACGGTGTGCTCGCCGCCGGCTGGCCCGAGACAGTGCCCGGCACGACCCTCGACCGGCAGTGCGGCTCCAGCCAGCAGGCACTGCACTTCGCCGCCGCGACCGTGCTCTCCGGCCAGGCCGACCTGGTGGTCGCCGGTGGCGTGGAGTCGATGACCCGGGTGCCGATGGGCTCCAGTGTGGCCGGCGGCATGCCTTTCAGCGACCAGTTGCGCGCCCGCTATCGGGGTGTCGAGGGCTTCGCCGACGACGCGCCGCTGCCGTTCAACCAGGGCGTCGGGGCCGAGCTGATCGCCCAGCGGTGGCGGCTCTCGCGTGCGCAGCTCGACGAGTTCGCGCTGGCCAGCCACGAGAAGGCGGCCGCCGCACAGGACGCCGGCGCGTTCGACCCGGAGTTGGCGCCGGTGCCGCTCGGCGACGGCGGCAAGTTCGCCGCCGACGAGGGCATCCGCCGGGAGACGTCGCTGGCCAAGCTCGGCGAGCTGGCCACCCCGTTCCGTGCAGACGGGGTGGTGACCGCCGGTTCCGCATCCCAGATCTCCGACGGCGCCGCGGCCCTCGCGGTGACCACGTCCGAGTGGGCCAGCCGGCACGGCCTGCGGCCGCTAGCCCGGATCCACACCGCCGTGGTCGCCGCCGACGACCCGGTCACCATGCTCACCGCGCCCATTCCGGCAACCGCGAAGGCGCTGCGCCGCGCGGGGCTGGGCATTGAGGAGATCGGGGTGTACGAGGTCAACGAGGCCTTCGCCCCGGTGCCGCTGGCCTGGCTGGCGGAGACCGAGGCGGACCCGGAGCGGCTCAACCCGCGCGGTGGGGCGATCGCCCTCGGTCACCCGCTCGGTGGCTCCGGTGCCCGGATCATGACCACGATGCTCCAGCACATGCGGGACAACGGGATCCGCTACGGGCTGCAGACCATGTGTGAGGGCGGCGGCATGGCCAACGCCACAATCGTCGAGCTGGTCTGACGTTCGGCCACGAAAACGTCTCGCCGGGCGCGGGAGGGCCGCTTATGGTGCCCAGCGTGACGACGAACGCTGATGGATGCGTCCCCGACTGGTCCAGTGAGCAGTGGCAGGTGCGGGCCCGGTCCTGGGTCGAGTCGCAGCTGAGCCGGAACGGCCGGCGGGTGACCGGGCCGGTGGAGCCTCGGCTGCGCCCCTGGTCGCTGGTGTGGCGCGTGCCCACCGACGACGGCCCGGTCTGGTTCAAGGCCAACAACCGGGGCACGGTGCACGAGGCCGTCCTGATCGCGACGCTGGCCCAGTTGACGCCCGAACGCCGACGCGGTGCCCGGCTGGCTGGAGGAGCTGTTCGCTGCCAGTCCGCTTCAGCCCGACTCCTGACCATGATCCGTCCTAGTCGGAAATCGGACAGGCAGTGCGACCGGCGGCGTGGAACTTCCAAAAAACCCGCGTGACCCACGTCACCCCGCTAAGGGAGGTCGTTGGGCAGGTCATGGACGTCTTCTCCCGAACGTTCCTCCCGGCCGCCGCTGAAGCCGGCCTGGCCGTGCAGACCGTGAGCCGGCACATGCCGGTCTTCCGGCGCTGCGTCGGCTCCGGTGACGCCACGATCCTGGTCACCCGTTGTAGCCGCCCTGACCGCCCGGTCACCGGCGACTACCTGATCCTGCTCACCCATCGTCGGCTGGTGGTGACCCAGCAGACCCGGCTGCTGCACCGACTGCGTCTGCACCTCAACACCGAGTTGCGCGAGCTGAGCAACGTGACCTGGAGCCCGGACCCGCGGCTGCACTCGGTCGAGTTGGCGGCAACCGCGATCGACGGGATCCGTGAGCGATTCCTGATCCGCACCAGTCAACCGAAGCGGGTGTGGCAGCTCGACGCGCTGCTCAACCACGCATTCCGGACCCGCCTGCGGGCGCCCCGTGAGCGGATCGTCGCCACCATCGGTGACGCACCCGCCGCCTCACGTTCCAGCGTGTTCCGCCCCGCCGTGGTGAGCTGACGCCCTCCCGGCTTTGCGTCGCCTTTACCGAACTCGAACACGCATCGATCGCGCCGAGCCCACCGGGTCGGCAATCATGGGCCGGTGACCGTCGAACCGCCGCACCGCGGGCTCGTCCTCGTGGTCGAGGATGAGCCGGCCATCGCCGACCTGGTCCGGCTCTACCTCACCCGTGACGGGTTCGGCGTCCACCTGGAACGGGACGGCACGGCAGGCCTGAGTGCCGCCCGCCGATTGCGCCCGGTGGCCTGCGTCCTGGACATCGCGCTGCCGGGCCTGCCCGGCACTGAGATCTGCCGCCGACTGCGTGAGGACGGGGACTGGACCCCGGTCATCTTCCTCACCGCCCGAGACGACGAGGTGGATCGGATCGTCGGCTTGGAGTTGGGTGCCGACGACTACGTCACCAAGCCGTTCAGCCCTCGGGAGTTGGTCGCCCGGGTACGCGCGGTGCTGCGCCGTTCCGCCGGCGGCCCGGAGGGCGCGGACCGGCCGCGCGTCGTCGGCCCGGTGACGCTCGACCCGGCCCGCCGAACGGTGACCGTCGCGGGCGCCCCGGTGCAGCTCACCTCCACCGAGTTCGACCTGCTGGCCCACCTGATGGCCCGGCCGGGTCGGGTCTTCACCCGGGAGGAGTTGCTGGCCGGGGTCTGGGGTTACGCGGCGCACGCCGGCACCCGCACGGTGGACGTGCACGTCGCCCAGGTGCGGGCGAAGCTCGGGCCGGTCAGCGTGATCCGGACCCATCGCGGGGTGGGGTACGCGGTCGATGCCTGACCATGCCGGGCGCGCGGAGTCGCCGACCATGGCCCTGCCGGTGGTCGGCGCCGGCGGGCCGGTTGCACCTCGACGTAGCCGGTTCGGCCGGACGCTGACCGCCCGGGCGGTGCTGGTCACCTGTGCGGTGGCGCTGGTGTCGGTGCTGGTCACCGCGATCGTCGCCGTGCCGTTGGCGATCCGCGGCGCGGAGCGACGCGATCAGGAGGCGCTCGCCGCGCAGGCCCGGCTCGCCGCCGAGGTGCTGCGGACCCGCCTGGACCGGGGTCGGAGCGCCGACGAGGAGCGGCTCATCCAGCAACTGCGCAACCAGGGCATCGACGCGTACCTGATCCGGCGCGGGACGGTCGACCGGCCGGGCCTGCCGTCCCGGGTGGTGCAGCGGATCGAGCAGGGCGGCAACGTGTCGGTTCGCCGCCCGGTCAACGGCGAACGTGCCCTGGTCGAGGGTCGGGCCCTTCCCAACGGCAACGGGGTGGTGCTCTCCCGTCCCGCAGCGAACGGGCTGTGGGCCAAGGTGTTGCTTAGTCTGTGGCTGCCGCTGCTGGCCGGGTTGACCGCCGGCGTGGTGGCCGGGCTGCTGCTGGCCCGTCGGCTGGCCCGGCCGATCCGCGTCGCGGCCACCGCCGCCGCCCGGCTGCGCGCTGGCGACCGTGCGGTCCGGGTGCCGGTCGAGCCGCCGGGTGAGGTCGCCGACCTGGCCGAGGCGTTGAACGGGTTGGCCGCCGCGCTGGCCACCAGCGAGGGTCGGCAACGGGAGTTCCTCCTGTCCGTCTCGCACGAGCTGCGCACTCCGCTGACCGCGATCCGGGGGTACGCCGAGGCGCTCGCCGACGGGGTGCTCGGCGCGGACGACACGGTCGACACCGGCCGGACGGTGCTTGCCGAAGCCAAACACCTGGACCGGCTGATCGGTGACCTGCTGGCGCTGGCCCGACTGGAGGCTGCCGACTTCCCACTCGAACCGGTGCCGGTGGACCTGACCCAGTTGGCCATGGACGCAGAGCCGACCTGGTCCGGTCGGTGCGCGGCGGTGGGCGTGCCGTTTCGGGTGGAGACGCCTGGTCAGCCGGTGCCGGCGTACACCGATCCGGGGCGCATTCGGCAGGTGCTGGACGGGCTGTTGGAGAACGCGCTGCGGGTCGTACCCCCGGGGTCGCCGGTGGTGCTCGCGGTCCGGCCGGCCGAGACGGACCCGGCCTCCGGCGGTGTGCTGGAGGTCCGGGACGGCGGGCCGGGCTTCACCGACGACGACCTTGCGGTGGCGTTCGAGCGCGGTGCGCTGCACCAGCGTTACCGGGGAGTGCGCAAGGTGGGCAGCGGTCTGGGGTTGGCGCTGGCCGCCGGGCTGGTCCGTCGACTGGGCGGGGAGATCGCCGCAGGGCACGCACCGGAGGGCGGTGCCGCCTTCACGGTCCGGCTGCCCGGTGATCCTTACCTGACCCGAACATCGGCCTGACGCTCCGCTCGTCGTCGGAGGTGATGCTGAGGGCTCCACGGACGAGAGGAAAAGCCATGCCACGTTGGGGATTCGCCACCGGCACCACGGCACTGCTCGCGGCGGTCGCGCTCGGTCTCAGCGGCTGCGGTGCGGCCGAGGTGGCCAGTCAGCCCGCCCGGGAGGCCGCGGTCGAGGTCGCCGCCGCGATGGGTGTGGAGGGCCAGGCGCTGGCCGCGATGGGCTTCGACGCCGACGACCTGGACGTGCAGACCGTCGCCGCCCCGGCCACCCCGACGCCGGGCGCCTCCCCCACAGCGCAGGAGAAGGCCCGAGAGAAGCGCGGCGAGGAGTTGCGCAAGCGCCACCAGGCCCGCGTGCAGCTACGCAAGAACACCCTGCACGGTGAAGCGGTGGTGCAGACGAAGGACAGCGGTACGCAGACCGTCGTCGTGCAGCGCGGCGAGGTGACCGCGATCGACGGCAACTCGATGACCGTCAAGTCCACCGACGGCTTCACCATGACCTGGAGCTTCGGCGACGACCTGCGGGTCGTCGAGCGGCGCGCCACCGTGCAGCCGAGCGAGGTCAAGGTCGGCGCGACGCTCGGCGTCGCCGGCGCGAAGGACGGCGACAAGGGCGTAGCCCGCCTCATCCTCATTCCTCGCGCCAAGTGAGAGGAAGGGCCCCTTGTGAAGAGGGGCCCTTCCTCGCCGGGTCAGCGACCCGGCGGCAGCGCGTAGCCGACGTAGCCGCGGAACTCCAACCGCCAGCCCGCCGGGACAAAATCGGCGCAGTCCGGCTTGCTGCCTGTGCACACGATCGCGTCGACAGATGAGGGGTCTGCCGGCGGTCGTTCCGGCAGCACCGACTGAAGCGACACCAGCTCCGGCGAGCGTCCGTTCGGCTGCCGCAACAGAAGCCACCACGGGTATTCCCAGTTGTCGTTCTGCTGCACCAGCCCGATCCGTCGGGCACCGCTGTCGCGGACCGCCGCCGCAGCCCACTGGAACTCGTCGGCCCACTGCGGGCGACGCACGAACCGGGTGTCCCAGTCCGAGGTGGTGAAGACCGAGCCGGAGCCGACCAGCCGTCGTGGGAAGCCGTACGACACCGCGAGCACCCCGGCCAGCGCCGAGGCGGCCAGCACGGTGACGGCCGCCAGCGTGGCCACCGACCGCCGCGCCCCCGTCCTGGCCGGGTACGCGTGGCGGCGGAGGAGCGCCTCGAGCCAGAGCCCGGCCAGCGGCACCGCGAGCACCAGGGCGTAGAGGATCAGACGGTTTCCCCACGGCTGCCACTTGATCATTGAGGTGTGCAGCAGGACGGTGGTCAGCACCACCACCGCGTACGCGCGCAGCGGCCCGGTCCGCTCGGGGTCGATCCGGCGCGGACGGGCGAGCGCGACGACCGCACCGATCACCACCAGTGCCCCGGCCAGGGGAAACGCCACCCGGTCCTCGTCCGGATACCAGGCCGGCTCCGGGAAGATCTCCCGACCGAAGGTGATCGCGCGGTCCTGCGGGTCGACCCCGATCGCGTCCGCGCCGTCGATGATCGCCTCAGCTCCGGCCCGGCGCAGGGGCGCCAGCGGTGTGTCGAACGCGGTGTGCCCGATCCGCAGAGCGTTGACCAGGATCGACGGCGGATCGTGCCGTTCCATCGGGATCGATTCGCGTAGCCGGGGTGGCCCCAGCGGGTGCCCGAACTCGGCGGTCACGCGGGCCAGGAACGGGCCGACCACCACGGCCGCGACCAGCATGATCAGCACCGAACCGCTGACCGTGCGGGCCATCTGACCGACCGGCCGGGGCCGGCGACCCCCGCCAGCCGCCGTCGGGCCAGCGGATGCCGCGCTCTCGGCCGGGGCCAGCCGGAGCTGGGCCAACCCCCAGAGCACCAGCAGTGGGCCGACCGCGATCAGGCCGCTGGTCTTGGTCACCGCGGTCAGCCCGGTGGCCGCCCCCAACCCGAGGAGCGTGCCCCAGCCGGTCCGCCGACGCAGCCCATCCAGCACGAGGGTCGCCGCGCAGGCCACCCACGCCGCGCAGACCAGGTCGGTCTGCGTGCTGGTCGCCTGGAGCACCACCATCGGCGTGGTCGCCAGCACGAACGCGCTGAGCAACTGGGCCCTCCGGCCGCCGCCGAGCTGCGCGGTGATCCGTGCGACCACCAGCAGGCAGATGACTCCGGCCGCCCACTGCACCAGGTTGTACAGCTGGTCCCCGCCGGTGAGCAGGCGCAGGTGCAGCAGCAGATACTCGGCTCCGGGCGGGATGGTCACCTGCCGGTGGATCGCGGTGGGCCAGAAGTCCAGGTCGCCCTGGGCCACCCAGTGCTCCACCTTCGGCAGGTGGTACGTCTGCGAGTCGAAGTTGTTCGGCTCGGCCAGCAGCGCGACAAGCAACTCCACCAGGACCAGCCCGGCGACCGTGCCGGCGAGCAGCCGCTCCCCCCGACCCGCCGTACGCCAGGCGTCGACCGCCACGGCGAGCAGGCCGGATTGTGCCCGACCCGTCCGGGTCGGCGCGGGGTCGGACTCGGCCGCACCGGGGTCGACGGCCGGGGTGGAGGTCTCGGGGGTGCCACCGGACGCCACGGCGCCGACCGGCACCGGTCGCGCTGTGGCGGTGCGTGGCTGCGCGAGAAGGGTCGCCCGTCGCCGCCGCACCCACACTGCTGTCGCGGCAGCCGCTAGGAAGAGCAGCCAGGCGGCGGCGAACGCCGGCCGGGTCAGCGCGTGCAACGCGCCGAGCACCTCGACGACGAGCACCGCGTACGCCCCGCTGAGCAGGGCGGCGCGCACCACGGCGAGCCGCAGCGGTGCCACCGCGCCGGCCTCGCGCGGCCTCGTCGCGACGGTGAGCAGGAGCACCGCGGCGACAGGAACCGCCGCGAGCAGGGAGCCGGCAGCCGACATGGCGGGAAGTAAACACCATCGGGCTGAACCCGCCACGCCGACCGCCCGACGGTGGCGGCAGACCTTGGGCTGACCAGCCACGCTAGGCTATGGCTGACGTGTCGTCGCCACCGTGGAGATTCCCGTGAAGCTCTCGATCCTCATGCCGGTCTTCAACGAGGAAGAACGCATCGCGGATGCCCTCAAGCAGGCATTGGCGGTGGACTATCCGTGCGAGATCGAGTTGGTAGTCGTCGACGACGGTAGCCGGGACGGCACCGGCGAGGTCCTCGGCCGCGCCGATGACGTACGCCTGCGGGTCATCACCCACCAGCGCAACGCCGGCAAGGGTGCCGCCATCAAGACGGCGGTCGACAGCGCCGAGGGCGACTACATGGTCATCCTCGACGCCGACCTGGAGTACGACCCACAGGACATCCCCAAGCTGCTCGCTCCGGTGCTCGACGGGCGAGCCACGGTCGTCTACGGCAATCGCACCTTCGGCAGCCACAGTGCCTACAGCTTCTGGTACGTGATGGGTAACAAGGGCGTCACGATGGCGGCCAACGTGCTGTTCAACTCCTACATCGGTGACCTTGAGACCTGCTTCAAGCTGATGCCGGTGGCGCTCTACCGGTCGCTCGACGTGCGCTCGCGCGGCTTCGGCATGGAGGCCGAGGTGACCGGCAAGTTGCTGCGCCAGCGGATCCGCCCGTACGAGGTCCCGATCAGCTACCGGGCGCGTGGCCGCGAAGAGGGCAAGAAGATCACCTGGAAGGACGGCGTCGAGGCGGTCTGGATCCTCGGCCGCGAACGCGCCCGCCGCCGCCCCGCCGCCTCATCCGCGCGCTGATCCGAGGAACGCGCTGATCGACCGCCGCAGACCGTCGGCGTCCAGGCTGTGCCACCGGGCGTGGTCGGCCGGATCTCCGTACCGTCGCAGGTCGGTCTGACCCACCCCGAGCGCGAGGAGCCGATGCGGCACGTCCGCCAGGGCCCGGCTGACGACCGCGCTCGACGTGCCCGCCAGGTACGGCTCGACCAGCACCACCTCGGTCCCGACAAGCGCCCGTAGCCCGGGCGTGTCGAACGGCCGGGGAGTGTGGGTGTACGCGACCGTCACGTCCATCCCCTCGGTCGCCGCCAAGGTGGGATCGAGCATCGGCCCGACAGCCACCACCAGTGGCGCGTTCGTCCCACCCTGCCGGAGCACCCGTAGCCGATCGGCGTCCGGGTACGCCTGCGCATTGCGCTGCTCACTGAGCCGCAGGTAGATCGGGTCGTCGGTGGTCGCGGCGTGCCGGAGCAGCGGTGCGACCTCGTTCGGGTGACCGGGCACCCGCACCGTCCAGCCGTCGCCGAGAGAGTCGAAGAGCGCGACATCCCCGGGCGACTGATGGGTCCGGCCCTCCGCCGACCCGTCGTACGACGCGCCGATGCTGACCAGGACCGCGCCCACGCCCTGGTGGTCCAGATCCAACTTGATCTGCTCGTACGCCCGGTCGACCAGGAACGTCGCGTACGAGTGCACGATCGGGCGGAGCCCGGTCAGGGCGAGTCCGCCGGCCACGCCGATCATCAGTTGCTCCCGGATGCCGACGTTGAGCACCCGGTCGGGGTGCCGGTGACCGGCCGGAGCGAACTGGCTGGCTGAGATGTCGGCCAACACGAGTGCGGTTCGTGGATCCTCGTCGAGGAGTGCGGTGGTGGTGTCCAGGAAGGCGGCACGCATGGCGGTCATCCCTTGCTCTCGACGCGGGCGACGACCAGGTGCGGCCGTCGCGGCCGGTGCCCGGTCAGCGCCGTGTGCAGGGCGGTGTGGTCCCGGCCGTCGACGGTGTCGGCGGTCCAGCCGTTGACGGTGAACCGGCCGGCGATGCCACCGGACCAGCCGTGTGTGGCCGACGAGTTGTCGACCACGACTGCGGTGAGGTTTTCCAGGCCGGTTGCTCCGGCGTACGCGATCGCCTCGTGGTTGGAACCCTCGTCCAGTTCGGCGTCGCCGAGCAGCACGTACACCCGGGGTTTGAGCAGCCCTTGGGCCCGCAGGCCGAGGGCGGTGCCGACGGCCAGCCCGAGCCCGTGACCGAGCGAGCCGGAGCCGATCTCGACCCCGGGCACCAGCAGTCGGTCCGGGTGGTGGCCGAGCCGGCTCTCCGGCCCGGCCAGGTCGTCGAGCCAGGCGTCCGGGATGAAGCCGTGCGCGGCGAGCACCGCGTAGTAGGCGGCCGGTCCGTGCCCCTTGGAGAGCAGGAACCGGTCCCGCTCCGGGTCGCCGGCGGTGTCTGGGGTGACCCGCAGCACCCGGTCGTAGAGCACCTGGAGCACGTCGATGGTGGAGTGCGCGCTGGGCGCGTGCTTCTCGTCGCCGGTCAGTCGTCGGAGCAACCCGGGAAGCCGGGAGCCGGTGTCGGTGTCGGTGTCGGTGGTCATCGTGGTGGCCATGCCACTACTGTGTGACTTGAAGTGCACTTCAACTCAAGGACCTGGTGATGCAGGATCTACTGACGATCGGCGAGCTGTCCGTCCGCTCCGGCGTGGCGCCGTCGGCGCTGCGCTACTACGAGCGACTCGGGCTGATCCGCGCCGACCGTACCGGCGGCAACCAGCGTCGGTACGCCCGCGCCGAGCTGCGGCGGGTCGCCTTCATCCGGATCTCCCAGCAGGTCGGCGTCTCGCTTGAGGAGATCCGTGCCGCGTTGGAGTCGCTTCCCGAAGCCCGCACGCCGAGCCCGCAGGACTGGGCGCGGCTCTCCGCGAGCTGGCGGGGCCGGTTGGACGAGAAGATCCGGCTGCTCATCAACCTCCGCGACGACCTGGATGGTTGCATCGGCTGTGGCTGCCTGTCCCTGCAGCGCTGCACGCTCAACAACCCGGGGGACGCGCTGGCCGGCGAGGGGCCGGGCGCCCGCCTGATGCTGCCCCGCGCGACCGAGGAGTCGACGCCAGCGGACTCGCTCGCCTGACAGCCGGCATGTCGCCGGACCGGCACCCCGCCCACGTCACACGCGCATGAGCAGCACCTTGCCGAAGTGATCGTTCGACTCCACGAGCCGGTGCGCCTGCGCCGCCTCGGTCATCGGCAGCCGCCGGTCCACGACCGGTCGGATCATTTCAGCCTCGATCAACGGCCACACCTCGTCCCGTACGCCCTGGACGATCTCGGCCTTCTCCGCGAGCGGTCGGGAGCGTAGCGACGTCGCGGTGACGCTCGCCCGTTTGGTCAGCAGTGCGCCGAGATCCAACTCGGCTTTGCGCCCACCCTGCATCCCGATCGTCACCAGTCGGCCGCCGGTCGCCAGCGCGGAGACGTTCCGGCCCAGGTAGGACGCGCCCATGATGTCGAGGATGACATCGGCGCCGCGCCCATCGGTGGCTCGCCGGACCTCCTCGACGAAGTCCTGCTCCTGGTAGTCGATCGTGTGAGCCGCGCCCAACTCGCGCAGCCGGGGGTGCTTGGGCGCCCGTGCGGTGGTCAGGACGGTAGCGCCGAGGGCTGCCCCGAGCTGGATCGCGAAGGTGCCGATCCCGCTGCCGCCGCCGTGCACCAGCAGCCTTTCGCCCGCGCTGAGCCGCCCCACCACGACCAGGTTCGACCAGACCGTGCAGGCCACCTCGGGCAGCGCCGCGGCGTCGACCGGGTCGCAGGCCGGCACCGGCAGCAGTTGCCCGGCGGGGACCGCGACCCGCTCGGCGTACCCCCCGCCCGCCAGCAGCGCGCAGACCTGCTGCCCGACCGCCCAACCGGCGACGTCTGGGCCGACCACGGTGATCACCCCAGAGCACTCCAAGCCGGGGTACGCGGGCGCGCCCGGCGGCGGAGGGTAGTGCCCCTGCCGTTGCAGCAGGTCAGCGCGGTTGACGCCGCTGGCCCGCACATCCACGATCACCTCATTGGGGCCCGGCTCCGGGTCGGGCACCTCGGCCCAGACCAGCGCTTCGGGTCCACCGGGCTGCGGAATGGTGATGGCTCGCATGGGCTCAGTCTTCCCGATCTCACCGGGTGCCGCAGGCGCACGCTTCAGCCCACTGTGGACGCGCCGGACCGCCAGGCCGGCGCATTCGGGGAGGGACGCCGGGCCGCCCAGCGGGAGCCGTGGCAGACTATGCGTGGCCGTACACCTGCGGGTTGCGGCCCAGGAGGGTTCGCCTAGTGGCCGATGGCGCTGGTCTTGAAAACCGGTAAGGCAGCGATGTCTTCGTGGGTTCGAATCCCACACCCTCCGCCCCCTGGCAGCAAAACACCCCTGACCAGCGCGAGCGCTGGTGATCCACTCCGCTTCGGCGATGTGGCGGTGTCCGCAGCGCGGGATACCGCCACATCGGTGACATGGAGTCGATCACAGCCGCCGGGCGCCGGCCTGCTGACCGCCTGAAGCGTTGGGCAGCACCGCCTGAGGCGTTGGGCAGCATCGTTACGCGCCCGGTCATTCCGGCGGCGACGGCGGCCTGCCGTTCGTCGCGGACCGCCTGGTCCACGCCTCGTAGCGTTCCGGTGCCCCGCGTCCCGGTCACTCCGGCAGGTCTGTGCCCCGCCGTGCGTCTCGGATCGTCGCCTCGGCCAGCCGCTCGACCGCGCGTCGGCGTTCTCGGGCGAGCGACTGCTGGTCCGGCTTCCGCAGTGCGGTGACGGCGGCGATCAGGAAATCGCGCCACATGCCTGCCAAGAAGTCCCCCTGTGGAACGTTGCGGTGACAACCATATCTTTGTGGGGTGATTGCCGGACAGCGGCCATCCGGTCGTCCGCCGCCGCCGAACGGGGTATGAAGAGGCTGGTATCTCCGCACACCGGAAGGACACGTCCCGATGACCCTGGAACGACCGATCGCCCCGGACCCGTACGAGCTGCTGCCGACGCTGCCCTCGTTCACGCTGACGAGTGACGACGTCCAGAACGGCGAGCCGATGGACGCCCGGCACGCGCATGGCAGCACCGGGGGTGACAACGTCTCGCCGCAGCTGACCTGGTCGGATTTCCCTGCCGAGACGAAGAGCTTCACGGTGACCTGCTACGACCCAGACGCGCCGACCGGCAGCGGCTTCTGGCACTGGGTGCTCGTGAACGTGCCGGTCGAGGTCACGCAGTTGCCCAGCGGCGCCGGTGGCGCGGCTGGCGCCGACCTCGGTGGGGCGTTCTCGGTCCGCAACGACTACGGCGAGAAGGGTTACGGCGGGGCGGCCCCTCCGGCCGGCGACCGCCCGCACCGGTACGTCTTCGCGGTGCACGCCGTGGATGTCGACCACCTGGACCTGACCCCGGATGTCAGCCCCGCCTACGTCGGCTTCAACCTCGCGTTCCACACCCTGGCGCGAGCGGTGATCCGCCCGACGTACCAGATCAAGGAGTAACCCCTGACCCCCGCGATCTTGCACTTTCTGTCCCGGCATTAGTGACATAAGGGACAGAAGAGCCACCGAAACTGCAAGATCGCGGGGGTGGGTGGGGTGGGGTGGGGGGTGGGGTGGGGTTAGGACGGGACGCGGGCTACGGCGAAGACTGACTGGCCGAACGGGGGGCGTACGCGCTGCTCGGCGGCCTTCGTGGCGGGCAGGACCACGGTGTCGTAGACCTTGACCATCGGGCCTTCCTTCGGCATCAGCCGGAAGACCTTGGTGGCCATGAAGTAGCCGATCAACCCCAGCGCGTTGGCGTAGTGCATCTTCTCGATGGTCAGGCCGGCCTCGGTCATCGCCGCTGCGAGCGTCTTCTTCGTGTAGCGACGGACGTGCCCGGTGGCGATGTCGGCCGGGCTCATCGCGAACTCGAACGCCGGCACGATGATGATCACGGCGCCGCCGGGCCGGACCAGGTCGCGCATGCTGCTCAGCGCACCCACGTGGTCCTCGATGTGCTCCAGGACGTTGTACGAGACCGCGGCGCTGTAGTTGCCCCGGTCGTTGTGTGGCAGCAGCATCTGCCGGACGTCGATGTTCGGTCGGTCGGCGAGGCGCTCCTTGAGCTGCACCAGCCGGTCCGGGTCGGCCTCGGTGGCGGTGAATCGGGGCAGCCGCTCTGACCATTCCAGGGCGTAGTCACCGAGACCGCTGCCGATCTCGATCGGGTCGTCGCCGAGGTACGGCACCGCCAGTTCGATGAACCAGCGACGGTGGTTGACGGCGGTCGCCAGGCCTTCCAGCACCTCGGACTGCACGCGCTGATCCCCAGTGATTTCTGCCATGCGTCGATTCCTCACGATATGAACTCGACCCGTGCCTGGACCGACAGAGTGAATCATCCGCTGGGATGGCAGAAGAATCGGGGCATCGGGGGTGGCCGAATTGTGGTCGGGGGGTGGGTTCGTGATCGGCGGTCGGCGAACCCGGCACATAGTACGGCAGTACCCCGAAACGTGTCACGGCAGCGCCATGCTCTGACTACCCTATGAATTGTCATGACTACTCCTGAACCGGGCGTGCCCAGCGACAGCGACGGTTCGGCCGCTGTGTCGTCGGCGCAAGGGGCCTCTGGTGACGCTCGGCCTTCCCGCAGGGGTAAGTGGGCCGACTTGGCCGCCGTGCTGAGCTTCGTGGTGCTCGGCTTGTGGGTGACCGGCCGCCTCTGGCTGAAGCCGGGCAGTGGCGTGCGGGACAACCAGTCCGATCAGTCGCAGTTCGAATGGATGATGGCGCACGGTGCGCGAGTCGTCACGCATTTTGCGTATCCGTTCCATTCCAATCAGATGAACGTCCCGGACGGCGTGAATCTGATGGCTAATACGTCCGTATTATCCATTTCATTGCCACTGACGCCGGTCACCCTGCTCCTGGGGCCGCGAGTGGCATTCCTGGTCTTTCTCACCGCCGGCATGATTGCCACCGCCACTGCCTGGTATTTCCTGCTCTCCCGGGTCCTGATCGGCACCCGTGGGCCGGCGTGGCTGGGCGGCGGGTTCTGCGCGTTCGCGCCGGCCATGGTGTCGCACGCCAATGGGCACCCGAACATCGTGTCGCAGTTCGTCGTCCCGTTGATCATTTGGCGCACGCTGCGACTCGGTGAAGCGGGCCGCTGGCTGCGTAACGGGGTCCTACTCGCGCTCGTGATCGTCTGGCAGGCGTTCCTCAACCTGGAGATCCTGCTGATGACCGCGATCGGCCTCGCGGTCATCGTCGGCGTACTCGCCCTCGGTCGTGCCGATCTTCGGGCGCGGGCCCGGCCGTTCATCGCCGGTCTTGCCGTCGCAGCCGTGGTCGCCGCGCTGCTGCTGGCGTACCCCCTGTACGTGCAGTTCTTCGGGCCGGACGCCTACTCCGGGCTGTCCCGGCTGATCCGCGGCTACTCCAGCGACCTGGCCTCGTTCGTCGCGTACTCCCGCGAAGCGCTCGCCGGTAGCCCGCGTACCGCCGCCGGCCTCGCCAAGAACCCGACCGAGGAGAACAGCTTCTTCGGCTGGGCGTTGGTGGTGCTGGTGATCGCCCTGGTCTGGTGGTTGCGCCGCTCGGTCATGGTGCTCGCGCTGGCCGCGCTCGGGCTGCTCTTCGCGGTGCTTTCGCTAGGCCGGGAGGTTCGTTTCGACAACCGGGGTACGGGTGTGCCGGGGCCCTGGGCGGCGCTGGAGAACCTGCCGATCCTGCACTCGGTGGTGCCGACGCGGTGGGCATTGGCGATCACCCCGATCATCGGGCTGCTGCTTGCCTACGCCGCCGAACGCGCCCGCGAGCTGGCCAGCGCACACCCGGCCGCCAGGGGTCAGATCCGCTTCGTCACCGCAACCGTGCTCACGATGGCCCTGTTGCCCATCGTCCCCACTCCGCTGCCCGTGGCCGAGCTCAACCCGGTCCCGACCTTTGTGACGAGTGGGGCCTGGCGTCCCTACGTGACTGGTGGGCGCAGCGTGGTGACCCTGCCGTTGCCGGACACCACCTACGCGGAGCCGCTGCGCTGGTCTGCGGAAACCCGGCTGGACATGCCGCTGGCCCGGGGCTACTTCCTCGGCCCGGACACCCGCCCGAACGCCGAGGCCCCACGGGTCGCGCTGTTCGGTGCACCGCCCCGCCCGACCAGCAGCTTCTTCGCCACCATCCGGCGCACCGGAGCGGTGCCGCCGATCACTCCGCAGGGCCGGGTCGAGGCGGTCGACGACCTGCGTTTCTGGCGGGCCGGTGTGGTCGTCCTCGGGCCGCACGAGCACGAAACCGCGCTGCGCCGGGGAATGACCGAGCTGACCGGGATCGAGCCGGTCTTCACCGGCGGTATGTGGGTGTGGGACGTCCGATCGTTGACCGACTGAGAGCCAAAGTTAGCGAACGCAGCAGCCCTGGCAGACCTTGGGGCGGGGCAGGGTGAAGGCGAGGCAGCAGGTGCGCCGCTGCACGCTCGGCTCACCGGTCGGCCCCGGCACCAGCTCGATCAGGTCGGCCAGGTCGAGCGCGCCGAGCAGGGTGTCGATGCTCTGCACCGTCGAGCCGGGCAGACCGTCCGCAGCTCGCAGGATGCCGTGCGCGATGCCGGACGCGACCGAGCCGAGCAGCGTCCGGGTGCCCACCCGGACCTCCGACTGGATCGCCGTGATGAGCGGCGCCAGGTGGGCGTCGAGCAGTGAGGCACGCAGTGCGGCCAAAAGCTCAGCCTCGTCGGCGACGACCCGCACCTCCGGCAGGCCGGCGAGCGCCAGTGGGTCGCTCGGCAGCACTGCCACGGTGGTGCCACGGCGCAGGCCGAGGGTGAGCAGCTGCCGGTGGTCCTCGAAGTGGATCAGCACGTCGGCCGGATCGAGCAGCGGCACCCGCCGGGCGGAAGCCCAGCCGAGCACGACCGGCAGCGCGGTCCAATAGCTGTACGACTTCCAGGCCAGCGCGGCGCAGGCGTGCGGGGTGCCGCCCCAGCGGGCGGCAGCGCCGTTCAGCAGCTCCGGCAGCCGAGCGCCGTCGATCAGGGTGGTGGCGGGCGCCCAGCCGAACTCGTCGTCGACCAACAGGCCCCGGGCGAGCCCGGGAACGTCGTCGGTGCCGAACATGGCCCGTAGCGCCGCGGTGACGGGGGCGAGCGGCGTGGCGATGGTGTCCCGCCTCGGCAGCACCGCTGTCACCTGAGTCGCCCCCCGTTCGCGTGACCGAGGAGTGTGGCCCCGGCGGACGACCAGTGCCGTCCTGAGCTAAGGCTAGCCTAACCAGCCCTTCTGGTCTAAGGGAAGCCTCACCTTGGTCTGATCGGGAGGCGCAGGTCACCCCGGCTTTTGGCCGAAGCAGCGCTCCGTGCTCCGCGTACTACCCGGCGTGAGCGGTGGGAAACAGTGCCGCAGAATCGATGGTCGTCGGTGAATTGTCAACCCGTGTGTCGAAAAGGTGCCAGATGCGTGTGCGCCCGCGCACTGAACGTGAAACTTATAGCCCCGGCCACGAGGAAGCTGATGACGACCTCACCCCTCGAACGGGCTGCCGACTCCTTCGCGGCCGAGCTCGCCCGACAACGGACTGGGCGAGGGCTGTCCAAGAAACAACTCGCCATCCTGATGGGGTTCGACCCGTCCTACGTGAGCCACGTCGAAGGGCGTCGGCACCGCCCCACCGAGGACTTCGCCCGCCGCGCCGAGGCCGTCCTGGAGGCCAGCGGCGCGATCTGGCAGCGCTTCCGGGAGTACGACGACCTGCGGCACGCCCGGACGGGTCAGCCGCACCGCGAGCCGTACCTGCCCGGGCAGTGGCTGCCGCCCGGCACCGGCCTCGTCGTTGAGCGGGAGCTGGCCACCCTCACCCACACCGACGACGGCTACCGGTGTGTCATCCACCGCGAGCTTTACAACGCCGGCACCGAGCCGGTCACCCGCTACCTGGTCCGGGTCGCCGTGGACCGCTACCCAAACGATCCCGGCCGCTCCAACCGGCACCACCGGGAGCACCAACTCACGTTCGCCGAGCTGCAATTACAGGCCCGCCGAGACGATGGCACCGGTGACGCGGAGCCGATGCACTGGCGCGCCAAACACGATCGGGACGCGTTCAAGGAGATCTGGCTGCTCTTCGAGAACGGGGAGCGGCGCTTCCCGCTCTACCCGGGTGATCGGGCAACCATCGAGTACGCGTACAGCGTCGGGCACGAGAAGTGGGGTCCCTGGTTCCAGCGGGCCGTCCGGCTGCCCACCCGGCAGCTCGCCGTACGCCTGGACCTGCCTGCGGCGCTCGACCCGCAGGTCTGGGGCGAGGAAACCTCGCTCTCCACGGAGGAAGGCCCGCTGCGGACGGCGCCGCAGCGTCACGACGAGCGTGACCGGGCAATCTACGACTGGCAGACCGACGACCCGCCGCTGAACGCCCGCTACCGGATGCAGTGGCGCTTCCGCGCCCGCCCGGAAACCAAGCCGGACGGCGGCGGCCCCGGCGGTGTCCGAGTCCGGCCCAGCGACCGGATGCGCGGCCTCGGCATCGTGCAACGCGGCGAAGACCTGCTCCGCCAGCGCGTCCGCCCGTTCGACCTGCCCGGGGAGGAGCAGATCGCTCGGGAGGTGGTCAAACGGCTCACCACAGTCCTGGCCCGGCTCGACGAGCTGCACCCATTCAGCAAAGGGGTGGGTGTCGCCGCCCCGCAGCTCGGCATCGGCCGGGCGGCGGCCGTGGTGCGGCCGTCCGACCGGTCGGCCGAGCCGGTCGTGCTGCTCAACCCCCGGATGGTCGACGCCGACCCGGACACCGACGAGCAGTACGAGGGCTGCCTGTCCTTCTTCGATCACCGAGGACTGGTGCCCCGGCCGCTGCGACTGGACGTGGAGCATGCCCAGTGGGACGGCAGCCGGATCATCACCTCGTTCGAGTTCGGCATGGCCCGGCTGGTCGCACACGAGATCGACCATCTGGAGGGCCGGCTCTACGTCGACCGGATGGCACCTGGCGTGCCGTTGGTGCCGGTCGAGGAATACCGCGAGACCGGGCACCCCTGGCGCTACTGACAAAGGGGGACCGGGGCGCGTGCCCCAGGGGGCGGGGGCACGCGCCCCGGTGTGGGGGGAGGAACGTCTAGAGGTCACCGAAGGTGTCGTAGCGGATGTGCGGCGGCTGCACCTCGTCCGCGGCGAGCACCCGCAGCGTGGACCGGACCATCCGGGCCGAGCCGGAGACGTAGCAGTCGTGCGTGGTCCACGGGCCGTACCGGGCCACCACGTCCGGGATGTCGCCCAACTCGCCGTCGAAGTCCGGGTCCTCGCTGCAGGCTGCGGTGACCGACAACCACGGGTGTACGGCGACCAACTCCTGCAACCCGGCCAGGCCGTACAGGTCCGCCGAATGCCGGGCACCGTAGAAGACGTGCACCCACCGGGTCCGGTTGAAGGTGGCCAACTCCTCCACCAGCGCCTTGATCGGCGCCAGGCCGACCCCGCCAGCCACACAGAGGATGTCCCGTTCCGAGGAGCGGTCCAGGGTCATCGACCCCATCGGCGCCGCCAGCCGGAGCAACTCACCGGGCTGCACCCGACGCACCAGCGCACCGGACACCCAGCCGGCCCCCGGAGACCGCACGTGGAACTCCAGCACGTTGTCGCCCTTCGGGGCGTTCGCCACCGAGTAGTTCCGCCACACCCGGGGGTGGTGGCGTGGGACCTCCAGGCTCACGTACTGCCCAGCGCTCCAACGCAGCGGATGCTGCAACGCCCGGCAGGTCAGCACGGCGGTGTCCGGGCCGTACCGCTGGTGGGTCAGCACCTCGGCGTGCCAGAAGGGTGGGTCGTCGTCGTCCGCGGCACCGGCGACCATCAGAGCGGCGATCGCCGCGTACGCTTCCCGCCACGCCTGGTCGTACTCCAGGTTCCAGCCGTCGCCGGCGGTGCTGCGCAGCGCGTCCAACAGAGCCACCCCCACCGTCGCGTAGTGCTGATCGGCCACGTGGTACTTGCGGTGGTCGCGGCCCAGCGCCCGGAGGAACTCGTCGAAGCTCTCCGGGTCGTCGACGGTGTGGATCGCCGTGATGATCGCTTCCAGGAGGCGGTCGCCCTGGCCGGTCATCTGCACCGGGAAGAGTTGCCGCAGGGTGGGGTCGAGCAGGAACAGCCGGGCGTAGAAGTGGCTGCCCAGTCGGGCCCGCTCGTCTTCGACGAGAGTCCAGCTCTCCTTCAGCAACCGCGCGAGGTTGTCCATGCGGCGCTCCTCCTCCAGTCGGCAGCGGATCGGGCGCCCATAGAATGTCCACGGAGAGTGTCGGTTGGTCGCACAGAATGTGCGATCGGCTCATGCTGGCCGGTCAGCCGTGTCACCGGTGCCGCCCGTCGGGCAGAGTGGTGCGGTGACCGTTGAGCTGACCCGCCCGGTGTCCCGCCGACTACTGGGCACCGAGACGCTGCTGGTCCTGGGCCTCTCCCTCGGCCAGTCCGCGGTCTACGCGGTGGTTTCGATCATCGCGAAGCTGACCGCCGAGGGCCCGCTCTCCAAGCAGACCGCCTCCCTGAACACCTCGGCGTCGGCCCGACCCTGGCTGGACCTGACGTACCAACTGCTCGGCATCGTCTTCGCGCTGCTGCCGGTGCTGCTCGCCGTACACCTGCTCACCCGCGACCCCGGCGACCCTGCGCGGACCCTCGGCCTGGACGCCCGGCGGCCCGGCCAGGACCTGGCGCGCGGTGCCGGCCTGGCCGCGCTGATCGGCCTGCCCGGACTGGCCCTGGTCTGGGTGGCGGCTCAGCTCGGCCTCAACGCCACGCTCGTGCCGGCCGCGCTGCCGGACATCTGGTGGGCGGTCCCGGTGCTGATCCTCGCCGCCGTGCAGAACGCCGTGCTGGAGGAGGTGATCGTGGTCGGCTACCTGGTCACCCGGCTGCGCCAGCTCCAGTGGCGGCCCGCCGCGATCATCGCGGCCAGCGCCCTGCTCCGCGGCTCGTACCACCTCTACCAGGGCTTCGGCGCGTTCGTCGGCAACGCGGTGATGGGCGTCGTGTTCAGCCTCTTCTACCTGCGCACCAAGCGGGTGCTGCCGCTGATCATCGCGCACACCCTGCTCGACGTGGTCGCCTTCGTCGGCTACGCCCTGCTGCCCCGGGAATGGTTCGACTGGCTCTGACCGGTCAGCGCCGGTGGGGTCGGTAGGCGGCCACCGCTCGGGCCGCAAGCCGATCGGCCGCCGCCGCGTCACCCAGCGCCGCCGCGAGCACCGCCGCACCCGGTAGCAGCCGGGCCACCAGGCGCAACGCAACCCAGCCGCTGGCCTGCGCGGTGAGCGGCGCGGCCAACCGCCAGGCTGCCTCTGCCGCCCGCGGCCAGGCCCCCTCGACCGGATCACCCGCCGTCTCTGCGGCAGCCAGGGCCGCCCGCGCGCTCGCCGAATCCGGATGCACCTGGGTGAGCACCAGCAGCTCGACGGCCCGGTCGGGATGCGCCGGATCCTTGCCGTACGCCGCAGCCAGATGCAGCACCAGATTCGCATGCGTCCACAGCACCGAGGCCAACTCGGCCAGCGGTGCGAAGAGGCCGGCCAGCGCCGCGGTCGCCCCGCCCGCGCCCGCCGAGCGGACGAACCGCTGGGTGACCAACCGGGCCAGGCCGTCCGCCGACGCATCCGGGTAGCGGGCCCGCAGGCGCTCGGCCCACTCGGCCGCGCCGGGCCCGAGTGCCCGCACCGCAGCCAGAGCCAACAGCTCCGGAGCGAAGCCCGGGTGGTCGAGCACGCGCGCGGTGACCGCCCGCAGCTCCGATTCCGGGGTACGCCCCAGAGCCGGCGCGGTCTGCGTCGTGGCGGGGGTTGCCAGTGCCACGGGTTCGGGTGCGGGCTCTCTCGGCGTCGTGCTCTTTCGAGCGGGCGTCGTCCGTTTGGTGGGGCTCGAGGTGCGCTTGCGCGGGGATGGCGCGGTCGCTGCGGCCGGTGTGCTCGGGGTCACATCGCCCGACGCGGCGGCTGCCTTCCGGGCGGCGGCCTTGCGAACGGGGGTGGCCCGGGCCTTCGGCGGCTCGACTGCCGTCGGGCCTGGCTGGCTGCTGCCGCTCCTGGTGGCGGCCGGTGAGTCTGGCTGGTCGCCGGCCGGCGGGTCTGGCTTGTCGCTGCTCGGACGGCTGGGCCGCTCGCTGGTCGGCTGGCTTGACCGCTCGCCGCTCGGCTGGCTTGGTTGCTCGCCGGTCGGGTCGGTCGGCGGGCGGCTCGGCTGCCGGGGCAGGGGGCGGTCCGGCTCCGGTGGCTGAAAGAGCACCGCCGGGGCGGCCTTGGCCCGTCGAGGACGCTGGCTCGGCGGAGCGGCGGCCGGCGGTGCTGCCGTCTCCGCAGGCTGCTCGGCGGTGGTCGGCGGCGTGAAGGTGGCCCGTGGGGAGCGCCGACGCGCCCCTTGAGCAGGCTCTCGACGGGTCGACTCGCTGGGCGGCTGCTCCTGCATATCGATGGAGCGTAGTCCCGATCACGCCGCCGCACAGCGTTGAAACACGGGGGCGGGTGGCCGCGGAGGGCGTACCCCGGAAGTCGTTTTGCTCCCGGTGGGTGGCGACCTGTAGTCTCGGGCGCGGTGGTCTACAGGCCACCTGGGAGACTTCGCCTAGTCTGGTCTATGGCGCCGCACTGCTAATGCGGTTGGGGTCTTAAAGCCCCTCCCGGGTTCGAATCCCGGAGTCTCCGCGCGAAAGCCGGGTGTGTAGACTGGCTGAGCACGAGCGCCCGTAGCTCAATGGATAGAGCATCTGACTACGGATCAGAAGGTTAGGGGTTCGAGTCCCTTCGGGCGCACCACTTGAGCAGGGAATATAGCCAATAGGCTATATTCCCTGCTTTCGTATGGGTCACATGTGGGACACGGTTGTGACACACGTTTGCGCAGGTCAGAGGCCCTTTTTTGGCGGTTGCACCCCTCGGGAGGCTTCCCCGACGTCCGAGCAACCGCGGAGCAGTCACGTCTCACTAGTTGGGATTCCTGGGTGCGAAAATGGGACGCCAAGAGCGCGGGTTCGCTCGTTTCCGCAGGTAGCGGCCTTGCCTTGTTCGGTGGCTGGAGGCCAACTTTGAGGACTCGTGCCGATAGTTTTGGTAGTGGAAACAGTTCTGCCGGAACGGGATTGGGGTTCGGGGGCCTAGCCGCGGTCTAGGTCAGAGCGCGAGCGCTGGTCGGGTCGAGGACATCTCGGCAAGGCCGGACGGGGTGACTGCCAGTACGCCTGCACGCTGCAGTGGGCGGGCCTGTAGCAACTCCGTCATGGTGCGGTCCCCCCGGCGCTTAGACCTTGACGGTGGGTACCCGCCCACCTACTGATTCGTCCTTGAGGTGGTGACGTCGTCAGCGACCCGGCTACGGCGTCCCGGAACCCCTGTCGGTCTACGCCAGTTCGATGGGCATGGTGTGTGCGGTGCGTGCTGAGGCTGCCGCTGTGTGGGCGACGAGGACGGCGTGCAGTCCGGCCTCCAGGCAGGCACCTTCGTTGCCTTGACCCAGCAGCGCTGCCTGGAATGCGCGGTGTTCGGCAAGCAGTGGGTCCGCCGGCTGCAGCGCGAAACGGATGATGTCGCCGGGAGCTACGCCCCGGTAGGCCGGATGGTCAGCCGCGGGCGTGGAGGCGCCGTTGCTGCACCATGTCAGTGATGCGGCGATGGTGTCAGCGATGAGGCTGCCATGTTCCCCGGTCACGGTGATGATGCGTTCGGGTGCTGGGGTCAGCCAGTTGACGCGGTGCTGGGCAATGGTGCCGTCGGCGAGCTGGGCGATCGCGGCGAGTAGGTCCTCGTGGGGCCGGCCGCTGCGGTGCGCGGTGCGGGCGGTGATCGAGGTGTATCGCTGACGGGTCAGGTCGGCGGTCAGGTCGATGTCGTGGGTGGCCAGGTCGTGGATGACGCCGACGTCGGCGATCCGGGCGGGGTAAATGCCGGTGCGGCGGGTGCTGATGTCGAAGACGTCGCAGAGTAGTCCGTTCTGCAGTCGGGCGCGGAGTCCGGTGATCGCCGGGTTGAACCGCTCGGTGTATCCGACCGCGGCCGGCAAGCCGGCCGTTCGGTAGGCGTCGACCAGGCGGCGGGCCGATTCCGGGTCGGGAGCCAGAGGCTTCTCGATGAGCGTCGGAACGCCGGCGGCGGCGAGACGCAGACCGAGTTCGGTGTGCCGTGAGGTGGGTGCTGCCAGGACGGCGTAGTCGATGCCGTGGCGCAGCATGTCGTCGAGGTCGGTGAACAGGGCGATGCCGTCGGCGATGCGGTGGGGGTCACCGGCCGGGTCGACGGCGGCGACCAGGTCGACGCCGTTGAGCGCGCGCAATGCTCGGGCGTGGTGCCTGCCCATGTGCCCGAGACCGACGAGGCCGGCGCGTAGCCCTCGGCCGCTCATGCCGCCAGCTGCTCTCGGCGGGCGTGCCGGAGCACGGCGGTGACGATCCGGTCAAGGTCGCCGCGGGCGAGCCCGGGATGCACGGGCAGCGACAGCACCTGGGCGGCGGCGGTATCGGTGTGGGGCAGGTGAACGGCGGTGCGGTAGGCCGGGCTGCGGTGCAGCGGGACCGGGTAGTGCACGGAGCAGCCGACCCGGTCCTCGTGCAGGGCCTGGGCGAAGGCGTCGCGGTCGTCGTCAACGCGGATCGTGTACTGGTGGTACACGTGCCCGGCGCCGATGCCAGTGGTCGGCGGGGATATGCCGGCGACACCGGCCAGTGCGGCGTCGAGGTGCGCGGCGTGGGCCCGGCGGGCCGTGGTCCGAGCGGGGAGCTTGCGCAGTTGGGTGCGGCCGATCGCGGCGAAGACGTCGTTGAGGCGCCCGTTTGTGCCGACGATCTCGTGGCAGTAGCGGGTTTCCATGCCGACGTTGCGTAGTAGCCGCAGCGTGCGGGCCAGGCCCGGATCGGCGGTGGTGATCATTCCGCCTTCGACAGACTGCATGTTCTTGGTGGGGTAGAAGCTAAACGCCGCGGCGGTGCCGAATGTGCCGACGGGGCGTGCGTGCAGGGTCGCGGCGTGGGCTTGGGCGGCGTCCTCGATCAGCGCGATTCCGTGCCGTCTGGCCAGCGTAAGCAGGGCGCCGAGGTCGGCGGGGTGGCCGAACAGGTGCACCGGGATGATCGCCGCGGTGCGGCTGGTGACGGCGTCGGCGGCCGCGGTGGGGTCAAGGCAGAACGAGACCGGGTCGATGTCGGCGAAGACGGGTGTCGCACCGGTGAGGCGGACCGCCGCGGCGGTGGCGGCGAAGGTGAACGCCGGGATGATGACCTCGTCGCCGGGGCCGATGCCCAGGCCGAGCAGGGGCAGCCACAGGGCGGTGGTGCCGGAGTTGACGGCGATGCAGTGCCGGCCATCGACGAGGTCGGAGAACTCGTCCTCGAACGCGGCGACTTCGCGGCCTTGGACCAGTGCTCCGGAGCGCAGTACCCGGACGGCTGCGGTGATGTCGTCCTCGTCGAGGTGGGGGCTGGCCACCGGGATCACGTCGATCATGGGGGTGTCCTTTCCTGCCGGGCGCCGCCCGGGCAGGAAAGGCCGGGCGGTCAGTGTGCGGGTTTGGCGGGATCCCACCCGTGGTGCAGGTAAGCGGTGCTCTGGGTGCGTAGCGCGTCAGCGCAGGCGCGTAGCCGGCGGGCCATGTGCGGAGCCATGAGCTCGTCCCACTGCTGCGGCCCGGCCAAGCGCCATTCGCGGAGCTCGTCGGTCTGCAGGCTCACCCGCTGCTCGGCCTGGTCTTGGGTGATGCGGCCACCGTCGAACAGGAAGTTCGCCAGCGCGGGCCTGCCGTCGGGTTGCGGGGGAACCCAGTCGAGGACCAGGAGCCGGCCGGGTGTCAGGTCCAGGCCGAGTTCTTCCTTGATCTCCCGGCAGGCTGCCTGCCAGGGGTATTCGCCGTGCTCCAGCCCTCCGCCGGGAATTTCCCAGGTGTCGGTGCGGTAGCTGGGCCGCACGAGCAGGATCCGGCCGTGCTCGTCGTGCAGGACGGCACCGGCACCGGTGATACTTCTCGGCAGGCTCGCGTAGTACTCGGCAGGAGGTAGCGGGACTCGACTCATGCCGGGCGACGCTAGCCAACCATGGGGGCCGGCGCACCCCTGCCACCCCGCGTACCCCGAACGGGTGACCGGGCAGGCCCTCACCCATCGCAGGCGTCCGCGGGGTCGCCGAGCAGGTGCAGCTCGTCGCCGTGGCGGACGTATCCGCGCGAGCAGCGCGGGCACCGCAACGTGTCGGCGAGGGTGCGCCCGCAGGTACACACCCAGCCGCATTGGCGGGCCGGGTTGCCCGCGACCAGGGCGTAGGGCAGGACGTCGCGCACGACGACCGCGCCGATCGCGACCAAAGCGTCATGCCCGACCGTGACCCCCGGCGCGATCATGGCGCCCGCGCCGATGGTGGCCCGCCGGCCCACGGTGACCGGGCACTGGTCGAAGTCGGTGTGCTCCTTGCGGCGCCCGTCCGGCGTGGTGGCCCGCGGCGCGGGGTCTTCCAACAGCGCGGCGTGAGGGCTGATCATCGCGTCATCGGCGATGTTCGCCCCGAACACGCACGCATAGTTGCCGAGTTTGACGCGGTCACCGAGCTGGCTGCCGGCGCCGACGTAGGCGCCTTTGCCCAGGGTGCAGTCCGCGCCGATGCTCGCGCCGGCGGCGACCTGCGCCTGATGCCAGAGCCGGCTGCCCGCGCCGACGACGGCACCGTCGTCGACAACACCCAGCTCCGTCTCAGCGGCTCCCGGCCCTGCGGGGTCCTCATCAGCGGCCGGACCCACGGTGTCGAGGTAGGACAGCAGGTCGTCGACGTGCCGGGCACCGGCCAGGACATGGTCGGGGACGGTGACGCCGGTGGCTTGCTCCACGGTGTGGACCAGCACGAGGCGGTCCAGGGAATCCAAGCCGAGATCAGCGAACGACCGGTCGCCCGCGATGCACCCGGGCTGGGGCCGAACGGCGGTGACTGCGGCCAGGAGAGCCGTCCGCAGCGTGGCGGTGTCAGCGGTCAGCATCGGGAGTGCCTTTCATCCGTCGAGGCAAGGCGAACAGGGCAGGGACGACTTCGACGACCGGGGCGGAATGCCACAGACGACGCAGCGCCGCTCCCTGCGCGCAGGCGTCGTCGAGCAGCACCCGTAAGGCGAGTTCGACGAAACCGGCGAACTGTTCGGCCGCAGCCGCCGGCAGGCTCGCGCCGCCCTGCAGCAGGTGCTCGATCAGTGCCTGCGCGGCGCCGGCGTCCAACGCGTCGCCAGCGGTTGGGGTCGGCATCGGGCGCAGGACCCGGTACGGGTGGTCGTCGAGCGCGCCGGGTGCGGTGATCTCGTCAGCAATCAGGGCAGCGATGCGCGGTGCGAGCAGGACCCCGCACCGGTAGGTTGCGGTCGCCACCAGGAGGCCCGGGTCTCGGGTCCGGCCCAGCAGCGGCAGGTGGTCCACCGTGTATGGGCGCAATCCGACCCGGTGGCTGCACAGCTGCGCCCCGGCGAGGCGGTGGTCGAGCAGGGTGCTCGCATCAGCGGCCAACACGGCCAGTTCGTCGAGCGTGACCGGGCGGGTGAAATCGGCGCTGGTGGTCAGCCGGTTCGTCGCCCCCAGATACACGGTGCCGTCCGCGCGGGGGACCAGGTGCGCGCCGCACGCGAACGCCGCGTTCGGGGTCCGGACCACGTGCGGCACGCTGATCGCGGGGGCGTGCAGGAGCACGCTCGCGCCGCGGCCGGCCAGGATGGGCGGCACCCCGACCCGGCGTCCGGCCTGCTCCAGCAGCGACGCCGTCGCAGCGCCGGCCGCCAGCACGACGTCGCCGGCTTCGACCCGCGTGCCATCGGCACACCGCGCGATGCCGGTCGTGACGGCGGTCGCGGTGGTGTCGTGCCAGGCTGCCCGCGGGTGCCGGCGGACGACCCGGGACAGGGCCTGCATCAGGGCGCCGCTGTCGATGCGGGCCTCGGTCGGCAGCCACAACGCGCCCGCCGTGTCGACTGGGGTACGGAGACCCGGAATCTGCCCGGCGTCATGCTCCTCCGCCGGGTGCCCCGCCGCCCGCGCCGCAGCCGCGATCGGTGCCAACTGCGCCAGCCGCCCGGCCGGCGCCAGTACCCAAGTGCCCGCCACCGTGGACACCGCCGGTTCACCACTGGCGGCGAGGCGGCTCAACCAGAGCGGGTACGCCTGGTGAGCGGCGAGCCTTTCACCGGTCTCCACCGCGACCCGCTCGGCCGGGTGACCCGGCTCGATCTCCGAGAACGTCGACAGCATCGCCCCGGCGGCCCGAGTCGCCTGCCCCGCGTGTTCCCCGCCGTACGGGCCGATGACCGCCACCGTCAACCCTCGGGCCAGCAGTTCCTGCGCGACAGCGAGCGCGACCACTCCGACGCCGACCACCGCCACGTCGTAGGTCTCAGGCATCGCCGACACCGGCCTCGGCAGCGACGAGCTGCGCGATCGCCGTCGCCTCGAACGCGACCTTGGCCTGCAGGAGGCACCGACGGACGCTCGTGACCGCCGACCGGGGATGGCCCAGGGCGGTACGACCGTGAGCGATGCGCCGCTGGTCGGCGATGAGCAACTGCCCGCGGCCCAGCACGACCGCCCGGGTCTCGACGCTCAGAGCCTGCGCGAAGCGACGCAGCACCGGCAGGTGCTCGTGGTTGCGGGGGTCGTCGAGCAACTTGCCGGCCCACCGGATCCACGGCCAGCCACCACCCGCTCCGGCAGCTACTACCGGGAACGGCAGCAACGGGGCACCCACCCCGAGCAGGCCATCCGCCCGGCCCTCGAAGACCTCGGTCCGGCGCAGCAGGGCCTGCTCCGCGTCGGTCAGATGCGCCAGCGCCTCCTGCAGATCACCGATCAGCGAGACGCCGCCGCCGGCTGGATCCGGGCGCAGCACCAGCAGACTGGTGTAGTCCGGCACGTGGTGCACATTCGGCGCGTCGATGTGCAGCGCCTGCGCCCCGAAACCGCCGAACGACGCCTGATCATGCTCCGGCGACGACTCGCCGCCGATCCACAGCCCACCGCCCTGGTCGATGGAGAAGAAGGGCCGGCCCAGCGTGGCGAGCAGCCCGGCGGCTGCCCGTTTCACATCCTCGTCACCGAGGCGCTCCGGCAGCGCGACCACCGCCCAGCCCGGCGCGGTCGGTACGGCCCGGGCAAGCCGCCGCCGGAGCGCGTCGAGCACCGCCCTGGCATCCGGAGCCTCGAGCACCTCACGAGCCGCGACCACGTTCGCCGCAGCCCACCGGTGGCCCTCCATCTTCAATGTGCACACCTGCGCCAACCGACGCGCCAACGCGCTCGGCACGACTACCCGTACCGGATCTGTGAACAACATGACGACCTCTTCCCCGAGCCGCTGCCTGCCGGCCCCGCTGGTGATTGGTGCATCCATCACCGCCCATCGCCACCGCCCGCCGGTAGCTGCTATGCAGGGCCCGCAACGCGTTTGCATAACCCGCACAACGCGACCCACCACCTCGCCATGACAGTCGGTTACCGTGACGAAGGTGGATGCCAACGAGCGCAGACCAGCACCGACCCACCCGATGTGGCAGTCCCCGGAACTACGCGCTGCCGTCGCCCGCGACGACGCCGGAGCCGTCATCCGCCTCGTGCGTCAAGCCGCCGGTCTGACCCAGAGCGAACTCGGGCACTTGTGCGGATACTCCGGCTCGACGATCTCGCGCCTCGAACGCGCCCCACTGCACGACATCGACGTCCGCCGCCGACTGGCCCACGCCCTGTCCATCCCTGCGGTGATGCTCGGGCTCTCGGATGACGTCCGGCGACACGACGGTCGTGCCGCTCTCACCTCGGCCGCGCGCAACCCCGAGGCCGATAGGCTCCGCCGATCGGGCGACGGCGAAGGCGGCGACTTCATGCGACGACGGACCTTCCTGGCAGGCGCAGCAGTGACTGCGGTCGCCGGCCTCACCGCCGGCTCCGGGCCGGGCCCGGCGACCAGTCTCGAAGCGCTGCTGCTCACCGGCGGCTCCACAGCCCTGCCGATGGCACCCGACGCGCTCACCACCGGCCTCGCTGCGGCAAGCCGCGCCTACGCCGACAGCCGCTTCGCAGAACTCACCCGCGGACTTCCCAGCCTGCTGTCCGGTCTACACACCGCCCGCGACCAAGCGGCCGGCCGCCAGCGCGAAGCGCTCGCCGGCCACCTCGCCCGGGCGTACGTGCTCGCCTCGTCGGTCAGCACGAAGCTCGGCGACGACGCCATCGCCTGGGTACTCGCCGACCGCGCCCTGACCGCCTCCCGGGAAACCGGCAACGGGGTGGTGATGGCCGCCGCCACCCACACCGTCGCGATCGCCATGCGCCGCGAGGGCCACCACGACGGCGCCCTGCGTCTGCTCACCACCACCGCCGAGGGCCTGGGCGCCGACTCCGGCGGAGCCGACGCGGCCCTCATCGCGGCGTACGGGAACCTGCTGTGCACCGCCGCGTACAGCAGCGCCCAAGCGGGCAACGCCCCGGCGGCAGCCGCATTCATCGATGAAGCCGCCGCGGCCGCCGGCCGGCTCGGCGGGACCACCGTGCCCGGCACCGTCGTGCCGCTGAGTCCGGCCACCGTCGCCATATACAAGATCGGCGTCTACACCGCACTCGGCGATACCGGCACCGCACTGCGTAGCGCCGAAACCGTACGACCGGCAGAGTTGCCCAGCACCGAACGGTACGGCCGCTTCTGCGTGGACACCGCCCGCGCTTGGACCCACCACGGCAAACCCGACCGCGCCGTTCAGGCCCTACTCTCCGCGGAACGGCACGCCCCCGAAGAGGTCAACCGCCCCTCGGTCCGCGACCTCGTGTCATCGCTGCTGTACGCCCCGACAGCAACCCCGGCAGGGCTTCGCGATCTTGCAACCCGCGTCGGCGCCACCACCTGACGGCCAGAACCTGCCTCATACAGCACCCGGCGCCCGGCTCTGGACGTCGAGCCAACGCTCGACGATCGCGGTGACAGAGCCGAGACATGTGAGGCCCCCGGCCTCGGCCGAAAGAGCCAAGCGCGATCACCACGCCGACCTCCCATCGGCCTGACAGGCATGTCGGAGAGACACGCTCGTGCCGTACGCGCACGGCCCTCGCGCACCGGCTCACGCCAGAGGCGGCCCGAGCGGCGCTCGCCACCAACGCGCGAACGGCGGCGGCGTGCCGCTGGTCGAGTGGATCGGCGGCGGTGTCGCTCACCGGTCAACGCCGAGCGGCCGACCGCGGCCGATACGGGAGAACGGCCGGTTGCTGAGGCGGATCCACGAGGCCGTCACCGGGCCAGAACGACCCCTGCGCCGCAAACCCGCGGACGTGGTCGGCCAGCTGGTTCAGCTCCCGTTGCCGCTCGGCGGGGCCAACCAGGCGCGGCAGCGCGCCGGCCGAGGAGATAGTGAGTTGCGTCTGCGGTCCGTGAGCCAGGAGGTTGCCGGCCACGGGCGGTAGGCCGAGGGGCATCGCGTCGCACAGCCCCTTGCGGCTGATGGCGACGATCGCGTCGACGACAGCCTCCCAGTCGCCGATCTGGCTCCACCCGGCGCCGCCGTCGAGCTCGAACGTCAGGGTCGACAACGGGACCACGCAGCCGGGGTGCCGGACGGGAAACTCGACCAGGCATCGGTACATCAGACCGCCGGTGGGCTGCGGGACGGCGGGGTGCAGCAACGTTCGGGCGTGCACGACCGTGGCGTTAATCGGCACCGGATGCATCGGTGCCGGATACGGCTGATGCAGGGCAAGGAAGTACACGTCCAAGGTGGGCATGTCGCCTGCTCCTTCGTCGATAGTTACGGCCGCTGCGCGGCCCGCTCGGGGCATCGTCAGGTCGTCGAGCACCCTCGGGTAGACCGGGTTCGCGTCGGTGACCACCTCGGCAGGCGTCGCCCTCAGAGTGGTCAGTGCTCGATGGAAGAACCGCCGGCGGAAGCCGCGTCTCGACGCGCCGATACGAGCAGGTCAATGATTTGGCCATGCGGGTCGACGGCCCGGTAGACGCACCGCCAGATGCCGTTGATCTTGACGTAGGTCTCGTCCACGAACCAGCGGTCACCAGGTGAGTGGCGGGTGATCCGGGCGGCGTCGGCAAACAGCGGGGTGACCCGCTGCACCCACCGGTAGACCGTGACGTGATCAGCATCCACATCCCGCTCGACCATTAACTCCTCATGCTCTCGCCCGAGGCAACATACCGCTTGGAAGCCATCGGCCGTTCTGGTCATTTACCCATCGGCACTGACCGGATACGTTCGGTGCTCGCTGTCTGTTTGGAGGTGTTCGTGGAGGTCCTCAGCTTCACGGAACGCATGTTCGTAAAGACCATGTTCCGCGATCGGATGGCGGACCTGAACGGATCAGCGTTCGAGGACTTCTTCATCCGCATCATGACCGCCCGCTACGCCGACTTCGTCGAGGTTCGGACCCACGGGAACATCGGCGATCTCTCGTCGGACGGCCTGCGCCTTCACGACGGTAAGTTGTACGCCTGCTACGCGCCAGAGACCTTCGACGCGGACAGCGCCCGCGACGTGAAGAAGAAGTTCACCGGTGACCTGACCGGCGCGCTGGCCAAACGAGCGGGCGAGTTCCAGACGTTCGTTTTTGTCTACAACGACCCGCGGCGCGGACTGCACCCCGAGATCACCCAACTGCTGGCGCAGGCGCGGCGCGGTCACGCCCCGTTGGCGTTTGAAACCCTAGGGCCACGTCAGCTCCTTGGCGAGCTATTTCGGCTGGTGAAGTATCAGATCGAAGAGGTCTTCGGAGCCCCCATCCCGGTGGAGGACGTCGTCTACGGCATGGGCTTAGAGGACCTCAAGCCCCTTCTGGACCATCTCGTCGAACGCCGGCGACAAGCCAACGGACAGCAGTCGCCGCGGGAAGTATCTGCGCTGAAGATGGACTACAACCAGCTCGACGAGGATGATCGAGAGATGCTCCGTCGCGGGATGCTCCACACCCACCTCGTCGAGGAGTATTACCAGGGGCTCACGGACGTCACCGAGCGAGACGAGGTGGCAGCCGACTTCAACGCCTACTACCGTGAAATCGCGACGGTCTACTCGACAGCCGCCGACGTCATCTACGAGCTTGAGAAGTACGTAGCGGGCAACCGCCACCTCGACCGCGCGAGTGCGAGAGCCCTTTCCGTTGTCTTGGCCTACTTCTTCGAGACCTGTGACATCCTCGCTGAGCCGCCAACCGGTTGGACTCCGCCAGCCCGGGAACCTGCGCTGACATGATCATCCCGACTAAGGGCATCACGCCACAGCGTTCGCTCATCGCCGTGGGTGCCCAGATCCTAGAGATCATGGACGGGCCGCTCACCGTGAGCCAGGCATGGGCGAGACTGCGGCAATGGCGTCGCAACCATGATCACCACGCCCCGGTACCTTTCTGGTGGTTTGTGCTAGCTCTTGACCTACTGTATGCCCTCGGAGTTGTCGAGCTGGACAACGAACTCCTGGTCAGGAGGAGGGCAGATGCTGCGGCACTTGAGCGCCGATGATCCACGCTTCAAGGCCCTGACATTCCAGCCTGGCCTCAACATCCTGGTCGCGGATACCACCGGTGCTTCGGCCGAGACCGACAGCCGGAACAGCGCCGGCAAGTCCAGCATGATCGAACTTCTGCACTTTTTGCTGGGCAGCAGCGCGGACAAGAACTCCTTGCCGGCTCACCCGAAGCTTCGGCAAACAACGTTCGCCTTGAACCTGGACTGGCCCGGCCTGCCCGAAGGGCTCACCGTCGAGCGCACGGGAGCAAGCGCTGGGGTGATCCGCCTACGGCCTCTGCCTGCAGGAGTTGGCTCAGACCAACTTGACCTCGGCGACGGCCAGGTCACGCTGCCCGAGTGGCAGACACTGATCGAACGGAATCTTTTCAACCTTCCGGCCGAACACCCGGGCATCACCGGCCGTAGCCTCTTTAGCTTCCTCATGCGAAGAGTCGGATCGCACGCCTTCAACGAGGCCACCCGCAGCTTCGCCCGCCAGGCGAACGCTGAAGCGGCCACGTCGCTGGCATACCTACTCGGACTGGACTGGCGGCTTGCCGATCGCTACCGCGAGCTACAGGCCCGCGAAGCCGTCAGCAAGCAGCTCCGTAAAGCCGCCTCTGATCCGGTTCTTGGACGAATCATCGGTCAGACCGCGGAGCTCCGAGGCCAGATCGCCATTGCGGAACACCGTGTCGCGGAGATCCAACGACGGATCGAGAACTTCCGGGTGGTCCCGGAGTACGACAACCTCCGCGCCCAAGCCGACCAGACCGACCAACGAATCCGCCAGCTCCGCAACGACGACGTCATCGACCGGCGCAACCTCGCCGACCTGGAACGGGCCGTCGACGAAACCGTAGATCCCGACCTCGCCTACCTCGAAACGGCCTACGCAGAACTCGGCGTGGTGCTCGGCGACCAGGTCCGTCGAAGTTTCGACGACGTACGGGCATTCCACGGATCCGTTGTCCGCAACCGGCGCCAGTACCTGGACGAAGAGGCCTCGTCGATCAGATCACGTCTCCAGCAACGCGAGGCCGAGCGAGAACAACTCGGTGACCGACTCGCTGCAACCTTGCGCATCCTCAACGAAGGTGGCGCACTCGACGCGCTGACCACCCTTCAACAGATCCTGGCCCAGGAGCAGGCACAACTCGGAGCTCTCCGGCACCGCTTCGACGCCGCGCAGGCGCTCGAATCAAACCGTCGTGAGATCAAGCAACAGCGCGTCGGTCTCCAACAGGAGATGGAGATTGACATCGAAGAGCGGCGGCCCATCGTCAACGACGCTGTCGTCCTGTTCGCCCAGTACGCCCAAGCCCTCTATGGTGCCAACCGCGAGGCATACCTCCGTATCGGTCCAGGCGAAACCAGCCTGAAGATCGAGACGCACATCGCGAGCGACAACAGCGGCGGCATCGGCAACATGGTCATCTTCTGCTTCGACCTGACCGTCGCCGTCCTAGCGCACAGAAACGGGCGAGCACCGGACTTCTTCGTCCACGACAGCCACCTCTATGACGGCGTCGACGAACGCCAGCTCGCCCGCGCCCTCACCCTCGCAGCCGAGGTGAGTCGTCAGGAAGGGCTCCAGTACATCGTCACGCTGAACTCCGACGAACTTGACAAAGCCGTTCGCCGGGGCTTCGACCCGGCCGGCCATGTCCTCGAACAAAGGCTCACCGACAGCTTTGATGAAGGTGGACTTTTCGGCTTCCGATTTTGAAAAAAATCGTGGCCGCAAGGAGGAGGTGGCGGTCGTCGAGCTTGGCGATCTGCTCGACCGTCATGCCTGGCTCGCGGTCACGGGCCACCCGCACGACGTCATCGCGAAACTCTCGTGGTTAGGGCTTGGGCACAACGACATCCTTCCAGCCCGCCACCAGGGCGCGCCATCTCAGATGTCACCTATCGGTGCTGCAGGCCCCTTGTGAAGCTCCCGGCTAATCTATCCAATATCATTGGCGGTAGCTTCAAGTTTCGCGAGCGATGTCTTGGCAGAGGGTACCCCACTGTCTATCGCTCGACGCAAAATATCTATGGCCCCCGCTGTGTCTCCAGCGCCTAGCCGCACGTCAGAAATCATCGTTAGGGCCCGTTTTTTGCCAGCCGCCACGAGTCGCTGCAGAAGAGCTTCGGCACCGCGAAAGTCTCCGCGTTCCTGCCGAATCTCTGCGATCGCTTCCCACCCGGCATCGCCGCCGCCAGGATGAGGATCGCGCTCGAACTCCTCGGCCAGCTTCTCGGCTGTGGCGTGATCACCAGCGCGCTCATACGACTTAGCCAGCTCGACGATTGCGTAGGTTTCCCCCATCATCGCCAACCGTCGGTAGATCCTGCGTGCCTTGCGGGTGCAGCCCTGCTTCTCGCGAAGCGTGCCCAGCTCGAACAACGCCCACGGAACTCCACCGTTGAAGGCCCTCCAGAGTAGGCCCGCGCCTCGACGCTCGGCCCCGTCTCTCAACAGAATCGTCCCCGCCACCCGCAGCCCATCCGGATTGCCGAGCTGCTCCGCTAGATGACAATAGGCGACCGTCAGTTCCCGGTTCTTCGTCGTCGTGGCAAGGATGATCAGTTCGTTGATCGCACCCCGGAACCCGAGCTTGAGAGCGTGTTCCATCACGGCGAAGGCGCGGTCGGCGTCCGTTGAGATGTAGGTCCAGGCCAGGCCAGTGAGGGCCTCTGTGTTGCCGTTGGCGTACGACCGATCGGCGAGGCTCAGGGCAAGGTCGTGGGCGCCCTGAGTGGCGAGGTGTCTGGCCTGGTGCTCGACTGCTTTTGCGCCGCCGGCAGAGAGTGCCTGCTCGTACAACTGCTCGGCCTTCTCGGGGTGTCCACGCAGCGATTCGAGTGAGGCCAGCCCGACCAGCGCCAAGGGGTTCTTGCCGTCGTTGGCCCTGGCGTACCAGGCCTCGGCTGTGTCCCATTCGCCCTTGTCCTCGTGCCAGACACCCACCGTCACCTGCGACCGTGCGTCACCGTTCTCGGCCGCGCGTCGGAAGTAGGGCAGCGCGGCCTCACGATCTTCGTCTCGGTCGATCAAGGCCGCGAAGGCTGCAACACCTGCAGCGTTACCGCCGGCGGCGGCAGCTGAAGCCAACTGATGGGCGGCCTCGATCCGATCGCGTTCGTAGGCAGCTCGGGCCATGGCAGCCTGATCTCTGCTTGCCACGTCACCGCAGAGCGCGGCGAGCCAGAACTGGTCCGGCGGGCATAACTCCGATCGGTTCTGCTTGCCGTATTGCTCCAGGTAGTCGACGAGCTTGTAGCCGGCCTCCGAGGCGGCCCTCGGCTCTGCTCTGACTCTCGACAGCGGCCCTCGAGCACCCCGGCACATGGGCAGCAAGTAGCCGAGCGCACGGTCGAACCAGTCGCCCGGCAGGTTGTCCTGCTGCAGTTCGGTTAGGTACGCCTGGGCTGCGTGGACGAGAAACGCTGTAGGGAGGGTCGGGCCCCACCCGAGTCGGCGAGCGTCCATCGCAGCGTGCAATACGGCTCGTGCGGACGGATCCGCTGTCAGATAGCGCTCGACCTGAGCAGGCCCACCTGCCAAATACTGGGTGATGTGCCCTTGTTCGGCCTTGGTCTGAGCCTCGGCAAGCCGGGGGTCTTGGCTCGCCGCGTCGGCGAGCAGCTGTAGTTCGGTCTGGCCAAACGTCTCTGGTACGGGGATGAAGTGTTCAGAGACGAGGGCCCGCACCTGTGGCCGGACGTCGTTGAGGCTCTCGGCTGGCGCTACTCGGAGACGGTATTCGTGCCATAGGGTGCCGAGGATCAGCACCGGAGCGCGGGAGGAATCCCGGAGCATCTCCAGCAGCCGTCCAGCGATCGTCTCGTCGCGTCGGATGTCGTCGGTGCATATGTAGCGGTGCAACTCGTTGAGCCAGAGCACGGTGTGTGGCGTGATCCCCGATAGCTTCGCCAGCAGCTCGTCCGGGAATGCCGGATGCCAGAGCCGCCACGGGGTGGGTAGACGTTGGATCTGCTCCCAGGCCGAGCGCGTCTTGCCCGTTGACGAGTTGCCCAATAAGACAGCGATCTCACTCTGACCTGCCAGTGCCAAGTCAACGACCTTCTCGAGATCACCGTCATGCTGTCGCCGGATATAGATTGGCAACCGGGCGAGGGGCGACGTGATGACGGGTGCCCGGATGGCCTCGTGTACCTCGAGCGCGAACGGGTCGTGGACCTCCGACACCAGCTGCCCCGGCCCAGGCTGGACCTCAATCGCCGCCTCCCGGGTGGCGAGTTGCTGGGCCACTGCGTCCCCGGAGGACTGGTGTGCTGCCTCTCCGGTCAACTCGAATCCTGCTGCCTGCAAGACAACGCGCCACGTTGCGATATCTGCTCCGGACCGGCGGCTGGCAAAGGTACGAGCTGCCGCCGTCAGCTCGGCCATAGCCTGCGGTGCCACCTTGGCGTCGGCAAGCACAGCACCGAGCAAGGCCGCGCCCAACTGGGCCTCTCGACCGTGCACCGGTTTTCCGATCTTGGCGTTCTCTGCGTCACCGGCGCCCACATGCCAAATGACAGCGGCGTCGAAAAGCTGCCTTTTCGCGTCTTCGTCCAGATCGGGCGCTACCCGCACGAGCTGCGTCGTGAGGACCTGGAGAGCCTTGTGCTGTTTTGCCGTCAAGGCGCCGCTGTGCGGATCCCTCCGCCGGTTGAGGGCCGATCGCAGCACTTCCAGCGGACCAGGTAGCCGAGCCACGGCCAACACCAGGCCGTCACCATGTTGCACCGATCCCCGCCGGATCATCTCGGCCCACTGGACGAGTATCGGTGCCAGGCCCCCGCCGGCGGTCCCTACGGTCACGTCATGCTTTGCCTGCACCCATGCCCTTCGGCCGGATGCGCACTCGCAGAGAATGTCGTCGGTCGGATCGTCGGTCTCCATCCGAACCAGCACTGGGGGTCCGCCGCGGGATGGGAGCAGTCCTTCAGCCTCCCGCTCCAACAGGCCATAGACCACGAGTAGAGCCGCAGCGCCAGCGCGATGAGCGCTGCCGATCTCACCCGCTGCCCCGCCTATCGCCCCGCGTGCCGCATACGTCACGGTTGAACCCTGCCGGAACCCGAGGCCGACATCAACGGGGGCTGTGCCGATTACTGCGCCGGCGCCTGCTCGTAGCCCCGCCCATTGCCGACGTGGCACCGGACTCGCCGCACGTCAGGCAACCACAAGCCTCGCAACGTGACCGCGCTGACAGGCGATCAGAGACAGCTGACAGCCGACGTTCGGCACATGCTCGCCGCACCTAACGCCGCGACGACCGTCAACGGAAACCGGGGCAGGCGACGGCGATGCCGCCCGTCGCCACGCCGCCCGGAACTCCACCGACGACACGTGTCAGCGAGACGGGTTCGCCCGTCCGGACCGCCGGCCTGCCGAGGACCGAAGCTTCTGCTGCACGATCGGGCTCACCGTCCCACGTGGCGTCTCCGTAACGCGCTCTAGCACCTTGTCGACGGGGCCTGAGGCCGCATCGATGCGCCGAGCATGGGTGCCAGGTGGCGAGGTTGCACGGCAGACGGGACGGGCGGCCGCGAGGCGGCCGCGATGGAGCCGCGAGCACGCGACCACTTCCTCTACAGTGGAACTCGTGCACCGAGTTCCGGAGGTTACCTTGTCGCCCGACGTCCTCGACGTTGGTGTCGACCTGCCATGGCTCGGAGGGCAACGCGACGCGCAGCGGGCTCTCGTCGTGCTGTGGGATGCGTGGGACCGTGTCCGTTCTTCCCTCGGTGCTCACCACCCGGCTCTAGCGGCAGTACGGCGTAACGCCGACATCACACCTTCCGTGTTTCGTCTCGCTAACGGCTTAGGCAAGACCCACACGATCGCGTACATGTTGGCAGCTGCGGCCACGCGGCCCTCTCAGGGGGATTTCTTTACACCGCGTGCCGTGGTTCGCACGCTCGCCCGCCATCTTGTCTCGCACGACTTGGCCGTTCATCCCACTCCCGCAGTCTCGCCACTCTCTTCGTACCTCGACGCGCTGTCGCAGGTGACGGACGGACGCGAGCGACCGCTGCAGGATCTCGCGAGGGTACCGGAGTTCTTAAGTCCGACCGAGGTGGCGCTTGGTCACAGCCCGGCTTTGGCCAGGCTGGCGAAGATCACTCAGCCGTCGGCGCCGCCGACGACTGCGATCGGGTGGGCACGAGAGCTGCTGACCAGGCTTGCGGGTGCGGTGATGTCGCCTGTTCGTCGCCACTGGGTGCAGACGCTCCTGTTCCACCTCGCTAGGGCACTGGACGCATGTCGCGGGCACCGTGGCTATGAATCCAGGCCTGCCTATGCGCTGTCCGGCGCCCGGGCTGCCGCAACTCGTGGTGGACCACGCGGTCCCAACCTCGCCCTGCAGAAGACCAGGCCGCTAGTCATCGGCAGGGAGCTAGGCGCTCTGTAGGCGTAACTCCCTGCCATCCCTGCAGGGAGTTATTGGTGTCAACCTCATCCACTCCATCGCCTCGCTCCCGCCGGTCGCAGTCCGGTAATCCGGGCGGACAACCTCCTGCTCGGCGCAGCCCGTCCGGCAGCCGGTTTGCCGGCGGGGCGGGGGCCATGGGCGCCCTGATTGGCAGCGGCGCGGCGGGCATCGCCGGCGCTCCATTGCCCGTCGTAGCCTGCGGGGCGGTGCTGGCCGGCGTGATCAGCGTGTTCCCACAGGAGTCCAGCGACCGGCTGCAGCTCCTTCTTGCGGTGCTGAATCACCTGCGGTGGCGATCCGAGTGCCGCGAGCGCAGGCGGCGAGCCAACGCGAAATCCCCGCGCTGATCTGGCTGCACGCCGATCCACCCTCCAGCGGACTCGGGTGGCAGTGCGCGTGAGGCCGCTGACGGCGGTGACGAGGGCATTGGACCGCCTGCCATGTAGCAGGCTGTAGCCCATTGACCGTGGAGGGCGAACGCGAGTTCGTTCGGATCGATGAGGTCGTGCACACGCGACTGGTTTGCAGCGCGGCGGATGCGGCTGTCACCGGCCGCAGGTGGGGCAGCTCGCCGTCGTGGGCTGGGTCGTGACGGTGGCTGATCCGCCAGAGCGTGCTCCGTGGCGAGCGGCGACCGCTGCTATCAGCGTCACCGCGGTGAAGATGATGACCGCAGCGGCGGTCCCCGTTGCGACGTGGAAATTGGGGTAGCTGGCGCCGACGAGGTCCGCGGTGATCTCGCTTAAGGGGTAGAGGCCGAGCAGCCCGATCGGGGTGAGCAGAGTCAGGAGGGCCCAGAGCCCTCGGGTGTCGTGGCGGAGAGCGAGGACGGCCGCGGCGAGCATGGCGACCAGTAGCAGCGCGACGCCGGTCTGGGGTAGGAATGCGCCCCAGTCGCCGTACCGGTATGGGGTGCCTCGCTTGGCCATGCCGTTGGCTGCGATAAATGCTGCCAAAGGGGCGACTACTGGCGGCACGAGCTGCTGCCACCGTACTGATTCGCGAGGCAGCGCCAGCGCCAGTAGCCCCAGCACGGCTTGAGGCACCAGGACGAATAGTGGCGGACGCGGCAGGCCGGCCAGGGCGCCCACCGGGAGCGCGGCGGCGCTCAGCAGCAGCGCCAGGCCGATGGTCATCCGAGTCCAACGGAGCGGGGCGAAGCAGTGCACGATGGCGGCCAGCAGCCAGGCTGTCCAGACGACGATGCCGGTGGTGGCGAATGGTCCGAAGGTCGGCACGCCCCAGGACGCCTGGCCGGCGATGTGCTCGGCTGCCGTCCAGATGCCGGCCAGGGCGGTCGCGGTGGTGAACGCGAAGACGGCTGCGAGGCGTACGCCGGGGATGAGGTCCGCAGCGCCGGCGGCCCGCAACCGTTCCCGGGTTCCACCGGCAAGCACGTCCGCTGTGTCGGCCGGTGACGGCCAGCGGCGGCCCTTTCCGGTCAGGTCGAGGTACGTCCCGACGATCTCGGTGCCGCGGGCCCGCCGGTAGCCCACCGGATACGCGTGTAGAAGCCGTCGGTAGCGGCGCTCGAGGTCCCTCATGCCATCCCTCCCACGGTTCGTGGCGCAGCCCGGGCGGAGCGGGCGCGTTCACGCAGCCGGGCCGCGGCGGCCTCGACGTTTCGGCGCAGTCGATCCGTCTCCTCGACGAGCGTGGTATCGCCGGCGGGGGAGAGGTAGTAGTAGCGGCGCAGCCGACCCTCCACGATTTCCTCGTGGTGAACCTCGACCAGGCCGGCATCAACCAGCCGGTCCAGCGCGCCATAGAGGGTGCCGGGGCGCAGCGGCAGCCGGCCCTCGGAGATGGCCGCCACCTCGCCGATGATGCCGTAACCGTGCAGCGGCTCACCGGCCAACGCGGCCAGAATCAGGAAGGTGGGTTCCCGCAGTGGCATGTCCACCCCCGCAATATATCGGCCACGAAGCTATCTACAGGCGAAATCACTGATTTGCGCAGGAGTTCAACGAATGTCGGGCCCGCATCGTGAACGCGTTGCCCAACTCGGCGTTCTCCGTGCTCGTACAGCGCTGCGCGGGCAGGAGCCGGCCGCGTCGGGGGAGGCGAACTTCGCGCACGGCTCGGCGCTCCCACCTACCCCGTACGGCCACCCGGACCTGGTTTTGGTCCGCGCGGTGCGCCTCGGGGTGATCACCGTCGCCGAGGCGGAGCTTATCGGCGGGACGTTCCTAGAGGACGTCAGCCTCGCCGCGTACGCCGAGCGCAGCGGCTTGCCCTCTGGGGTGTCTACAAGCGGCGCAGCGCCGCCGTGGAGCGGCTCGTCGCAGCGACCCGGTCCGGTGCCGCTCAGCGACCCGACCGCCGAGGTCACCGGGACCACCGCACCAGAGGCGTCATCCCGTCACCGCCACTGACCCGCAACCGCTGCAGCACCCCGGCCGGGTCACCCGCGACAGAGCTTTGGCAAGACGGACGAGCTGCGGCCATGCCCGGTACGTGCCCGATCTCGCGGGCGCTGACGGGCAAGCACGGTCATGGTCCGCCGGCAGGTGGCGTGCGTGTCCAGCATTGTTGGCAGGCAGCGAGGCTGCTCGGCGCACCGGGCCGAGAATTTCTCAACCGTGTGCTTGAAGGCCGGCGGCAGCTCGCAGCGCAGGTTGTGATGGCCTGCTTTACTGACGGGGTGTGTGCCCGCCTACTCCCCTGTGTTGCGTTGCTGGCCGCGGGCGTGATGATGGCAGGGACCGGACTCATGGTCGCCATGGGATACGTCGGGCAGCCCGGGCCCTTCAACGAGGCGATACTCGGCGCGATCGGCGCAGCCGTGGCCTCGGCTGGTTTCCACCGTTGGAGGAAGTACCGCCCTTCGGGCTTGGTGCAGCCCGGGTGACTTACGACTTGGCGGTGTGGGAGGGCGACGAGCCCACAGGCGATGGCGAGGGCGGTCGGGTCTTCCAGCAGTTGTACCGCACGTACATCGACACGGAGGATGAGACACCTCCGACACCGCGTATCCAGGCTTACGTCCGTGCGCTCCTAGAGCGATGGATCGACATGACCGAGGACGAGGAGGACGTCAGCCCGTGGTCGGATGGTCCCATGATCGGTAACGCCTCTGGGCCCATCATCTACTTCGCCATGCGGTACAGCATGTGCGAGGAGGTGTCGGCCGAGGCGGCCGGGATGGCGGCAGAACGAGGGTTGATCTGCTTCGACCCGCAGTGGAACCGTCTCCGGCCCAGCGATGGAGAAGCAGTCGCCTAACAACTCGGCCCGCTCGACGGCCGCTGAGAAGATCAGCGAGCCGTAGTAGTCGTGCCGGTACGGGCCGGCGAAGCGGGTGGTGAAGATGGTGCCGTCGGCGGCCGGCGGAAACTGCGCCGAGTGCTCGCGGATGGCGGTCGCCACGACCTGGGGTAGCGGAATGGTTCGGCGCGAGCGGCCGGTCTTTGGCTCGGTGCGCACCTTGGATTGTGGCGCGAACTGCCATTCGATCCGAGCTGTCCGGGACGTGTGGTCGACGTCCTGGACGCGCAGTGCGAGCAGTTAGCCTGAGGCCGGCTTGCACGATCACCATGGCACGGTTGCGGGCGGGCATCGCGGCGGCCAGGGCGCGCACCTGGTCGACGGTGAGTGGCACGATGCGTTCTCCGGTGGGCTGACGGCAGGCTAACTCTCACCACGGGAGAGCGGCCCACAAGCCGATCCAGCACCGCAGCCGCGTAGACAGACCGAAGCAGCCCGACGAGGTTGCGAAGAGTCGACGGGGCGAGCACCTTGGATCGGTCGGCCCCCGGGGCGCTACCGGTGATTGCCTAGTCCCACCCCATGCCTGACAGTTCCGTCCCACCGGATGCTTGGCGGTTGGCCTAGTTCCCTCGCCCCAAAGTTGTCATCTCGCCTCGATCGTTCGGTCGTCTGATCGGCTACTGAACGGACCGACTCAAATGGCGTCGAGCTCGACTTCCTCGTACACCCTCGACCACCAGGTGTCGTCGTCGAACGCGACCGGGTCCTGTTGGCGCAGCTGCTCTGCGATTGCAGCCCCGAAGGCCACTCGTGCCTCTTCCGCCGGGTCGTCGTCCTCGTCATCGTCGTCCGGTTCCAACTCGTCGAAGTCGTCGAGGTGTTGGTTCCGGTAGTCCCATGCGGCGAGCGCGTCGAGGAACGCGATCAGGGAGGAGTTGACGAACCGGGGCGCCGGGAGGGACGGGTCCAGGAGCACGACCTGGCCATTGCTGTCGAGTACGTACTCGAACACGTACTCGTCGCCGATCTGAGAGTCGTGCTGGCCGAGCCGCCAGAAGCGTTCGCTCGTCGCCGCGACCGTTTGGGTGAAAGGTGCGCCGTGTGTGCTGGGGTAGAACATCCCGTCCACCTCGGCGGGCAGACCGTACTCGCGCCCGATCTGAAGGGCTGCACGCACCTGCCCAGGCCAGTCGGCCACCGAGCCCTGCACGTTCTGGCCCAGTTGCATCGCTCCCGTCTCAACCCACGACTCGGACGTCAGCCACCGCGGCAGGTATTCCATCGGTTCTTCCCTCCGGCGCCCTTGTGCGCGCTATCGACTATGGCCACGCGATCATGTCAAGCATCTGGTGAGACGCAACCGTCAGGCGCGGGGCGTCACCGTCGAGCCTGCTGATCACGCCCTCGGCCGGTCCGGCGGCGGGTTGACCACGAAGCTGCACCTGGCCTATGAGTAGGGACAGAAGTCTCTCGCCATGGTGCTGACCGGCGGTGAGCGCGGTGACAGCCCGCAGTTCATCCCGCCTGGTCATGGGCCGCCCCAGGACCGGCCGGACCGGGTCCTGGCCTCGAAGCCGGTCGGGCACCGTTGTCAGTCGAGGACCGTCGCCGAGCGTCCTTCGTCGATCGCGTACGCGCCTGCGGAGATCGCGCCGAGGCTCGTGGGGTTGAGGGTCAGCGAGACGACGCCGCCGGGCAGTACGCGCGAGCTCTCTTCGACGGTTGCGAACGTGGCGGGCGTCGATCCGTCCGGGAACAGGCGCTTTCCCGTGCCGACGATGACCGGGTACTGGAGTAGCCGGTAGACATCGACGAGTCCTGCCTGGTGCAGCGTCTGCACGAGTTTCCAGCTTCCGTGAACCTGGAGTTCCTTGCCGGGAAGCTCCTTGAGGCGGCGTACCTCGTCAGCCGGGTCACCGCGTAGGACCGTCGTCGGGCTCCAATCGGCTTCATCGTCGGTCAGCGTAGAGCTGACGACATACTTTGGCAGCGTGTTGAGCTTGGTGGCAATCAGGTTGTCAGGCTCGGTGACCTTCGGCCAGTACCCGCCGAGCAGGCCGAAGCTGGTGCGGCCGAAGAGGAACGCGTCGGCCTCACGGAACCAGCTCTCGACGACTTCGTTGGTGTGCGTCGAGGCGTGCGGAACGAGCCAGCCGCCGCGGTCGAAGCCGCCGGAGCGGTCCTCGTCGGGATTTCCGGGTCCTTGCATGACGCCGTCGAGACTGACGAAGACGTTGACGCTGAGTAGCACGGTTTTCCTCAAAGTTCTGGTTGCGGACAGCCGGCCAGGGCTGGCTGGCAGACGGACGCTAGCTGCCGGGCCCAGGGTGGGTCTTGTACAGGAACGACATCGCGGCAAAGTGGCCCGCCTGCAGCTCGCGTGCGGTGCACCCGACGTAGCGACGCAGCGTATGCGCGAGGTGGGCTTGGTCGAAGTACCCCAACGTCTCGACGACTGGGCGCCAGTCAAGGCCGTCGCGCAGCATCGTGGCTGCGGCGTTCGCGCGGTCGATCTGCCTTACAGCGGTTTGCGATAGTCCAATGATCGCTCGGTAGCGACGCTGCAGGGTTCGCTCGGTCGGGCTGGCTTCGGGATGCTCGGCGATTTGCTCTTGGTTCCCGAGATGCGATCGCACCAGCAGACCCGCGTCCTGCAATCGCCGGACGAAGTGCTCGACGTTCTCGAACGTCGGCGCCTCCCAGCTTTCGCCGCCGATGACGATCCTGCCCGATTCCGTCACTGGGAACGGCACGTACCCATCGACGATCGAGGCTGCAGGATGCGGCCGAAGAACCGCGCCGAATGCGAACCGGACCCCGAGGAATTCGGTGCCCGGCGGGACCGGTGCCGTAGTCGCCCTCGTTTCCGGCCCGCGCAGGCTGGCGAGTAGGCGTCCCTGCGCCCGCGAGAGGATCAGATGCCAGCAGGTGCGTGCTGCGGACGTCATCGTCTCCTCCGCGTCAGAGCGGGTGCGCCACACGCGGTCGACGAGGCTCACGTCGATCTCGGTGTCGCGATGCTCGAACCGCAACGCCATGGCCTCCTCCGTCTTCAAGCTGCCGAGGTTCCCTCCTGAGGCTACGTAGCGACGTCGACAATCCGGACCGACAACCTCCGGAAGCGCAAGAAGTACGACCGGAGTTCCGTGCGGGAGCCGGGGGCGTCATCTCAAGCGGTGATAGAAACCGCAACCTCGCTCACGCCAAGATGGGGCCAACCGTTCCGGAGCTCTGAGCCCGGCAGCCGTCCGAGAGGTTTTGGCGCGACAAAACGAAGTCTTTCGGCGCTACCCAGAGGGAGGGGGAGTGGTGAGCGTCGAGAAGATCCTTAGCAAGGTCCCGTTCTGCGTCGAGCAGGCCTCGTACTGCATGAGCTACCACGAAAAGGGCACCTGCGGGCGGTGCACGTCGGAGGGCTGCCCCCGGCTGGACGAGGCTGCGGAGCTGCTAGCCGAGTACCGAGCCCAGCGGGCCGAGCGGTACAGCCGTAAGGGATTTTCGTAGCTTGAATCGTTGCGGTTGTGGATTCCTGTCAATGAGCCGGTTCGCAGACCCTCTGCTATGCGTGGAGAACGTGTGACACCTGGCCTTCGGCCGCTTCCAGCCAGCGTCGATACCAACGGCCGAACCCGAGCGTTGTCCCGTCGTCGTCGCGGAGCGGCCGGAAACCACCATCTTCGGCCGTGTCGTCCGCCCACATCTGCCCGCGCGCCGGACCGCTGATGACGAGAGCCTCTCGCAGCGCACAGCCAAGATGACACAGGTACAGCAGGCCAACCGAATGCTCAGGCTTGAAGACGGCGGCGTCGTGCTGTTCCCAGTAAGCGTCCTCAGCCGCGTTGAACTCCTCGTGCGAGTCGTAGTCTTCCTCGTCGGGCGGATCGGGTAGACCGTCGGCAGGGTTGAACGCCTCGACGTGTGGAAAAGCCACCTTGAGCGTGTCCCGGTCGGTCAGATCCGCACCGTCACCCTCCCACTGCCACCGTCCGTCCAGACGACGCATCGGAAAGAGCCCGTAGGCTGGCCCTGCACCGCCTCGCCCCGCCTCCAGCAGAAAGGAGCGGTACTCGCTGGGCAGTTCCAGTTGGAGTTGTGTCTCCGCCTCAGCCAGTTCCTCGGCCCTCAATGGCGGCTCAAGCTCCCAACGGTGAGCCAAAGAACCAGAGACATCAGGGGAACCGGGCGCAGCGGCCAGCCGCGCAAGCCGTTCGCGTACGTCTGACCAGTCGGAGCGCGTCACGGGCGGGACGATACAAAACCCGGCGGTCGACGGCAATGGTCAGCAGGGGGCATGAACGATCGCACCCCTCGCGGCGGTCATGGGCGGCGGGCGATCTGCCCGGCGTACGGTTTCGTCGCCGAGCAGTGCGGCGAGCACCGCTCCGACCGGTCCACCTCCGGCAACCACCACATCCGCGTCCATGGGTCAATGTTCTTTGCCACCGCTCACGTTGGGCAAGGCTTGAACCGTGGGCACCCGGCGTCGGTCCGCAGCTCTGGGGCGCAGGCGATGCGTTACCACCCGCGGGCGAGGCGTCGAAGGGGACGAGTACCGCCGCACGCAGCCAGAAGCGACCCGGGGTTGGTGGAAGCCCGGGGATGTGCGCGGCGGGAAGATCAGGCTTGATATCCATGGCGAGTCGTCGATGTTAGCGCCCACGAACGGTAGCCCCAAGTAGTCAGCCGAAGTCCTGCGCCGGTGGGCGGGGTGATGGTCTGCGGGGGTAGTGACTCGATCATGGCCGCACTGCGTCATCGGTCGATGTTCCCAGCACGTTACGTCTTGACGAACGGCATGTTATCGCTCACAGTCGATGGCTAAGGACGACGACACCCTTGGCTTACCGGGCGAGCCTGCTTCGTCGACCTCGAATCAGGCGTGCGCCAGGGCATGCGGACATGTTGTTAGCGCTAACGTGCTCGAAGCATGCTCCCGGACACGCGTCGCGGTGCGCCCATCTTCGGGCAGACCGTTCGGCTCTTGGTCTCTGAAGGAGGATCATGTCTGCCCTCGATAGGTCTCCATCGATCGCACCCCCGCGACGGCGCGGGTGGTTGATGCGGGTTTTCGCCGCTGGCGTGGCGGCGGTGGCGGTCGGCGGTGCTGCCGTAGCCGTGGTGTCGTCGCCAGCCGCCGCAGCGACTGTCGACACGAGCGCGTGGTACGTGTTGATCAACCGCAACAGCGGCAAGGCCCTGGACGTGTACAACCTGGCCACGAATGACGGCGCCCGGATCACCCAGTGGACGCGCAACAACGGCAACCAGCAGCAGTGGCAGTTCGTGGACTCCGGAGGCGGCTACTACCGGGTGAAGTCGCGGTTGTCGGGCAAGGTGCTGGACGTCTCGGGCCGCTCGACCGCCGACGGCGGGGCGATCGTGCAGTGGTCCGACAACAACGGCACCAACCAGCAGTTCCGGTTGGCCGACTCGGACAGCGGGTACGTCCGGTTGATCAACCGCAACAGCAACAAGGTGATGGAGGTGCAGGGCGCCTCGACTGCCGACGGCGGCAACATCGTGCAGTACGCCGACTGGAACGGCACCAACCAGCAGTGGCAGTTCGTCCGCGTCGACGGCGGGGGCAACCCCACGACGCCGCCGACGACGCCGCCGCCGGGTGGCACCTGCGACCTTCCCTCGACGTACCGCTGGTCGTCGACGGGCCAGCTGGCGACCCCGAAGTCGGGGTGGGTGTCGCTCAAGGACTTCACCGTGGCCCCCTACAACGGCCAGCAGTTGGTCTACGCCACCACGCACGACTTCGGGAGCAGCTGGGGCTCGATGAACTTCAGCCTCTTCTCGAACTACTCGCAGATGGCATCGGCAACCCAGACCGGGATGAACTCGGGGACCGTCGCGCCGTCGTTGTTCTACTTCGCGCCGAAGAACATCTGGGTGCTCACCTACCAGTGGGGTGGGACTGCCTTCTCCTACCGGACCTCGACCAACCCGACCAACGCGAATGGCTGGTCGGCGGCGCAGCCGCTGTTCACCGGAAGCATCACGGGTTCGGGCACCGGGCCGATCGACCAGACGATCATCGGTGACGGTACGAACATGTACCTCTTCTTCGCCGGCGACAACGGCAAGATCTACCGGGCAAGCATGCCGATCGGCAACTTCCCCGGCAACTTCGGCAGCAGCTACACGACCATCATGAGTGACACGACGAACAACCTGTTCGAGGCCGTGCAGGTCTACAAGCTGCAGGGTCTGAACAAGTACCTCATGATCGTCGAGGCGATCGGCTCGACGGGCCGCTACTTCCGCTCGTTCACGGCCACCAGCCTGAACGGTTCGTGGACGCCGCAGGCCGCGACCCAGAGCAACCCGTTCGCGGGCAAGGTCAACAGCGGTGCCACCTGGACCAACGACATCAGCCACGGTGAGCTGCTGCGGACCAGCGCCGACCAGACGATGACGGTCAACGCCTGCAACCTGCAGTTGCTCTACCAGGGTCGTTCCCCCAGCTCCGACGGCGTCGACTACGGGCTCCTGCCGTACCGGCCGGGTCTGCTGACCCTGCAACGCTAAAGGCACCACCCAGGTCCGACGCGGGTGATCCACCGAGACGGGTGAGATCACGGTCGAGCGGAACTGAAACGGGCGGGCTCGGCGCACCAGCCGGGCCCGCCCGGCTCACGATGGGAGTGCACGATGCCAGCAGGCAGCGTCACTCGATCGGTGTGCCGCTGACGCAGGTGAGCACCTGGCCCTGACCGCGAATGGCGCTCGATCTGGTTGTGGCGAACCCGCGGGCCTCGAGTAGCAGCTTCGTCGCGGTCAGGTTTGCTGTGGCGTGTGCGGCTGTGGGCCGCTCGCCGAACACGTAGAGCCGCCCTCCCGGTGCCAGCAGGCTCCGCATCCGATCGATCGGCTGGGTCGCGTCGCCAAGCCAGAACAGGCTGACGTTCACCGCGAAGATCTTGGTGAAACGGTGAGCCGGGAGGTCGGCCGACTCGAATCTGGCACATCGAATCTCAGCTCTGCCGGCGTCGATGTGGCTCAGGTTCCGTTCGGTCGCGAGCCGCACCATCGCCGCTGCTCGGTCGATCGCGACGATTCGGCCGGTCGTGAGTCGGCTGGCGACGAGGGAGACGGCAGCCCCCCGACCGCAGCCGATTTCCAACACCTGGTCGTCCGCTGCGACAGCCATCGTCTCCACTGCCCATCGCTGTCGATGGGCTGCCGTCGCCTGCAGAGGTGCGTCAGGTGTGGGATCGGTGCCAGCGGTGGAGGAAGCAGGATCACCGGTAGGCAGAGTGCACTTCACGACGTCCCTCGCCGATCCTGCTCCGCCCACACATCTGATTCCACCCTGCCAGACGAGTCAGCGCACCGTGTCCTCGGTCACCGGTGCCTAACCCCTCAGGCCCGGTGTGGAGGTCGCACGCCTCCGCACCGGGTCCGGTCGGCTCCGCGACGGACAGCCCCGATCGTCAGAGCCAGAGCACGATTCCGGTCAGGTCGTTGAGCACGGCCGCCACGCCCGCCCTGATGGCCGCCCCGCAGCGCTCGGCCGTGAACGAGTTCGGGTCGTACGTCGAGGACATGCCGAGCCCTTCCCCGCGGAATGACGCGCCGTCCCAGTCGACCGAGGTGACGTTGTGGGTGGGCTCGGCCAGCTCCGCGCCCACCACGAGAAACTGCTCGTCCAGGTGGTTCGGGGTGACCAGCGCGAGGGGGTCGATGAGGTCGTTGCCCGCACTGACGATGAGGTCCGGGCGCATCTCTCTCGCCTTGGTGATGCTGGGAAGGGCGTCCTGCGCGTCACCGACGACGATCGTCCTGAGGTCGACGTGCTCGTCGTCGGCCCAGTCCTTGACCGCCGTCACGAGCGCCTTCGTCGGGGCGTCGTCGCCGATCGTGAGCAGCACCACCCGGTAGTCCTTCGGCGGGTGGACACCGGCCCACGAGTCGGGCTGCGGCGTGATCGTCGCCTCCGGAGCGGGTGTGGTGGAGGGATCGACGAAACCTGGGCCGAGAGTCCCGATGGCGGCGGGCTTGGGGTGCGGCTGTGACCAGTCGTCTCCGGAGTTGCATCCGGTGATCAGCGCGGCGGTCGCGGCCAGCATGGCAACGGCCCGAAGCGGGGGGCGCAAGGTGATCGTCCTCCGAGTGGTGGCGGAAAGTGCGCGTAGTTCTTTGTATTCCTATCGCACTTCGGGCCGGCGATTATCTGTGGGCGGTCGCGCCGAGTCTTTGTTTTCCGGCGGTTCGTCGGTGCGGGGTCTGACGTTCACCCGCGACGTGCAACGTGCACTGGCCAACCGAGGGAGTCGCATGTTAGGGCGCGTTCGCCGTACCGTTATCGTCATCGCTGTCGGGATCGCCGCGGCGGTGATCCCGTTTTTGGGCGTCGGAACGGCGTCCGCGCACGGCTTTTCGTCGACTGTCTACGCGAAAATCTCCGCGGGAGACGAGGGTCACATTCGCACGGCGTTGGAGCTCGAATACGACCTCCTCATCGTGTCAGCCGCCGACTCCGGTCACGATGATCCGCTCTTCCAGGCGGGAACTGCCGCATTTGAGGCGGGTGACGCCGACGCTCAGGCCGCAGCATTGAAGGGTCACGCTTCGACGGTCCTCACGTATGTCTCCGACCGATTCTCGGTGCGCGCGCGGAGCGCGGACTGCCGGCCGACCCAGGTGGGCGACGCGACGATGGGCGAGCGCGACGGCGTGCCGTACGCGACTCTGCTGCTGGACTGGACCTGCCCCGAGCGGGTCGCCGACCACGAGGTGCGCAGCGGTCTCTTCCCTGATGACGAGGGTTACGTCAAGGGCACCAAGACGATCGTCACCTACGAGATCGACGGCCGTTCGGGCAGCGCGGCTCTCGACTCCGCCAACCCCTCCTTCTCGACCGGGCAGGCCTGGTACGAGCGGTTCGGTGAGTTCTTTCTGCTGGGCGCCGAGCATCTGCTGACCGGGATCGACCACATCCTGTTCCTGCTGGCGCTCATCGCCGGGTCGCGGCGCCTTCGCGAGATCGTGCTCGCGGCCACCAGCTTCACCCTGGCGCACTCGGTGACGTTCATGCTCGCGGCACTTGGCCTGGTCGAGGTGCCGGGGGCGATCGTGGAGCCGATCATCGCGTTGTCGATTGCCGTGGTCGCGGGCTGGCACCTGTGGGGGATCTGGCGGCGCGGTGGGCACGCGACCGACCTGGAGACGACGGGGCAGGGTCACTTCAGCCTGGATCGAGCCGGCTGGATCCGCCTCGGCGTGGTGTTCTGCTTCGGCCTGGTGCATGGGCTGGGCTTCGCCGGCGCGCTGGGCATCGACGAGGCGTGGTCCTGGACCCTGTTGTGGTCGCTGCTGGTGTTCAACGTCGGCATCGAGACCGTTCAGTTGACGATTATTGCCATCGTCTTCCCGCTGCTGATCGTGCTGCGCCGCCGTGCGCCGAAAGCTGGTCTCTGGGCTACCGGCGCCGTTTCAGCAGCCGTGTCCATTATGGGGTTGGTCTGGTTCGTGCAGCGCGTTTCTGGGTCCTGAGTAGGGCTAAGTAGTTTGCGAAGTGCAGTATTTCGCAAGATCGCGTTCATGATTGGTTCATCGGGCAACGAAAGCGTGGAAGCACTTCCCCAGCGTCGGGTGAAGTCACAATCCATTTCTCTATTTGAAAAGGGAACAATGTCGATGACATTGAGCACCTCGACACGGGCCCCCGGGCTCGTGCGGCGGCGCCTGGTCGCCGGGGTCGTAGCCGGGTTCCTCGGAATGGGCGGGGCCCTCGGTAGTGGTCTGATGACCACCGCGAGTGCAGCCGAGTCCACCGCGATCACCGGTGTGGTCCTCGGCGTCGGTGCCAACGAGACCCAGCGCATCGTGACCTGGTACTCCTCCGCCGACACCGCGCAGAAGATCCAGCTCGCCCCGACCGCCGAGATCGTCAACGGCGAGTTCCCGGCCAGCGCGGTCAGCTTCGAGGCCGTTGGTGCGGCGAACACCTCCACCACCGGCTTCAACCGGCACGCCACGATCAGCGACCTGCGCGAGAACACGACGTACTCGTACCGGGTTGGCGCCGAGGGCAGCTGGTCCCCGGCGTACTCCTTCAAGACGCGGTCCTTCGAGGGCGACTACGACTTCCTGTTCTTCGGCGACCCGCAGATCGGTGCCTCCGGTGACCGGCTGAAGGACCAGGCCGGCTGGGCGGAGACGCTGAAGGTTGCCACCGCGGCCAACCCGAACACCGAGCTGCTGGTCTCCGCTGGTGACCACGTCGAGAGCGCCAACGACGAGAGCCAGTGGGACTCGTTCCTGGCCCCCGACCAGCTGCGTCAGTACCCCCTGGGTGCCACCATCGGTAACCACGATGTCGGCGGCAAGTCCTGGGAGCAGCACCACTTCACGCCGAACACCGACCGCTCGGCCCAGTACTACACCGGTGACCAGGCGACCCGCTCCGGCGGCGACTTCTGGTACATCTACAAGGACGTGCTGTTCATCGACCTGAACAGCAACAGCTACGTCAACCCGGCGGATGGCTCTGCCGGCGGCGACGCCGCCCACGTCTCGTACGTCACCGACGTCGTCAACAAGCACGGCAACGAGGCCAAGTGGAAGGTGCTGGTCTACCACCACTCCATCTACTCGGCAGCGACCCACTCCACCGACGGGGACAACGCGAACCGTCGGAAGGACTTCACGACGGCGTTCTCCGACCTCGGCATCGACATGGTGCTGCAGGGGCACGACCACGTCTACACCCGTAGCTACTCGATCAAGAACGGCCAGAAGGAGAACCCGGCCGAGCAGCCCGGTGCTGCCGACGTGTTCCCCGGCCCGGGCGGCGTCATCTACGTGACGGCCAACTCGGCCTCTGGCTCGAAGTACTACGACATCAAGAAGCCGGGCACCACCGGCACCGGTCCTGCCGGCCTCGGCCCGGACCCGCTGAACCCGAGCAACTACTGGTTCAACTCGGTGGAGAACCAGGAGCACGTCCGCAGCTACGTCAAGGTGTCGGTCAAGGCCGACAAGCTGGTGCTCGAGAACCTCCGCAGCGGCACCTGCGCGGCGCCGAACGCGTCCGTCGAGAACGGCAGCTCCTGCACCAACACCGCGGACGGTCAGCCGGTCGGCTCGATCGTCGACAGCACGACCATCCACCCGTACCACGGTGACGGTCAGGCCATCCAGGTCAACGTGCCGAACCCGGCTCCGGGTGAGTTCGGCTGGACGATCGACGGCTACAACGGCCTGGTCAACCTGGGCACCGCTCAGGAGCGCAACGGCACCTCCTTCGGGGCGACCGGCAAGATCAACCCGCTCCTCGTGACGGACAGCCGGCGCTCGCTCGCCCCGTGGTCGATCTCGGCCAACGTCGGCGACTTCCAGGACGCCGACAAGAAGTTCTCCGGCTCCTACCTGGGCTGGACCCCGTACGTGCTCGACGGTGGCGCGGGTGCCGAGGCTGGTGCCCCGGTCCTGTCGTCCTTCGACGACCAGGGCAAGGGCCTCTCGGTCTCCAGCGGCCTCGCCGCGGCCGTGCAGGGTCACCCGCGGGGCGGCGCCCGGCTCGGTGCTGACCTGGATCTGAAGATCCCGGACAGCATCGCGATGGGTAGCTACCGCACCACCCTCACGATCACTGCGCTGAGCAGCTGACCGAACGGTTCCATCGGGCGGGGTAGGCACCTTCGGGTGCCTACCCCGCCACCCATTTGCAACCCTCCCAAGATCACCTCAAGGATCCGAAAGGCAACCGTCCGTGACGCGCTGGAAGACCAAGACCGCCGTACTCGTTCGTACGACCGCACTGTCCCTGCTCGCCGCCGTCGCGGCCGCGGGCGTCGGTGCCGGCCCCGCCCACGCGGCAGACGGCAACGTCGCCTGGACGGTCCGGACGGCCTCCAACAGCTACGGCGAAGCTCGGTCCAGTTACAGCTACAACGTCAACCCAGGTGGCTCTGTCGAAGACGCCATGGTCGTGGCCAACCGCGGCACGGCGCCGCTGACCCTGGCCGTGTACGCCGCCGACGGTTTCACGACCGACGCCGGCCAGCTCGACCTCCTCACCAAGGACAAGAAGTCCGTGGCGATCGGCGCCTGGGTGAAGGCGAACGCCGGCAGCGTCGTGGTCCAGCCCGGGAAGACCGCGCAGGTCCCCTTCAAGGTCAGCGTCCCGGACAACGCCACGCCTGGCGACTACGTCGGCGGCATCCTCACCACGCTGACCCAGGCCGACCAGGCCGAGGGCGTCAACGTCGACCGGCGCCTCGGTATCCGGATCAAGATGCGGGTTGGCGGTGAGCTGAAGCCGAACCTCGCGATCGAGGACCTCCACGTGAAGTACGCCGGCCCGTCCAACCCGTTCAGCAAGGGTGACGCCACCATCACGTACAAGATCCACAACGTCGGCAACGCCGCCCTGTCCGCGCAGCAGGCGGTGTCGGTCTCGGGTCCGTTCGGTCTGCTGCGGGTGCGAGCCAAGGACATCGCCGCGCCGCCGGAGCTGCTGCCGGGTGAGAGCTGGAACGTGACGGTACCCGTACACGGTGTGGCCCCCGTCGTCTCGCTGGCCGCGACCGCGACCCTCACACCCCTGCTCAACGATGCCTCGGGCTCCACCACCCCGCTCACGGCGATCCAGGTCACCGCTCACGGCTGGGCCCTCCCGTGGACGTTCGTGCTGGTGCTCGTCGTGCTGATCGCCGTGCTCGTCGGGGCGTTCCTGTACCGGCGCCGCAACCGGACGCAGCGCAAGGCCCGCGAGGACGCCCGCGTACGCGACGCCGTCGAGCAGGCGCTGCGTGGTCAGGAGCCGCAGACGTCCTGATCGCGGCTCCGGTCAGCGCCGCTGGTTGCGGCCGTGGGCGGTCGCCCTTGTGGGTGAACGGCACTCAGCTCCGGACCACGCCTGTCCCCGAGCCGGCATGCTGCGACGGTGACGCCGGCACAAAGGGGGAATCCACATGGTTGACGGGGATGTGCCAGAGCGGATGCAGGCCGCGGCCTTCGACGAGTTCGGTGGGCCGGAGGTGATCACCCTGCGGAAGCTGCCGATCCCACAGGTCGCCGCCGACGAGGTGCTGATCAAGGTCTTGAGCGCCGGGGTGGGGGTGTGGGACGCGTACGAGCGACAGGGCGAGCTGGTGCCCGAGGGCTCGACCCTCCCGATCGTGCCCGGCTCCGACGGTGCCGGAACCGTCATCGCAGCCGGCAGCAAGGTGACCGGCTTCGTGGTGGGCGACCTTGTCTACGTCTCCGCCACCACCCGGCCGAAGGGCGGCTTCTACGCCGAGTACGCGGCCGTCAAGGCGGAGTACGCGGCGAAGCTGCCCGACGGTGTTCCGGCCGAGCATGCCGGTGCGATGCCGACCGACGCGCTGACCGCGCTGGCCGGGCTCGACACCATCAGCCTGTCGGCTGGCGACTGGGTGCTGATCTTCGGGGCGAGCGGCGGCCAGGGTCACCTGGCGGTGCAGTTGGCCAAGCGGCAGGGGCTGAACGTGATCGCCGTCGCCTCGGGTGCGGACGGCGTCGCCCTGGTGACCCGCCTCGGCGCCGACGTGTCCCTCGACGGCCACGGCGACATGACCGACGTGCTCGCCCGGATCCGGGACGCGGCGCCTGCCGGAGTGCCCGCCATCCTGGCGATGGCCGCCGGTGAGACGTTGGACCGGCTCACCGAGGCGCTCGTCGACGGCGGAATCGTCGCGTACGCCCACGGTGTGCGGCCGGAGCCACGCGAGCGGCCGGGCGTCGTGGTCCGGGCGTACGACGGCGTGGCGAACCCTGGACAGTTGCAGCGCCTCAACGAACTCATCGAGGCGGGCCCGTTCGTGGTGCACGTCGCGGAGAAGTTCCCGCTCGGCAAGGTGCGGGAGGCGCACAAGCGCCTGCAGACGTCCTACCCGGGCAAGCTGCTGCTGACGGTCGGCTGAGACTCAGCGCGAGCGCTGTTGCGGCACGCGTACCGATGCCATGCCGGCCGCGGTCGCGGCCTGGATGCCGAGGTCGGTGTCCTCGAAGACCAGGCAGGACGCCGGGGGTACGCCGAGGTGCTGCGCCGCGAGCAGGAACGCCTCCGGGTCGGGCTTTGCGCGGGTGTAGTCGTCGGCGCAGACCAGCACGTCGAACCGGTCCAGCAGACCGAGCGCGTCGAGGGAGGCGGTGACCGAGGCCCGGGTGCTGCCGGAGACGACGGCGAACGGGACCCGTCGGTGCGCGTCGTGGATGTGCGCCAGCACATCGGGCACGGCGGCGAGTTGCGGCAGCAACTCCTGGTAGTAGCTCTCCCGGCGCTCGACCACTGTCGCCACCGGCATGGCCAGGCCGTGCTGCTCGTTCAGGTCGACGATGATGTCGGCGGTCGGCCGCCCACCCCACGCGTAGAAGAGGTCCTCCGGAAACTCGCAGCCCCACTCGTCCAAGGCACGCTGCCAGGCCAGATAGTGCAGCGGCATCGAGTCGACGATGGTGCCGTCGCAGTCGAACAGGTACGCCGCGAACTCACCGGATGGCAGAGGCAGACTCACCCGAGCAGGGTACAGCGGGCCGGTCGCGACCGACGGATCCGCTCAGTCGGTGGTGACGGACGCCAACCGGCGCAGCAGGTGCGCCCGTTCCGGCTCGGTCCCGACCAGCGCCAACGCGCCGCGGTACGCCGCCGCGGCCTCGTCGTACCGGCCGAGCCGGCGCAGCAGGTCCGCCCTGGTCGCTGGATAGAGGTGGTAGCCACGCAGACGCGGATCATCGGCCAACTCGTCCAGCAGGGCGAGCCCGGCGTCCGGCCCGTCCCGCATGGCCACGGCGGCGGCGCGGTTCAGCGCCACCACCGGTGAGGGGACCATGCCGAGCAGCACGTCGTAGAGCGCCACCACCTGCGGCCAGTCGGTGCTGGCCACGTCGGCGGCCTCATCGTGCAGCGCGGCGATGGCGGCCTGCACTCCGTACGGCCCGGGTGCCGGGCCGGTCAACGCGACAAGCACCAGCACACGCCCCTCGTCGATCATCGCGTGGTCCCAGCGTTCGCGGTCCTGGTCGTCGAGGAGGACCACCGCACCGTCCGGCCCGGTACGAGCGGCACGCCGAGCGTGGATCAGCAGCAGCAACCCGAGCAGACCAGCGACCTCCCGTTCGGCGGGCAGCAGCCGGCGCAGGATCCGGGCCAGCCGGATGGCCTCCTCGGCGAGGTCGATCCGTTGGAGATCGGGTCCGGAGCTGGCGGCGTACCCCTCGGTGAAGACCGAGTAGATGGCCTGGAGCACCGTGGGCAGACGGTCGGGCAGCTCGTCGGCACCCGGCACCCGGAACGGGATGCGGGCGTCGCGGATCTTCCGCTTGGCCCGGACGAGTCGCTGGGCCATGGTCGCGGGTGGCACCAGGAAGGCCCGCGCGACCTCGTTCGTGGTGAGGCCCGCCAGAAATCGCAGGGTCAACGCACCCCGGTCCTGCGCGGCCAGGGCCGGATGTGCGCAGGTGAAGAAGAGCGCCAACCGGTCGTCAGGCAGGTCGCGCTCCGCGTCGGCGGGTGGGGCGGGATCGGCCCGCTCGGCCTCCGCCCGGAGAACGGCGAGCCGTGTCGCCAGCACCCGGTCGCGGCGCAGCCGGTCGACGGCGCGGCGGCGGGCCGTGGTGAGCAACCACGCACCCGGCCGGCTCGGGACGCCGTCGGTCGGCCAGTGCACCAGCGCCGCCTCGATCGCCTCGGAGGCGACCTCCTCGGCCAGGTCGAGGTCACCGAAGCGGTGCACGAGTGAGGCGAGCAGCCGGCCGTGTTCCTCCCGGAACACCGCCTCCACCGAGCCGGCTGCCGCCTCTTGACCCGCCACGGTCAGACCTCGACCTCGATCTCGGCGACTGGGCGCACCTGCACCGACCCACTGCCGGTGGCGCCTGGGCTGCGGGCCGCCCAGTCCAGCGCGACGTCGAGGTTCGGCACGTCGATGATGTCGTACCCGCCGAGCACCTCGCGGGTCTCGGCGAACGGCCCGTCGGTGATCGTCCGGTCGCCGTCCGGGCCGACCTGCACCGTCGTACAGGTGGTCAGGTCCTGCAACGGATGCCCGGAAACCCAGATCCCGGCATCCTTCATCTCCCGGTCGTAGCGGATCCAGTCTTCGAAGGTGCACCCGTTGCCGGCCTCTGCGTCGTTCGCGGGGCTCATGAACAGCAGCATGTACTTCACGTTTCGGCTCCTCTCGGTGCGGCGGGTTGCCGTACAGCATGACGACGAGCGGAGACCGGGGATATCGACACGGCGTCCCGTTTTTTTCGCGGGCCTCGGTGGCTAGTGCCCGAGGCCGTACGCGTCGCCTGCCACCGCGGCCCGCCGCTCACCCGGCACGTTGCTGACGGCCTGCCGTGCGGCGGGCGCCAGTCGATCGAAGTAGAGCCACCACAGGCAGACGGTGCTGGAGAGGCCGAGCAGTGCGGCCAACAAGGTAGAGCCGACCGGCGCCATCGCCCTTGGGCCGGCACCGGCAGAGATCAGCGACTCGCCCAGCGCGATGATGAGCACCAGCCCGAACCGCTCGGTGAAGTGATCCACACTGCGCAGTTGCCACGGCCGGAAGGTGGATGCGATCCGGGCACCGCCGATATTCAGCAGAAACGCGGCCGTCCAGAGCACCGTCTGGGCTGCGCCTCCGAGCAGCGCGCCGATGATCAGCGGGATCCAACCCAACATCACCGGCACGGCGAAGAACCGCAGCGTCGAGCGCAGTGGGGGGTTCGTCGTGCTCGCCCAGAACAGGATCACGAGCTGCACGGCCCGGCCGACCACGTAGGCAAGGGCGAGGGTGAGTGGCGCGTCGAAGAGCTCGGAGCTCTGCTGCCACGCATTCGGCAGCACTAGCGCGGCCACGAAGATCGCCGCCATCGCGACCAGGGTGGCCGCGCGGACCAGGCCGACATCCGGGCGGACCAGGTTCCCCACCCAGATGTACGGCGACCAGGAGTAGAGCAGCAGTAGGAGGAGGAGTAGCCCCTGGGCCAGGGTGAGCGCGCTCGGCGACCCCGCCATGAACGTGATGACCCGGGTGAGCGCGAAGACGAAGACCAGGTCGAAGAAGATCTCGAACGTCGTGGTCCGGTGCGTCTCCGTAGCCGGCACCGGACCAACGCCGAGAACCCTCTTCATCCTCGCATTCTGCGCCACGAATAGGGGCCAACCGGTTCATACCATCTCAGGTCGAGGCCTCCGTCCGGCGCCGGCTTCGCTCGGCCCGTCGCCGCAACTGCTGGTACGCGCCGGTCAGCCCCATCGCCCGCCGCACCTCGACCAGGGTCTGGCGTACCTCCTGGCGGGTCCGTTCAGTGCCCTCGACGATCAGCCGGTCCACCAACCCTCGGTCGGCTTCGATCTCGGCCCGGCGCTCCCGGATCGGCGCCAGGAACCCCTCCAACGCGACGACCAGCCGTTCCTTGACCTCCACGTCACCGACCCGGCCGGCCCGGTAACGCTGGGCCAGATCGGCCACCTCATCCCGGTCCGGATTGAAAACCTCGTGGTACGCGAAGACCGGGTTGCCCTCCACCCTGCCCGGCACATCGGCCCGCACCCGGTTCGGATCGGTGTACATGCCGAGCACCTTGCGGCGCACCGTGGCGGCGTCGTCGGAGAGAGCGATCGTGTTGCCGCGGCTCTTGCTCATCTTGGCCGCGCCGTCGGTGCCCACCAGGCTCGGAGTGTCCGCCGGGATCAGCTCGGGGATCGGGAACACTGGACCGTACAGGTGGTTGAACCGCCGGGCGACCTCCCGGGTCACCTCGACGTGCGCGGCGTTGTCCCGCCCGACCGGGACCACCTCACCCTTGACGCAGAGGATGTCCGCCGCCTGGAGCACCGGGTAACCCAGCAGCCCGTACGGCATCTCCTCCTTGCCAGCGTCGCGAGCCATGTCCTTGAGCGACGGCACCCGCTCCAGCCGGGGGACGGTCACCAGGTTCTGCAGGAGGGTGTTGAGGTCGCCGACCTCGGGGATGGCCGACTGGAGGTAGAAGGTGGCCCGTTCCGGGTCGACGCCGGCGGCAAGGATGTCGGTCACCATCTCACGGGCGTTGCCGGAGACCTGGTCGATGTCCTCGCGGCGGTTGCGGGTGGTGAGCATGTGCAGGTCGGCGATGATGAAGAAGCTCTCGTAGCTCCGGTGCAGCCGTACCCGGTTGGCGATGCTGCCGACGTAGTGGCCGAGGTGCAGGCGGCCGGTGGGCCGGTCGCCGGTGAGCATTCGTGCGACGGACATGGTGGTGTGCCTTTCGTGCGGGAAGGTGGGTAACGCGTGGGCGCGCGCCGAGCAGGGATTCAGCCCTCTCGGTCAGCGGGATCGGCTCAGCGAGCCGTCCGCCATCGCGCGCCGGCGCGGTACCGCAGACCACCGGCACGGAGGACGCTCAGGAGTTGCTCACGGCCATCGCCGGAGCTGGTCAGGACCGCGGGCACAGCACCGATCGGGAGGCCGACGAACATGTCGACCGCCTCCGATGTGCAGATGCCTATCCGGACCACGGCCTCACATTACCCGCGGCGTCGCTCCCGGGGGCGGCAGGTACTTGTCGGCGTAGTAGTTGCCCACGCGCTCCCGGTACTCCGGGTCGGCTGACTCCGGATCGAACGGCGGCGCGTCCTTGATCTCCTGGCGAGTGCGGTCGACGTGCACGACGCGTTCCTGGTGATCCACGTGAGCCACCGTGCCGGCTGGCAGCAGCACCTTCTGGCCGAAGATCCATGGACCGGTGTCCACGACCACGTACCCGGCATCCGCCTCGTTGCTCGCCTCGTCGATGGTGCCGATGCGCCCGTCGTTCGCCTGCACGTGATAGCCCACCAGGTCGACAGGCGTGCCGGGGCCGGGGGCGTCCGGGGCGTCATGGCCACCGTCCGGGCCATCCGGCGGTGTGACCGAGGGCGTGGTCTGCGTGTACCCGCCCGCGAGGGCGGACGGATCACGCCAGGCCCAGGGATTGAAGATCGAGGGTTGCACGGGGCACCTCCGGGGGAATGGTCCTTGGCTGACCTGTTTCGCAGTGCCCACCCCGCTGGCGCTGAAAACAGATCGACGAAGACCAGGCTCCGCCCCGACGGTCGCCCCAGGCGTCGTCCACCCGGTTCGCGCCCGCGACCGGCCTGATGAAGAGACGCGCTGGCATACTCGGCTGCCATGGTGCTTACGCGAGGGTGGTCTGTCTTCCTGGTCGGAGTAGGGATCTGGACCTGGGTGATCTGGCCGAGGTTCGCGGTCGCCATCTGGCAGGACCCGCGGTCCTGGGCCTCCGGCACCGTGGCCGAAGGCGCGGCTACCAGCTTCCTGTGGGTGCACGCGCTGTTGATTGCCGCGTCCCTGGCCATCGGCACCACCGTCGGTGTTCTCGGCATCCGGTCCTGGTTTGCCGCCCGCCGGCGGCAGGCGTCCTGACCTTTCCCGCGGCCAGACACTCGACCTCTCCCCCGCGGCCAGACAGCTGCGGGACCGTTGCGCACTGATCGACACCAGGTCGGCGATATCGCGGTATCGCACCAGCCGGGAGCCCCCGAGATCGCCGAGCTGGAGTGGATCAAACCGCTCGGTGCCGCGAGTGTGACGCGGGACGCGTCCTGCGGATTTGACGATCAAACCCGCAGACGCGTAACTTTCTCTCTGCCAGCGCGGAACGGGGCAAACGGGACGAAAGTCCTGGGGCACCGAAACGGGCAGGCAGCCGGGTCAAACAGGGGTTTCACTCCTGCGAGACACGGTCCGGGCGGGGCTCGCCGGATCGGCCGCGAGGCGGATTTGGTGCGGCGAAGCCGACCGGGTAAGGTTCACGACCGGCAGGGCACCGGGCGCGACTGCGGGACACCGCAGCGGCCGGCCTGCCAAATCCGACGACCTGACACAGCGGCTTCGCCGCTGAGTGAGTGCGCCGGCGCCAAGCTGAACGAAGCATGACAGACCGGGACACACGGTTTGACACGGCCGAGACGGTGAGGTAACGTAGTAAAAGTGCCCGGCGCGAGAGCGGCGGGGGCGCGGTACGAAAAGCCCCGGTTGGGGTTCCACTGAGGTGGGGCTTCTGGTCGGTGTGTGGTTGTTCTTTGAGAACTCAACAGGGTGCTTGTAAAGCCAG